>JAESRW010000013.1 GCA_016764395.1 Flavobacteriales bacterium
ATCAGCGCAGATGGTACTGCTATTCCAAGCGGGAGAGTATGTCGTCGCCAATTTTAAGAGCCCCAATCGAAAGGTTGGGGCTTTTTTTGTGGCAATTTCGCCAAGATTGTATCGTTTGGGCATATATTTGCCCGTAAATTTCTATTCATTGTTCAGGTTTATACATACGCTACTTGCCGGAGTTGCAATATGCTTGTGGTCAGGTTCCACTATCGCAGGCATAGACTCTACGGACACAAAGTTCAACCCTGATACGTCGCGCATAAAGATATTCAATGAAGTAGAGCTAAATGGCACCTATAAGAATTTGTGGAACTATGATTATACAATTACAGGCTTTCAGCAGTATTACCCAAGTAATAATTTACTAAGAACCTTCAACACAAATGTATTTTTATCAGGTGTTAACAGTTTAAGAAGAGAAGCCATCATTGCTGATTTAGGAAGCCTTGGTAGCCCGGGGAAATCGATGATGTATTTGCCTAATACGAAGTCAGGGTTGGACTTCGGTTTTCACAGTTACGACCACTATAAATTTCATCCTGATCATTCTGTTTTCTACAATGTTGCGGCACCTTTAACGGAGCTCTATTATGTGGTGGGGCCAAAGCAAGAGCAAATGTTCTCTGTGCTCCACACCCAGAATATCAGTAAATTGGTGAATGCGGGAGTCAGTTTTCAAAAAGGCGGTACAGAGGGCGTATATTCCCGACAGGAGGGACAAATTGTAAATTTTAGAGCATTTACTTCTATTGATTCTAAAAACCAGCGGTATCACTTAAATGCCCAGGCTATTTGGAGTGAATTGAGTAGAAACCAAAATGGTGGCTTGACAGCAGATTCCTTATTCGAAGATTCTACCAGCATTCAAAAGGAGAATGTTCCGGTGAAATTAACGACCGCTCAGAGTGCAGAGACCCAGAAGGTATATAAACTGACTCAAAGTTTCGACTTTGGGAAATCTTGGGAGGAACAGGTCAACGACAGTGTTACCGAAATTAGATTTGAAGGTAAGTTTCGCTTTTATCATACTGCTGGCTTTGATAAACGAACAATTCGCTATGGAGATTCTAGCCCGGATACGCTTTTTTATGATAGGATTTTGATTGATTCCTTCCGAACAGATAATCAAATACACATGCAGAAGTTCACCAATACAATAGGCTTTAGAACCCTGGATTTTAATCCCGTTAGTAGTAACAAGATTAATGCTGGGCTTTCGGCAACCTATGAATATATCGAGTACAATCGTCTTAAGAAAGACTCATTTATCAATAATACAATCGTCCAAGGATCTTTGAGCAATAGCGCCCATGCTAATTTGTATTGGAACATAAGCGGTGATTATACCCTGGATGGAATCAATTCGGGAGATTATAGAGGAGAGATAAAGTTGAAATATATGAGAAAAAAGAGGACTCAATATCTTGACTACCTCCTGGCTGTACAACAGCGAGCGCCGGCGATGATCAACTATTCCTATGAGGGCAACCATTTTACTTGGAATAACTCGTTTCTAAAACAATTCAACGCGTCAGCGATGCTTCAATACACTTTCGTTAATCACAATGCCCGGATTGGAGTTCGAGGTGATATAATTGGCAGATTGATCTACTTTGGTGAGGAGGGTGCACCACAACAAGAGACCAATGATATTACCATTCTTTCGGGGTATATAATGAAAGATTTTAATTGGAAGCATTTTTCGATTAAGAATAGAATCCAATATCAGATAGTCTCTGAGTCAACGACACTAAGGCTGCCAACATTCATTGCCAGTGGGTCTGCATTTTATCATAACTATTTATTTAAGAAGGCCCTGTATATGCAAATTGGTATTGATGTGCTTTATAATAGCAGTTATTTTGCTGATGCTTATGTACCATCCACCCATCAGTTTCGGTTGCAAAATGTCAAGGAGATTGGAAATTATCCATATGTAGATATCTTTGTTAATTTCAAGATTAATCAGGCCAAGTTTTTTGTGAAGGCCGCTCATGTTAATCAGGGTTTGCTGCCCAATACATATTATGCTGTTCCACATTACCCACGAAATGATCTTTCATTGGTGGCAGGCGTGGCGTGGCGATTCTCGGACTAGTGAATGGTTTTTAATGTATAAAGAATTGTGAAAGTTTTAAATATTGATCCTACTGAATGTTCACCCGGAGTTTTGATGGATCCCGGTGCCAATACCTTTGTGATCTGGGGTGAATCGAGGCCCGAAGATGCAAGGGAGTTTTATTTGCCAATACTAAATTGGATGGATGAATACCAAAAGTTTCGCTATTGGAAGGACGATCAATTCAGTAAAGGTCAGGAACTGGCGGTTTTTGAGTTCAAGTTTGAATACCTCAACTCAACATCTGCAAAGTTTATCCTGGATCTCTTGATCAAGATCGGGAATTTTCAGGAGGATAAAATGGACATCAAGGTCCACTGGTACTATGATGAGGAGGACCTAGACATGAAAGAATCTGGAGAGCTGTTTGAGACCATGTGTAATGTGACCTTTGAGTACCTTTCTCTTTAGGAAGGAAGAGATTAGACCCGTTGCCGCACCGTCCTTCTGGCTATACACTAAGCCAGTAAACAAACTTAACGACCAAAGCACGGTTCTTTACCGTGAAAGAGGGGGGTAAGTAATTCTCTGTGTAAACCACGAAGAGATCGGACATTGGCTTAAATCTCCACTGAAACCGCGAGTTGATATTGATATTCTCCTGTTGGGTATTGAACTGGATAAATGTGGTGAAGAACATACTCTTTGTGAACGAAAACTCCGCTTTAGGGCCAATCAAGGTTAGTGAGGCATCGTCATGAGGGTCGGGGAGTACTATCTCATCTCTTGTAATATCAAGAGAGAAAATTCCCCAGGGCTGTTTCCTGAAGCCATAAGATCCTCTATAGGACGCTTTGGTTCCGTTGAAAAAAGTGCCGTATTGGAAGGTCAGTTTAAAGAAACTTTTGGCCCTTCGGTTGGATTCATATTCAAGTAACAAATTTTGATACCTATATTCTCCAACCGGAAGTGGTAAGCCTCCTGTTCTCGCAATATCAGCCTCAAAAGGTAGKAYYACAAAGTTRTCTTCSAGTTCAATCTTAAATTCACTGGTACTRTGCATAAGTASCGAATAYTGTAWTTGCNACMAAGTNTTCAGTSGTTTTAAAATYCTKATCCARATAATGACTGCCATAAARTTGGGGGCCGTGACGATTGATAGSYCCAKATTTTGGATAGAATTTATATCCAAACATCGGTTCGAAGCGCCAGTAAGCTCTGTTGATGATGCTGTTCGTAGTTGGATCGAAAAGAACGTTTCGTGGTACGAATCCAACTTCAGCATTGTAGTTTTCGCCTACATACTCGTGATTCCACATGGCAAATATTTTTTCAGAGTTGTGCATGATCCAACTCCCGTGTGTGAAATTGTCAGAATTCTTGCCTGGAGATGAGGCCTGATGATAGAAGAGTTTTCCAAGCCATTGATTGCTTTTACTAGAATACGCCAAATCCATTCCTAAAATGCGGTTGAAGTCAGTTGATACAGGATCTGTGTTGTCGAACGCCTGTCTATTCACCATAATGCCCTTGAGGTTGGTCCTTCCAAATAAGCGCTGTTCAAACACCGCCACGGTATAGTTTTGGCTCTTAACGAATTCAGATGTGGAATCTGAAAGTGCGAAGCTAACCCCTTCCGTTTGCATGCTCATCAGCCCAATTCGTTGTTTGTTGTTGAGTTTTCCACTCAATCTGGCGCCTCCTAAAATTGGAACAACTCTACCTTGGTTAAGGCCAATGTTTCTCGAGAAAAACGGCCGAATTTGCCTAAAACCGAATTGAGAGAATAAGTCTGAGTTTTCTATAAAAAACTGTCTTTTCTCAGGGAAGAACAAACTAAAACGAGTCAGGTTTACAATTTGTCTRTCCACCTCTACCTGGGAAAAATCGGGGTTTACCGTAATGTCAAGATTCAACGAAGAGGTGACAGCCACYTTAGCATCCAATCCGGCATTTGAGGTTACTYTGACATCTTCATTCCGCTCATAGTCTTTATTGACCCCACCAATCAGATAGGGGATAACCGCTATATTYGTACCGGCACTTGTAGGAGCGGATTCGAAAAGTAGGGTACCTGTAAACGCTGGCGAATGTACCTGGAAGTTTCTTGGSACYGCTGACCAYGTGGAYTTTTCATTTCTTTTRAGATCAACRCGKGTAAARTTAATRCTCCAGCTCGGGTTGCCATTGCTATAGCGCAGAGTTTTAARGGGGATTGAAATTTCCACTATCCACCTATCTTCATGTCTGGTCACGCTCGATGTCCACTTATTGTCCCAGGTWCTRGAAACACCAAAAAAWCCACCWCCTTCWATCAAKCCTTCYSCTTGAACMCCAAAAGGGCTCACCGCAAAAGAAAATCCATTGATCCTATCATTAAACGGGTCAATAGTTACCCCGAAGGCATCGTTTAAGTTGGCATTGAAATCCCTTTTGAGGGTTTGAATTACATACTCACCTGGCAGGTCATCATAACAAATTGCACCTACGTAGATGAAGTTGTCATCGTAAGTGACCTTCACCTCAGTTTTGGTCAGTGCATAAGAGGTATCGGCTGGAAAGTTCTGGAAAAAATCACCGGCAACACTCGCATTGGCCCAATCTCCTTCATCGAGAATGCCATCAACGACAATAGGTCCTGTTGCTTTTTTAATAGCCAGTGTGGGTTGTTCTTTGGATGCAGCCAATAAGCTAAACCCCCAAACTACCAGTAATATATTTAAGCAGATCGTCTTCAACACTTCCCATTTTTAATCTGGTGCAAAAGTAGGAAAATGGGTGAGATACATAGGCCAATATTAGACATATTGGTGCTATGTTTCCCTAAGTCTTGTTGTGAGCAAAAGATCCATGGCAGGCCCGGTGTCTTTCCTTAATGTCTGTCAGGCGCTCAAGATCCTGATCCAGAAAGTTGCCTTCATTCATTGTGCTGCCTGTAGGCACTCTCCTCCCGATTTACGTGATTCACTACAGCTCTAATTTCACCATAGGAAAACGCCTCTCCCAATTCACTCTTGATAGGGGCTAGAACTACAGTACCGTGTTTGGTAATGGCGCTTTTAATGTTTGGGATTTTTTCAGCTGCAACCAATTCTGCTAGGTCCAATTCTCCAGTGAGGATGAAACCGGTCAAATGGTTCTCCACTGTCGTGGTCTTTAAGGCTCGTAATTCTGCAATCTCTTGTGTCGACTTCCCTTCTTTGAAGAGCGTTAAACTCTCCTGCATGGTATTCGATACCTTGTTGTCGGGCTTGTGTTTTTTTCGTCTTTTAACCACTTTCAAATTCATTTTTGAGGGWATGCCCTTTTCACTGCTATAGCTGGTAATCTCTTCCAGGAATATTTTCCCGTATTGAGCRAGTTTYACTTTCCCAAATCCACTGATATTKAGCAGGTCTTCCAGGGTATGYGGTAGGTATGCAGCGAGCTCTACAAGSGTAACATCAGAAAAAACGATATAGGCCGGAATGTCTTCCATTATCGCCAGRTCATGSCGTACTWYTTTTAATTTTTGAAAYAGTTCACGATCATATTCGAYCTCTATYTGAGATTGYTTCCTCGGTTCTTTGGTAATTTCTTTTATGAGWAACACYTGCTCAGCTCCWCGTAGCACTGCACTGCTCTTGTGTGTAAGCTGTAAAACCGGAAACTTATCTCCTTTCTGAAYCAGCCACTCWCCATCTATCARCTCCCTGATGTACCGWTGCCAATCGTTTTTKGRTATATCTYGACCAACGCCAAAAGTCTTTAGTGATTTGTGCCATTCTCTCATTTTAGCAGACTGAGAACCCCTTAAAAAGTCAATGACATAGTTAATGCCGAAATTCCCCTCTATCCTGGCCACGGCAGACAGCGCTTTTTGCGCTATGATGGTACCGTCAAATTTTTCATGAACTTCCAGGCAGATATCACATGAGTTGCAATTCCCACTGTGCTCYTCGTCAAAATAATTGAGCAGGTATTTTCTTCTRCACACCTTGCGTTGRCAGAATGCTGCGATTTCATCCAGCTTTCTCAGCATGATCTCCGATTGCTCGGGGTTGTCTTCGACTTCTACAAACCGCTTCAGTTTAAGCACATCCGCATAACTGTAAAACAACAATGCATCGCTTTTCAGCCCATCTCTTCCCGCCCTTCCGGTTTCCTGGTAGTAGCTTTCAATATTTTTCGGGAGATCCATATGGACAACAAATCTGACATTGGATTTGTCAATGCCCATCCCGAAGGCAATGGTAGCCACAATGACTTTTACTTCATCTTTTATAAATAGCTCCTGGTTTTGATCTCTGGTATTCCTGTCTAGTCCAGCGTGATAGGGAAGCGCCTGGAATCCTTCTGTTTTGAGGTCATCAGCCAACCTTTCTGCTGATTTTCTCGATAATACGTAAACAATACCTGATTCATCCTTGTATTGGTTAAGGAACGATACCAGTCTTTCATAAGAATTTCTTTTGGGCTCAACAAAATAATGAATGTTAGCTCGGTTAAAACTGGAAACAAACACCTTTGGATTGTTCAATTTTAGTTTTTGAAGAATATCTTTTCTGGTTTGTGTATCAGCGGTGGCCGTGAGGGCGATAATCGGTACATTTGGAAAAGTGTCTTTAAATGTAGAAAGCTTCAGGTATTCCGGCCTGAAATCATGGCCCCATTGGGAGATGC
This sequence comes from Flavobacteriales bacterium, assembly GCA_016764395.1. Taxonomy (GTDB): domain Bacteria; phylum Bacteroidota; class Bacteroidia; order NORP154; family NORP154. The sequence continues at coordinate 6,725 of JAESRW010000013.1, forward strand.
AATGGGCCTCATCGATAGCAAAGAGGGTTACGGGTAATTTCTGCAGTAAATTCATGAATTGGGTTTCACCAACTCCAGAGATCTGTACTGAGCCAAAAAGGCGCTCAGGTGCAAGATATAGCAAGCGCGTCTCGCCAGACTGTAGTCTTTCAATTACATGGGTTTGTTCTGTAGACGTCAGGCTCGAGTTCAGATAATCCGCTCCAATACCATTTAGGCGCAGTGCATCGACTTGGTCTTTCATCAATGCGATGAGGGGGGAAATGACGATGGTTAGCTGTTCTTTTACAAGCGCAGGAATCTGGTAACACAGCGATTTGCCGCCACCGGTAGGCATAAGTACAAAGGTGTCACGGCCTTCCAGTACGGATTCAATAACTTGTTCCTGTTCATGTCTGAACTCTGAAAAGCCAAATTTTTCTTTGAGGATGTTGAGTGRGGATTGCATGGAAAGGGTGGTTATTGGATTATCGATTATCTTTTGTTAAATATTGCCATACTGGTTTTCGGAATATCCGGGGGTTCGGAATGGGGAGTTGTTGAACATATCGTATCATACTAGTTCGTATTAAAGTCAATGATATCTTGTGCCAGCTTAGCGCCGACACCATGAACCTTGATTAAATCCTTTACAGAGGCATTGATGACAGATCTAACATTACCAAAATTTTCATAAAGCCTGCTGGCAAGGAGGGGGCCTATTCCCGGGAGTCCCTGTAGAAACTGGAATCGCTTATTACTGATTCTTTTGGGTTTGTAACCGTTGTGATAGGGGATAAATGTATCTTTTTTACCTACCTGCTTGCCCAACATGATCAAAATTTCTACACTTTCTTCCTTGTTCTTAGCGAATATTACTGGAATTTGCCAGGCCACCTTTACAGATAAAAGCGCTCCGAGAATCGCCCGACGACTCATTTTGTGRTTGGTATTATATGGATCACCTTCCATTAGCAATACAGGGATAAACACGTCTCTTCTCATGCGAGCGCATTGCTCAAATAGGCGGTTGTTGATGATTGATTGCACAAAGTCTCTGGCCGATTTTCTTTCTATGATAATTCGCTCATTGATGAGATAATCGCCTGTCAGAAGAGATTTAATAGTCACTTCAGCATGCTCTTGCAGAAGAAGGCCTGGAATGCCTGATATCTTCTCTCGGTGGTCGGCTGTTATCGATATTGCAGATGGCGGGTTCACCTAGATCACTCTTTATTTGTAAGTAACTGCTGTTTGCTAGCTTTAACCTGATATTCAATCTGCCGCTTCGCCCTCTTTAAGGCTTCCAGGCCAGCTTCTTCGTCAGCTAGTTCATAAGTGATTTTGTCCGTTAGAAACCCGATCATGAGTTGATTTTCATCAAGATTAAAGGTTGAGGCCAGAGGTGGAATCATGTCTTTGGTGGGGCGGCGTTCATTTCTCTCGATTTTACTCAGAGTCGATTGGTCAATGTCCAGCGCGGCGGCTAGTTTACGAAGCGGCATTCCTTCTTGTTCCCGCAGCTTTCTCATGTATTCGCCGAATGTATCTATAATCATTTTGGGATATTTATTCTTGACAAATTTGTCAAATTTACGCCTTTGTATTGTTACTTTTGTCTTGTTCGGAATTTATTTTTCTTGTTGTGATCTAATTATCAGCAAGACGGATTGTTAGGTGTTCAAATCATACACATTGGAAAAATTCAAGGGCAAATATCGTATTGAATCAACTAGACTGCCAGGATGGGATTATGCAGGCAGGGGAAAATATTTTGTGACGATATGTACAAACAACAGGGTGCGTTGTTTTGGGGATGTTATAGACGGTAAAATGATATTGAATGAAATGGGTAAAATTGTATATAAATATTGGATAGATATTCCCGATATTTTTTTGCACACATATCTGGATGAATTTCAGATAATGCCCGATCACGTGCACGGGATTGTTGTAATTGAACGTAGAGACGAGACCCGGTCTCGTCTCTACAACAACAACAACAATGAAATCATTCCGGATATTTTCCCACCAACCAACCCACCAACCAACCCACAAACCAACCCACAAACCAACCCACCAACCAACCCACAAAAAATATCCCCAAACCAACATATGTCCAATATTTCACCAAAACCGGGTTCCCTGTCTGTAATTCTGGGGGGATGGAAATCTAAATGCACCAAAGAATTTAGACAAACCGGATATACATGGCACGGGTGGCAAGCTCGCTTTCATGATCATATCATCAGAAACGATAGGGCGCTACAGCGAATCAGGAATTATATCCGTAACAACCCTGCAAATTGGAAGGGGTAAAAATAGGAATGGAGAATAGAGGGAAAACCGTGATACTGGTTAATTGGAAAGGGTAAAAATTGGGAATAGAGAACAGAAGAAAAACCGTGATACTGGTTAAGTATCAAGATTTGGGTGAATCCTGCTCGACCTGCTCAAGGGCTAGGTTAGAAAATCAGGTCTTCTGCTTCTTCTTCTTAGCTGCAGGAAAAAGAACATTGTTCAAAATGAGCCTATAGCCGGGGGAATTGGGATGTAAATTCAGATCTGTAGGCGGATCCTGCACATAGTGCCTGTAGTCTTCTGGGTCATGTCCGCCATAGAATGTCCAGGTGCCTTTACCAAACTCTCCATGAATATAGCGAGCAGAATGGAGTGATTTAGTTTCACCCAAAATCAGCACCTCCGACTTGATATACTTTTTATTGAATGCAGTGGTCTGACCCATAAACCCATCTATGACCTGTTCGTGGTTTTGACAGAGCATAGTTGGGACAATATCCCACTTAGCAGAGAATTCGAAGAGCTTAAATGAATCCATGTTCTGGGGGGTTCGTGAATGGGTTCTGGTAGCATCGATACTGGAGTATTCATAAACATTGGGATCCCTTTCCAGGACGAAATCTTTGAACGCGAATGTATTCTCATATTTTAGTTTTGACTGAGCGTCAGGATCATCAGCATCCCCATCGAACATAGGCTTGCAAATGTCCAAACCCTCTGCGGCAAGTGCAATATCAAAAGCATCCGTTGCTGCACACATAGCAAAGAGAAATCCTCCCCCTACCGTATAATCTCTGATTTTCTTGGCAACAGAGAGTTTCAGTTGAGAAACCTTTTCAAAGCCGAGTTTGGCGGCCATTTCTTCATTGGATTGGACATACTCGTGGTACCAGGGACGATTCCTGGATCCAGCGTAGAATTTTCCATATTGTCCGGTAAAGTCTTCGTGATGGATGTGCAGCCAATCATAAAGTGGTAAAACCTCTCCTATGACTTCTTCGTCATATACGATGTCATAAGGGATCTCGGCATAAGCCAATACCAACGTCACCGCATCATCCCATGGTCTCTTATCCTTTGGAGAATAGACCGCGATTTTGGGTGCCTTTTCCAACTTCACAACATCCATATTCACCTCCGGGTTGGCGATCTCCTGAAGAATTTGAGTGGACTGAACATCAGCAATCAATTCATAACTAACACCTCTGATAGTACATTCACTTTCAATGAGCTTGATGTTCTTAATCATGAAGCTCCCCCCTCGATAGTTGAGCAGCCATTGCACCTCAATGTCATTTTGAAGCACCCAGTATGCAATACCATAGGCTTTCAGGTGGTTCTTCTGCGTTTCATCCATAGGGATGAGGATGTAGGCGGCTTGAGAAACTCCAATGGAGCATATTATGGCTAGTGCAAAGAAAAAGCTTCTGAGTTTCATTAAATCAAGCTCGATTTTTTAGATAAATCGATAACATTTAGTTAACGTCAAAGATAGCGCCATATTTGATTCAATTCGCGCTTCTTTTGAAGGTATAGCTGCGCGAAACTGGGATTACAATCTTAAAATGGTGGTGGCGAATCGCCTTCCCCTTCGTCCATATCGTTCATCTTCGAAGGAGCAGTGTAAGTCTTCGGTGCCGAACCATAAGGGTCGTGGCCGCCTTCAAATGACTCAAACTCATCAAGGGACTTGAATTTGGCAAGCCGATCCACAAACTTAAGCTTCACAGTGCCTGTTTGGCCATTTCTATGCTTTGCGATGATCACCTCTGCTATTCCCTTGGTTGGATTATGGTCTTCATCTTCATCAATCCCATAATACTCAGGTCGATACAGAAAGATTACCATATCCGCATCTTGCTCAATCGCACCAGATTCCCGAAGGTCGGAGAGCATGGGCCGTTTGTCGCCGCCTCTCGTTTCCACTGCTCTACTAAGCTGAGATAACGCAATGATAGGTACATTGAGTTCTTTCGCAATACTTTTCAAAGATCTGGAAATCATACTGATTTCTTGTTCTCGATTTCCTTTGTTATCACTTCCAGCGGTCATTAATTGCAGGTAGTCAATCACAATTAATTCAAGCTTATGCTTGGCCATCAGCTTGCGACTTTTTGCACGCAATTCAAAAACGGATAGGGCAGGGGTATCATCGATTAGTAATGGGGCGTCAGATAATTTGTCGATTTGAGCATGAAGCTGCTCCCACTCAGCCATCGTTAGCTGTCCTTTTTTAAGTTTTTCTGCATCTAGTTCGGTTTCATTTGAAATCAAACGCATTACCAATTGCAGGGATGACATCTCCAAAGAGAAGAAAGCCACCGGCTTGCGAAATTCTACTGCAAGATTTCTCGCCATTGAAAGTACAAATGCCGTTTTACCCATTGCAGGACGTGCAGCGACAATGACCAGGTCAGACTTTTGCCATCCATTTGTCATCCGATCCAGACGTGTAAAACCAGAAGGAACACCACTCATCCCATCTTTGTGATTCTTGGCATCTTCAATCTGTTTCAATGCCTCTCCAATCAGGCCGGTCATCTTTTTTGGGGCGCCTCGAATGGTTCCCTCAGCTACATCAAACAGCTTGCTCTCTGCATTATCTAAAAGATCAAACACATCTACAGTATCATCATAGGCTTGTTCTATAACAACCGAAGAAATCCGTATTAACTCTCTTTGAATAAACTTTTGCAGGATGATGTGCGCGTGAAATTCTGTATTGGCAGTTGAAGAAATTCTGGAGGTCAGTTGGGTGATATAGTAAGGACCTCCCACCGTTTCAAGATCACCATTGCGCTTTAGCTCATTGACAACTGTGAGGTAATCCGTCGGTTCGGATTTGGCAAAGAGGTCACAGATTGCCTGATATATTTTTTGGTGTACTTCCTTGTAGAAATTATCAGGCTTGAGCTTATCGATGACGTCGGTAAGGGCATCTTTCTCCAACATCAATGCACCTAACACCGCTTCTTCTAATTCCAATGCCTGAGGTGGAAGTTTCCCATGCTCCAAGCTAAGAGATCGGGTAGGAGCAACACTAAGCTTTGATCTGCCAGATTTATTCTGACTTAATTTTTTTACTGACTCTTCCAATTAAGCTGATTTATTGTGGTTTTTTAACGTCTCAAAGTTATGCAAAAGAACAACTGACTTCCGTCTAACTTATTAACTTCATCTCTGTTAGCAGAATGTTAATAAAAAGAAATTGGGATCATTTAGCACCTTACCTAAAAAAGGGAGGTGAAAAAAGCACAAAGATTGTTCTAACCTTCTACAACTCCCATAGCGCAAAACTTATCACAGCGCTGGTCAATTCTTTCATCCACACCCATTGACATAAGGTTGGGAAGAAGGGAGAGGATTTCTTTCTTGACTATTTTGAACATCTTGGTGTGATCCGTATGAGCCCCACCAATTGGTTCCTTAATGATGCCATCAACTAATTTATTGTTCAACATGTCCGTGGCTGTTAGTTTGAGCGCACTCGCTGCTTTCTCTTTGTAATCCCAGCTATGCCAAAGGATCGACGAGCATGATTCTGGTGAGATTACCGAGTACCAGGTGTTCTCYAGCATCAGCACCTTGTCTCCTATTCCTATACCCAGTGCCCCACCTGAGGCSCCTTCCCCAATAACGATACATATAATAGGCACCTTGAGGTTCATCATTTCGAATATGTTCCTGGCAATGGCTTCCCCTTGACCCCTCTCTTCCGCCTCAAGTCCAGGGTAGGCTCCCGGGGTGTCAATTAGGGTCACCACGGGTTTGTTGAATTTCTCAGCAATGCGCATCAAACGCAGTGCCTTGCGGTAACCTTCTGGATTTGCCATTCCAAAATTTCTGTACTGCCGCATTTTAGTATTGATTCCTTTTTGCTGTCCGATGAACATAATGGATTGCTTGTCAACTATGCCAAAGCCTCCAACAATTGCTTTATCATCTTTTACCGTGCGGTCGCCATGAAGCTCCATGAATGTGCCTCCCGTAATATGTTCTAAGTATTCTAAAGTGTAAGGACGATCGGGATGACGAGAGAGCTGCACCCGTTGCCAGGGAGATAGATTGGAGAAAATCTCCTTCCGTTTGTCTTTTATTTTATCATTGAGGTCCTTGACAGTCTTGGAGACGTCCACCTCACCATCTATAGCAATCTTCTCAGCTTTTTCAAGCTGTTCTAGAAGTTTTCCAATAGGTTCCTCAAAATCAAGCAGGGTAGGCATTAGGTATCCAATTTGGTAACGGTTGGTAGAGCAAATTTATAAATTAAATAATGGTAATATCAAATTATTGATTTTTACTTTTAGGCTTCTTAATCTGAAAATATGCTTGCTTTTCCAAATGCAAAAATTAATATCGGGCTCAATATTATTGAACGCCGGACCGATGGGTTTCACAATATTGAATCTATGATGGTACCCATACCCTTGTGCGATACGTTGGAGATTGTACGAGACAAGAAAGGAGCTGATGGGTCCTGTGACTTACAGGTGTTAGGGCTCACCGTAGAGGGGAGTGTAACCGAAAATCTATGCTTCAAAGCGTATGAAATATTGAATGAGAAATACAGCCTTCCTGCAGTAAAAATAAGGCTGCTCAAGAACATCCCAATGGGTGCAGGTTTGGGTGGTGGATCGTCGGATGCAGCCTTTACTGTTAAGTTACTGAACGAGCTATTTGATATCAATTTATCGAATCAAGAAATGGAGCATTTCTGCGCAATGTTAGGTAGTGATTGTAGTTTTTTTATTCGGAATGAATGCGCGTTAGCGAGCGGTAAAGGTGAAATTATTGAGCCGGTGAATTTGGGTTTATCCGGAATTCATGTGGTTGTTATTCATCCAGGGCTCCACATCAATACTGCTCAAGCGTATGCTGGTATTATAGCTGATCCATCAAAAAAGGGAACGTTGACCGAGGCCTTGAGTGCGCCAAATGAGCAATGGAAAATTTCCATACGCAACGATTTCGAAGAGGGAGCGATCACCAGGAACCCTGAACTAGGTGCTATCAAAGATAGATTGTATGAAGCAGGGGCCTTTTATGCCTGTATGACGGGAAGCGGTTCCAGCTTTTTCGGCCTTTTTGATCATGCTCCCACCCTTGAACTGAGTCGTTTGAATCAAGAGGTTTGGGTAGGTAAGCTCAAGTAAAAGCTACTTCGGAGCTATTTTGTAAAGATACAGTGCCAGAATTCCGAATAGGATGTTTGGAATCCACATGGCCAACATGGGGGAAAGATTGGCATTGGTGGCAAAAGTTAGTGAGACTTGCATAAAGAGTATGTATGCAAAGCTAACCACCAATCCAAAAGTGATGTGAACGCCAATTCCACCACGTACTTTTCTGGAAGCAAGGCTCACACCGATGAGCGTGAGGATAAATGTAGCGAAGGGTACCGAAAATCGTTTGTGATGTTCAATTTCATAAAACATCGTTTTCTCTGAACCTTTGAGCTTTTCCTTTTTAATGTAATCCGTCAACTCATAATAGTTCATGGTTTGAACGTTATTGATGCGCTTACCGAGCTCATTGGGGTGAAAATTGATGGTAGTATCAATTCCATTACCGCTGACCAGCTCTTCTTCGGGCCCATTCATGGTTCGAATCATATAGTTGGAAATATGCCACTTCTTCATCGTTGAATCCCAGCTGATTGTATCTGACATCAACTTGTACTTCAGCTCGTTTTCTTCAAAACGTTCAATGGCAAATTTGTAGCCCCGGCCAGTGATATTATCGTAGCGATCGAAATAAACGAATGTATTGGGTTCAATCTGGCGATGAATATTTCTATCAATATTTCTGAATTTGTGCCTGATAAAAGTCTCTTCAAATTCAAGGCGGGCCTTATTGGTATGTGGTATGACGAAATTGTTTAGATACAGGGACATTGAAGTGATGACCAATGCCCCAGCCATGTAAGGCACCAATAATCGGTTGAAGCTCATTCCGGAGCTGAGGATGGCTACGATTTCCGTGTTGGCAGCCATCTTGGAGGTGAAAAAGATCACCGCAATAAAGGTAAAAAGGGAGCTAAAGAGGTTCACGAAAAACGGAACAAAATTCAAGTAGTAGTCAAATACAATGGCGGAGATAGGGGCGTCACTTTCTATAAAATCATCGAGCTTCTCAGAGATATCAAAAATGATTACAACCAAGATAATCAACCCGATTGCATAGAAGAAGGTAAGCAGAAACTTTCGAATGATATAAAGGTCAATCTGCTTCAAGCTAGAGCTTATTAATGAGTTTTTTTACCATAATATCCTTCCATGTTGCAAAAGTGCCTGCCACGATCTGTTCCCTTGCCTCGCGGACAAGCCACAGATAGAAGGCTACATTATGTAAGCTGGCGATCTGTGCACCCAACATTTCGTGGCTTATAATAAGATGACGCAAATACGCTTTCGAATACTCCCGATCTGAATATACATGCCCATTGGGATCCAAAGGGCTGAAATCRTTTTTCCATTTCWCATTCTTAATATTGATCATMCCTTCAGCRGTATACAGSGTGCCATTYCTGCCATTCCTGGTAGGCATTACGCAATCAAACATGTCAATTCCTAACGAAATACACTCCAAAATATTAGCCGGGGTTCCAACTCCCATCAAGTAGCGCAGTTTATCCTTAGGTAAGATGTTGCAAACTGTTGAGCACATGGCGTACATCTCTTCATGCGGCTCTCCCACCGAGAGGCCCCCAATCGCATTTCCGTCCATATCCTGAGTAGCAACAAATTCAGCTGAGATGATTCTCAAATCCTCATAGGTGCTCCCTTGAATTATCGGTAAAAGGGATTGACCATACCCATATTTAGCGGGCGTTTTTTCGAAATGGGATTTGCATCGAACCAGCCATTTATGGGTGAGCTCCATAGAGTTTTTGGCGTAATCATAATCACACGGGTAAGGTGTACACTCGTCAAACGCCATAATCATATCGGCACCAATACAAATCTGATTGTCGATGGCTTTTTCAGGAGTGAAGAAGTGTTTCGARCCGTCAATATGTGATTGAAAGGAGACACCGTCCTGCTCAATTTTTCGGTTCGCCGCCAGAGAGTAAACCTGATACCCTCCRCTATCAGTGAGCACGGGTTTATTCCAACCGGTGAACTTGTGAATCCCACCAGCCTTCTCCAACGTCTCCAGCCCAGGCCTCATATAAAGGTGGTACGCATTGCCCAGGAGCATATCTATGCCAATCGATTCTTCCAGTTCTCGGGTATGAATACCGCGAACAGTGCCGTAGGTGCCTACCGGAGCAAATATGGGTGTCTGGATAGTGCCGTGGTCAGTCTGGATTTCACCACTTCTTGCAGCACTTTTGGGGTCAGTATGTTGTAGTTTAAATTTCAATTTCTGATCAAAGGTTGATTTCTGGGTCAAAGATAAAAATAATGGAAAGCTAAGAATGAGAATCCAGTGACGGTTGAGTAATTGAATGCCTATTTTTAGCAGCTGTTTGCAGATCTTTTAAGATATTGAACCATGGATGTCGGCTTGCTATTACTTTTCCTGTTTGTAGGGTTCTCGCTGATTAATTATTTGTTTCTGTCAATTGTATCTAGGGCAAAGCAGGCTGCTGTAGAAGAAAGTGTAGATATTTCGGTCTCGGTGATTGTAGCGGCACACAATGAGTCAGAAAACCTTAAACGGCATTTACCTCACATTTTATCACAAGATTATGAAAACTTTGAGCTCATTGTAATTGATGATAATTCTACCGACGATACAGCCAACGTGTTGGAACGCTTGTGTAAGTCTCATGGTAATTTGAAATATGCACGTTTAGCTGATGTGCGCGGTAAAAAGAACGCGGTAACCAAAGGTGTTGAACTGGCCAAGTACGAATGGCTTCTACTGACCGATGCTGATTGCTGGCCGTCCTCCGACAAATGGATTGAGTCGATGTTCGCTCATCTGTCATCAAATACCAACCTTATATTGGGTTACAGCCCCTTCTATAAATCGAGTGGATTGGTCAATGCTCTTGCTCGGGTGGATGCCTTTATAATAGGGGTGCAGTATCTTTCATTCGCTCTTTATGGAATCCCATATATGGGTGTGGGACGTAATCTGGCCTATCGGAAAAGTTTATTTCATCAAACCGGTGGATTTGGAAACCACCTGAATGTCCTATCTGGAGATGATGATTTGTTCGTTCAGGATGCTGCGTCCTTTAGTCACACGGCGGTGAGGATGAGCAGGGATGCGCAAACAATATCCAAGAGTAAATCATCGTTTAACTCTTGGTTTAGTCAAAAAAGGAGGCATTCAAGCACGGGGTTCTACTATAAAACGGCAACGTTGATCACGCTCGGCCTCATTCAAATCAATATTTTAGGATTTTACACAGCACTTATTTTAAATATTATTCACGGTACTCATATCTGGGCAGTCGGGGTATTAGTGCTCATTCGCTTTTATTCACAATATTTTGTATTAAAAAAAATAGCCCTTAAGTTGGGTGAGATAGATTTATTGTTACTTTCGCTCATCTTGGAATTTCCCATAATAATCTTCAACTTGTTGGCGGGCTTTTCGAATATTTTGTACAAGAACAGGAGATGGAACTAGGAGAGGACTCTCACTTATCAGATAAGGCGCAGCAAGATTACAAATTGGTGCAGGCCGCGATTACGGGCGATCAAAAGGCATATGCCGCGCTCATGGACCGCTATCGCGACTCCATATACTTCCTTTTGCTCAAAATGGTGAACAATAAGGATGATGCGGATGATCTTACMATTGAGGCATTCGGTAAAGCATTCAAAAATTTAAATCAATACACTCCAAATTTCGCCTTTAGTACTTGGTTATTTAAGATAGCCTCTAACAATTGCATTGATTTTATTAGAAGAAAGAAAAAGCGAACACTTTCAATAGATAGAAGACAAGAAAATGATGACGGAATGGAAACCACCATTCATCTGAAGTCTGATATGCTTGACCCGGAAGAGAAGTTTGTTAAGAAGCAAAAGATAAAATTGCTTCACGAGATCGTAAAGAAGTTAAAGCCTCGGTATCGCGAGTTGGTAGAATTACGTTACTTCAAGGAGCTTTCCTATGAAGAAATAGCCCAGCAGTTAGATATCCCATTGGGAACGGTAAAAGCACAATTGTTCCGTGCTCGTGAGTTCCTTCAAGGAATATTGAAGCATGTCGAAGGTAAAATTTGACGATCAATCCCTCATTGTAAAGTATTTTCCGGATCTGTCAGCTGATCAAATCGCACAATTTGAGGAGCTTGGGGAGCTTTATGCCTATTGGAATGCAAGGATCAACTTAATCTCACGAAAGGACTTTTCATTTCTTTATCTCCATCACATTTTGCATTCTTTGGGAATGGCCAAGGTAATTCAATTCCAACCCGGTACCGATGTGCTCGATTTTGGTACTGGGGGAGGATTTCCTGGGATACCTCTGGCCATTATGTTTCCCCAGGTGAACTTTCACTTGGTAGATTCAATTCAGAAGAAGATTAAAGTGGTGATGGCCGTGAGAGATGCGCTTGAACTAACCAATGTAAAAGCGGATTCGATAAGGGTAGAGGAACTGAAAGGGCAATATGATTTTGCAATTGGCCGGGCGGTGACCAGGTTGTCCACGATCAAGGATTGGGTAGGCGATAAGATTAAACGCCAAAATTCAAACGCTTTTAAGAACGGGCTTATTTACTTTAAAGGGGCGAACGACGAGGACCTGCAACTTCCGGGAATAACCCAATACCATCTTAAGGACTATTTCTCAGAGGGCTTCTTTGAGAGTAAGTTAATTATCCACTTACCCATTTTCTTCTCTTTATCCCAAAAGAATTGAAATTGACCAAGTAGGGTCCCATAGATAAGCAGAAATGCCTGATAGCAAGGGAAGACGGTGAGAAGATAAATTGTAGCTTTAACGGCAAAATGGGAATTGTTGATATCCAATAAGTTGAAGACCGGTTTACGCACGAAAACAATAGACGATCCCGCCAGTGAAAACACCACTAGAATCAAGATAATATCCATCGTGTTGGCAATACCCCATTTTTTCTTTAATCTGTTAACGAATGAGGGTTTCTCTGACATAATTAATCTTTTCGCAGGTTATTCATTGAGGTAATCGGGAGATGTCGCAAAATTACTTAAATCCCAAGGACTGGCCCATCAAAATTATAAATGGGTTGGTAGCGACTCTGTAAATTCAATTGACGCAACGTAGGACTTCGCAAGTATTGTCATGTGTACAATCTTTGGTTCCTTCCTCCCTTGGGTGTGCCGGTTTTCCGTCGTTCCAAGCCTTTTGTTTCCCGTCTTTCCATCTTTCGATCTCTCCATATCTACTATTTTCTATCATTTTACTTACCCATCTTTCCAAGTTGTAGGCTCCCAGTCTTCCAACTTTCCAACTTTCCACTTTTCCAGTCTTTCCACTCTCCCAGCTTTCCAACCTTCCACTCTTCCTACCTTCCAGTCTTCCAGTCTTCCAGTCTTCCAACCTTCCAACCTTCCAACCTTTCAACTTTCCAGTCTTCCAGTCTTCCAACCTTCCAGTCTTCCAACCTTCCAGTCTTCCAACCTTCCAACCTTCCAGTCTTCCAACCTTCCAGTCTTCCAACCTTCCAGTCTTCCAACCTTCCAGTCTTCCAATTTTCCAGTCTTCCAACCTTCCAACCTTCCAGTCTTCCAACCTTCCAACCTTCCAACCTTCCAGTCTTCCAACCTTCCAACCTTCCAACCTTCCAACCTTCCAGCCTTCCAACCTTTCCAACTTTCCAGTCTTCCAACCTTCCAACCTTCCAACCTTCCAACCTTCCAACCTTCCAACCTTCCAACCTTCCAGCTCTCCATCCATATTCCAAATAAAAACCGAAAATGTACTTGCTAAATCAAACGGTGTAAAGCCGCATTTATTCATCTTTCGCCTTCCTATATGTCGAACTTTATAAAGGACTTGTCTAAAAGATCATAATTGGCTACTTTTGCGCCCAAATTAGATACTAGATATGAAACGAACATTTCAACCCTCGGTAAGAAAGAGGAAAAATAAGCACGGATTCATGGAGAGAATGTCCTCTGTAGGCGGCCAGGCCGTTATCAAACGCAGAAGGGCAAAAGGACGCAAGAAACTAACCGTGTCCGATGAGTTCAGGCCGAAGCCAGTTTAGTAGACTGATTTAGGCTTTCTTACTTTTCTTCCTTTTGTTTTGCCGATTTGCTCGGCAGCCACCACTTAAACCACCTTGAATGAAGAAAGCACTACTTCCCTTAGTATTCGTATTTCTTTTTATTAGCAGCTCTCACGCTGACCTAAAAGCGCAGGCCTGCACACCTGATGGTACATTCACGTTGCCGGGAATTTGGCCAGATAGTATTCAAGGACTTGACACGGCATTCCAATGTCTACCTTATTCGCAAGTACTCACCGTTATTGTGCCTGTTGATACGGTTGTTGGTGGCGTAGATTTGTGGGTTGACTCTATTGTCCTTACAGGGATTGGAGGGCTCCCAGCTGGTTTGTCTTATGTCTGTGAACCACCTAGTTGTGGATTTGTAGGAGGAACCACAGGTTGCGTTTTGATCTCAGGTACTCCACTATCTGCAGGCGTTTATGGTTTAGACGCTTACACCACTTCACATGTGACGATGAAGAACTTTCCATTCTTGGCATTAACACAAGTCGATACCATAACCTATTATAATATTGTAGTGGATACTACATTGTTACTTGCCGCCAACGTGACCAACGCCAGTTGCGTAGGTGTTTGCGATGCCTCAGCGATGGTTACGCCTACAGGGGGAACAGCTCCTTATACCTATCTCTGGAACGATCCAGCCAATCAAACAACACAAACTGCAGCAGGACTATGTGCTGGAGTATATGGAGTAACGGTAACGGCTGCCTCAGGTTGTTTTGCCGTGGATATTGTGACCATTACAAACTCTTCCGTACTCACTACAAATGTGGTGACAACGGCGGCATCATGCGGAATGCCCAATGGTACTGCCACCGCGACTACCATCGGAGGAACTGCAAACTACGTTTATTCCTGGTCCTCAGGTGACTCAACAAGTGTTGCTTCGGGATTGGCTGGTGGAACCTATATTGTGAATGTAACGGATGCCGCTGGATGCACTGATTTGTCTTCGGGAACTGTGAGCACGATAGCATCAATGTCCTTAACCAACACTTCAACGTTTTCGTCTTGTGGGAATACTGATGGGTCTGTAACAGTGAGCGTCACCAATGGGACACCTCCATACAACGGTTGGGGAGCTGGCGTTACGGACACTATAATTACGCCATTGGCCTCTGGTACCTACGTAATTACCATAACCGATGCGATAGGATGTGTTGATTCAATTATTACCAATGTAAGTGACCTGGGTGGGCCAACGGTCACACAATCGGCTATTACGATGGCCTCGTGCAATGGCGTGTGCGATGGAGATGTTACGGTTACCGTAGCAGGTGCTTCAGGCCCCTTAACTTATCTCTGGGATGATCCGGCTGCACAAACGAATGCGATGGCTTCAGGTCTATGTGCCGGTACCCATATAGTAASAGTTAACGATACCGTTTGCACGGCATTTTTGAGTGTAATGATTRCTGAACCCGCTGCAATTGTGATAGGAACTGAAACGGTTGAGAACCCTTCTTGCAACGGTGCTGGAGATGATGTTATTACGATAGTTGCCAGTGGTGGAACAGGTTCCTTGACGTATTCTATTGATGGCGGAACTACCTTTGTGGGGTCCGGTATATTTAGCGGTCCGGGTGCGGGAGCATATAGTGTGATGGTGATGGATTCTACCGGATGTACCGCGAGCGGATCAACACTTATGATCATTGATCCTCTACTAGTGGCCATAGATTCGGTAGTTGTAATGAATATTTCGTGCAATGGGCTGACAGATGCATCTGTAGTCATCTTTGCAAATGGCGGTACTGGAGCATTGGATTATTCAATTGACGGAGGTGCCAACTATGGAAGTACAACTGGATTTTATACGGGTTTGTCGGCAATAACGATAGTACCGGCAGTTAGGGATTCAAATCTTTGCCAGRTGGTCGAAAGTCCAATAATTATTACAGAGCCTACGCTACTCGCTGCTAGTGTCAGTGCCACGATGGAAACAGGAGCAGGAAATGCGGATGGTACGGCTGGAGTAGTTACCTCTGGGGGGACGAGTCCATACACCTATTCGTGGAATAGTTCCCCAGTTCAGACCAATGCAACTGCAACAGGACTGACAACTGGAGATTATGTCTTAGATCTAACTGATGCAAACGGATGCCAGACTACCGATACTGTTAACGTTGGTTTAGGAGTTGGCATTGATGATATAGCGAATAATCTTACAGTTGAGCTTTATCCCAATCCCGCCCAGAACGAATTGAACATGGAGATTAATCTAACTTACGATTTTACCTTAATCGTCTATGATCTAAGGGGAAAACAAGTATTGTTGGAAAATATGAAGGGTGGTAAAAATAGTCTTTCAATTGCCAACCTTACGGATGGACTTTACGTCTATCACCTAATCAATAATTCTGGAGCAGCATTGTTCCACGGAAAATTTAACGTCTTAAAGTAAATACCTTACAAAACAAATCACAACTAATAATAGGAAAATGAGAAAACGAATACTTCTAGTGGCAACATTGTGTGTAGCATTAATTGGCGGAACATTTGCTCAAACTAACTTGGATTTTGAAACATGGGGTCCAGCTGGTGCGAGCTCTAGTGATCCAATAGGCTGGGGAACGTTGAATACCGATGCTTTTGGCGGGCCAAATTCTACTTTCCAGGAAACTACGGATCCGGGTGGAGGACTCTCTTCCGCACGATTGGTAACCACTGCAGGTTATGCTGCAATATTGGGAATTGATACCGTCGGAGGATTCGTTTCTCTAGGAGGCGATCTTTTAACTGATCTAGTTGGTGGAGTTGCTTATACGCAATTTCCAACTTCAATTGATCTGGTTTTTAAATCCAATGTTGCTCCCGGTGATACGGGCGTTTTTGTGGCCACTTTGTCACACTGGGATGGTGTGCAGTCGGTAACGGATGGCCAGGCATTCATGATTTTTGCAGGCCCTGCTGTAAATGTATGGACACCGTTGAATTTACCGTTTCAGTACTTTACAACAGATACACCGGACACGTTGCAAATTATAGCTACATCCAGCCAGGCAATTTTCTTCGGATCTCCATTGGCGATCCCTGGCAGTGAGATTCAGATAGATGATATCGTAATTAATGCTGGAACTCCTCCTTGTAACACTCCAGTAGCGGCTTTCACGTCTTCATCGTCTAACTTGTTGGCCAACTTTACTGATGGCTCAGTAACTACAGGTAATGCAGTATATGCTTGGACCTTCGGAGATGGAATAGGTACATCCGTTTTACAAAATCCATCTTATACTTACCTGGCCGCAGGCACCTACAATGTTTGTTTAACTGTTATCGATAGTTGCGGAACCAATCAGTTATGTCAAACAATTACAGTAACATCTGGGGGTTGTACAACGCCAACTGCTTCATTTACTGCTATTCCTGGTGGTTTGTCAGTAGTATTTGCTGATGGGTCTACTACTACAGGGATTGTAACCTATTCCTGGGATTTTGGTGATGGAGTCGGAACATCGTTCCTTCAAAATCCACTTTATACATACGCTTCAGCAGGAACTTACAATGTTTGTTTAACAGTTAATGATGATTGTGGATCAAATACTGCTTGCCAAAGCTTAGTGGTGACCGGGGGTGGAGGATGTCCTGCTCCGGTAAGTGGCTTTACCAATACTACAAGCGGGCTTACTGCTACGTTCACCAACACCTCTACCGGTTCTGGGCTGATAACGTATGCATGGGACTTTGGAGATGGGAATATATCAACAGCTTCAGATCCAACAAATACATACACGGTAGCAGGATCCTATAATGTTTGTCTAACAAGTTCCGATAGCTGTGGATTTGACATCGAGTGTCAGATGATTACAGTGACCGGTGGAGGAGGTTGTACCTTAACTGTTGCAGCTACGTCTACAGATGAATCATCTGCGGGTATGGGTGATGGAACAGCGGCAGCTGCTGCCAGCAATGGTACCGCACCGTTTAGTTATTTATGGAGCAATGGGCAAACAACCGCGCTAATCACTGGTCTGGCGGCAGGAAGTTACACGGTAGTAGCGACGGATGGCAATGGTTGTACTGCGACAGCAACGGTAACAGTGCAATCCGGTTCTTGTCAGCTTTCAGTTACTATAGCCATAACGAACGAAACTACGGTGGGTAGTAATGATGGAACAGCTACCGCTATAGTTACCAATGGTACGGCTCCTTATAATTACAGCTGGTCAACCGGAGCGACTACATCGTCTATTTCTGGTCTTGCCCCCGGAGTATATACCTGCACCGTGATTGATRTCAAYGCTTGTAACTCGGGTGCAACTGGAGTTGTGCARGCATTTCAATGTGCCATCACAGGTACCGTGACGAGTACTGATGAAACATCATTAGGCGCGGGAGATGGAACGGCTTCAGTGGCCGCCTCAGGAGGTACAACGCCCTATGCCTATCTCTGGAGCAATCTTGCGACAACGTCAAGTATTARTGCTTTAATGCCGGGCATATATGATGTAACGGTTACCGATGCAAATGGCTGTACCTWTRCAGCTTCAGCTGCGGTTAATCCAGGAGGATTGGGTTGCAACATGACRRCAGCTATTGCTGGAACAGATGAATCCCAGTCTGGTGCCAATGATGGTACGGCGACTGTTACAGTCACTGGAGGAACAGTTCCACTGACAGTAATTTGGGATAATGGTGCAACTACCACAACAATTTCAGGATTGGCTCCAGGGGATTACACAGTCGTAATTACAGACGCTGTAGGCTGTTTTGCAACGGCGACTTATACTGTTGTTGCTGGACAAATTGTTGGAGTCTTTGAACAACAAGCTCCTGAAATAGTGGTAAATGTGTATCCAAACCCAGCTTCTGCTATGATCAATTTTGAAATTACTGGAGCTGAGCGCGGAGTCTTATATGTATTTGACTTTGCAGGAAGAAAGGTGAGGGAAATCGCTGTTGATCAAACGTTAACGGAGATTTACACGGGTGACCTGAAGAACGGGATGTACTTCTACCAACTCATCGGTTCAGAAAGTGACAAGATAGGCTCAGGTAAATTTCTAATTCAGAGATAGTACTGCATTATATTTCATAGAGAGATCCCTCGTGTACTACACACGGGGGATTTTTTGTGTTCCCCTGAATAGATTGTTAATTTGGTTGGGCTAAATTGACGTATTGTGAGTAAATTAGCCACGCTGAAATTTGAAGCGTTATTTCTCAATAATTTAATGATACGATCAGGTGCCAAAAGATAGCTCAATAAAGTCTGTTTTAATTATCGGGAGCGGTCCAATTGTGATAGGGCAAGCTTGCGAATTCGATTATTCTGGATCTCAAGCCGCCAGATCTCTTAAGGAAGAGGGAATTGAGGTCAGTCTCCTTAATTCTAATCCGGCGACCATCATGACTGATCCGGTTATTGCTGAGAATGTGTACCTGCTTCCGCTCACTACCGATTCTCTGATCAAGATTTTAGATGAGGTTCACATAGACGCGGTACTTCCAACTATGGGAGGCCAAACAGCCTTGAATCTATGCATCGAGGCCGATGACAAGGGTATCTGGAAAAAATATGGGGTAAGAATTATCGGTGTTGAAATTGACGCCATCGAGATCACAGAAGACCGGAATAAGTTCCGGAATCTTATGAATGAGATTGGGATTGGTGTGGCACCGTCGAAAGTCGCTAACTCGTTCTTGCAAGGTAAGGAAGATGCGCAGGAGATTGGGTTTCCTTTGGTGATCAGGCCGTCTTACACGCTAGGAGGGTCTGGAGCTGCATTTGTACACAAACAGGAAGATTTTGACAAACTGTTAACCAGGGGGCTTCATATTTCACCAATTCATGAGGTACTCATTGAAAAAGCTGTATTGGGATGGAAAGAGTTTGAATTGGAACTCCTCCGAGATGATAATGACAATGTGATTATCATTTGTTCGATTGAAAATCTGGACCCTATGGGAATACACACTGGAGATTCAATCACGATTGCACCTGCCATGACCTTATCGGACACCACTTATCAGCGGATGCGAACCATGGCCATTAAAATGATGCGGGCCATAGGAGAATTCGCTGGTGGTTGCAACGTTCAATTCGCGGTGAGCCCTGATGAAAAGGAAGACATCATTGCGATTGAAATTAATCCGAGAGTCTCTCGTTCATCAGCATTGGCTTCTAAGGCCACCGGTTATCCCATCGCTAAAATTTCCTCTAAACTGGCCATCGGTTATACGTTGGATGAACTGGATAATCAGATAACAAAAACTACGTCAGCATTTTTTGAACCTACTTTAGACTATGTCGTTGTGAAGATTCCCAGGTGGAATTTCGACAAATTCGAGGGGCCCAATAAGGAATTGGGATTGCAAATGAAATCGGTAGGTGAGGTAATGGCAATCGGGCGGACGTTTCAAGAAGCACTACAGAAAGCCTGTCAATCCTTGGAGATCAATCGAAATGGATTGGGGGCAGATGGGAAGGAAATCAGGAACCAGCTAGAAATACTTGATAGCCTTGAACACCCTAGCTGGAATCGGCTGTTTCATTTGTACGATGCGATGAAGCTTGGGATTCCGCTTAATACCATACAAAAGATTACCAGGATCGATAAATGGTTTCTGCACCAGATAGAGGAGATGATCGTCTTGGAGAATGAGTTGGCCAAGTTTAACGTTGATACCATCACCAAGGAATTGATGTTTGAGGCCAAGCAATCAGGCCTGGCGGATAGGCAAATTGCGCATCTGATTGGGGCGCTGGAGAGTGAGGTGTTCAGTAAGCGCAATGCGCTCGGGGTCAATCGCGTATTTAAATTGGTTGACACCTGCGCGGCAGAATTCGAAGCTCAAACACCCTATTATTATTCAACTTTTGAAGGAGAGAATGAATCTATAAGATCGGATAAGAAGAAAGTTATTGTCCTGGGATCGGGTCCAAACAGAATTGGTCAGGGAATAGAATTCGACTACTGTTGCGTGCATGGCGTGTTGGCAGCGAAGGAGTGTGGCTACGAAGCCATTATGATCAATTGCAATCCTGAAACAGTATCTACTGATTTCGACATAGCGGATAAGCTCTATTTTGAACCGGTGTTCTGGGAGCATATTTATGATATTATACTTCATGAGCAACCAGAAGGTGTCATCGTGCAGCTCGGCGGACAAACGGCCTTGAAACTAGCTGAGAAGTTAACTAAATATGGGATCAAGATTATTGGAACAAGTTATGAAGCACTAGATGTCGCAGAAGATCGGGGAAGATTCTCAGATCTGCTAAAAGAAAACAATGTTCCTTACCCCGAATATGGGGTTGTTCAGGATGCAGAGCAATCTCTCGAGCTAGCAGCTGATCTTGGATTTCCGCTGTTGGTAAGGCCTTCTTACGTATTGGGTGGGCAGAATATGAAGATCGTGATCAATATGGAGGAGCTGGAACGCCATGTGGTGAACATCTTAAGAAAAATGCCGGGTAATAAAATCCTGCTGGATCATTTCTTAGAAGATGCAATTGAGGCAGAGGCTGATGCGATTTGTGATGGTGAAGATGTATATATCATCGGAATCATGGAGCATATTGAGCCGGCAGGAATTCACTCAGGGGACTCCTACGCTGTATTGCCGCCTTTTGATCTGAGTGAGACGGTAATGGACCAGATTAGAACCTATACCAGGAAAATTGCATTAGCGCTTAATACAGTTGGGTTAATCAACATTCAATTTGCCATTAAAGACGAGGTGGTTTATATCATTGAGGCCAATCCTCGCGCCTCCCGTACGGTGCCGTTTATTGGAAAGGCGTATAAGGAGCCGTACGTTAACTACGCCACACGTATCATGCTTGGACAGAATAAGTTGAAGGATTTTGAGTTTAAACCTATGACAAAGGGTTATGCCATTAAAATACCGGTGTTCTCCTTTGATAAGTTTCCGGATGTAAACAAGGAGCTTGGCCCAGAGATGAAGTCAACCGGAGAATCGATCTATTTCATCGATAATCTGGAAGACGAGTTTTTCAGAAAAATATATTCTGAAAGAAATCTCTATCTAAGCAAATAAGCTACATTACAATTATGGCGTTACTTAGGTATTTGGTAATATTCCTGGTCATCTACTACGGCATTAAACTGCTGAGCAGGGTCCTCATGCCTTTTTTTCTCAAATATCTCTTTAAGAAGGCTGGGCAAAATATGCACAGCCAATTTGGTGCGCAGCAACAAGAGCAGCAAAAGGAAGAGGGAGAAGTAACCATTCAACATAACGCTGACAGGAAGTCTGGAAAACATGACAAGAAGGACGATTCCGGTGAATATGTTGAATTCGAAGAGCTCGATTGATTATTTATTTTTTGTATTCGGATGTTCAAGATTGATTTTAAGAAATTCACCCCCCACGCTTTAGCTATCGGACTGTTCATTGTAATCACGATGATCTTCTTTTATCCAATGGCCAAGGGGAAAAGACTCGTCTCAAATGATGTGATAACACACGCTGGCAACGCAAAAGAGTGTCAGGATTTTAGAGCGATTTATGATCAGGAACCATTGTGGACCAACAGTTCATTTGGCGGATTACCTGCTTATAATGTTTCCATGCATTCGAAAACGAATCTTACAGCTCAGGTTTATAGAATTCTACTTTTGGGAATATCACCGGCGAGTTTTTTGTTTATATCGCTGCTCGGGTTTTACATATTGTTGTTGACCATGAAAGTGGATCCATGGCTGGCGGCCGGCGGAGCTGCTGCATTTGGTTTATCATCGTATTTTATCATTATAATCGGTGCAGGACACAGTACCAAGACCTTATCATTGGCCTTGATGGCTCCTGTTCTAGCCGGTGTTATCCTGGCCTTTCGAGGGAAATATCTTAAAGGCGCTGCTGTAACAGGTTTATGCTTAGCGCTCATGCTCAGAGCCAATCATCTGCAAATTATCTATTATCTCCTAATGATCCTCATATTGTTCGGGTTGTTTCATTTCTGGCAAACGGTCAAGGAGAAGAGCTACGAGCGTTTTTTTAAAGCTTTAGGTGCTTTATGTGCGGCTGCAATATTGGCTGTTGGAACGCACAGTACACATCTCATGATGACGTACCAGTACAGTAGCAGCTCTACCAGGGGGCAAACAGAGCTGACTGCTAACGCAGAGATTCAAACAGGTGGATTGGATAAAAAGTATATAACAGATTGGAGCTATGGCGTTGCTGAGACCTGGACGCTGCTTATACCCAAATTTATGGGCGGTGCGTCAGTCGGTTCCTTGGGTAAAGACAGTGAAACATACCAAGCCTTAAAGGAACGCAATATTCCAAATGCAGCTGGCATTGTCCAAAGTGTTCCTGTTTATTGGGGAGATCAACCTGGGCAATCTGGTCCAGTTTACTTGGGTGCGATTATGTGCTTTTTGTTCGTATTGGGTTTATTTATTGTCAAAGGGCCTGTGAAATGGTGGCT
>JAESRW010000014.1 GCA_016764395.1 Flavobacteriales bacterium
TAATAAAAATTGAAATCTAAATATTAACCTTGTATTACTGTCTTATTTATGTGGCACCAATACTCCGAAATCAGTGGCATGGTCACTCCGAAATACCAAGACAACGCGATAAAAACTGTAATTCTTGATATAGTTGATTGCATAGAAAAGATATTTGATTGATTTAAAGATGCAAGTATACAGGACTTATCTTCAATAAATTAGAGTATAAACCCCCTATTTTCATCAGTACGTTATGAATTTGCGCAAAAACATGTCATGCTTTCAAACCAATGTCGACGTGACGGACCCACAGAGAAAAGGATTCAACTGGCCTGATGATATCTGCATTCTAGAAAGTTCACACCAAGAATCTGTAGCACAATTTTGAACTGGATGAGCAGGCTATCCAAGGTTAATTTAACAAGGTTAAAAACCGTACAACGCGCTGAAAACGTTTGTCAACACATGATAAGATACTACCTGCCGTATGAAAGAATGACGCAATATTAACTTCTGGTGACCTATTGGATCAGGAATATTTCCTTCATCAACGAGCTTAATATTGCAATCGTTTAAGGCGTCCTTTCCCGTTCATAGGTGATAATGCTGAACGGATATTTGTTCTTCGCATCGGGTTCAACGTCGAGTCTGTTCTTTTCGATCCAAACCGTTTCGTCAAATTCAGGGAAGTGCGTGTCGCCTTCAAAGGAGGCATGAACACGGGTTAGGTACAAGTAATCCGCAATATTGAGTGCCTCTTTGTAAATTGCGGCACCACCACAGATAAAGGGCAGGTCATCATTTTTGACCATTGATAGGGCCTCGCTCAGGGAACCGGCTACCAGACAGCCTTCAATCTCCAGATCGGCCTGACGGCTTATTACAATATTGGTCCGGTTAGGAAGTGGCTTTCGTATTGAATCAAAAGTCTTTCTGCCCATGATTACATGGTGGCCATCGGTCATTGATTTGAAATGTTTCAGATCCAACGGAAGGTGCCAAATGAGTTTGTTATCGTTACCGATAACACCATTTTCCGAAACCGCCACTATGATCGCAACCTTCATAGTATCTTAGACTGCTACAACCCCTTTTATATGAGGATGGGGATCATAATCAACCAAATCAAAGTCCTCATAGGTAAAATCAAAAATAGAGCTCACCTCGGGGTTAATATGCATGGTTGGCAAGCTTCTCAACTCCCGCGACAATTGCAATTCCGACTGCTCAATATGATTGGAATAAAGATGTGCATCACCAAACGTGTGGATAAACTCCCCGGCCTCTAACCCACACACCTGCGCAATCATCATGGTGAATAACGAATACGATGCAATATTGAAAGGAACGCCAAGAAATATATCAGCACTGCGCTGATACAGCTGGCAGGACAGCTTGCCGTTTGCTACATAAAACTGAAACAGACAATGGCACGGCGGTAGTGCCATCTGATCTACATCCGCTACGTTCCAGGCGCTGACAATCAACCTCCTGGAATTGGGATTGTTCTTAATCTGGTCAATTAAATTGGTAATCTGATCGATGGTACCTCCAGAACCATCGGGCCAGGATCTCCATTGGTATCCATACACCGGCCCCAAGTCTCCGCTTTCATCCGCCCACTCATCCCAAATCCGGACTTCGTGATCTTTTAGGTACTTTATATTGGTATCCCCATTGATAAACCATAGCAGCTCGTGAATGATGGACCTGAGGTGTAATTTCTTAGTGGTGAGCAACGGAAACCCCTCGCTGAGATCAAAGCGCATTTGGTAACCGAAAACACTTTGTGTTCCAGTTCCCGTTCTGTCTCCCTTCTGGGTTCCAGTATCCAAAACATGGCGCATTAAATCTAGATAAGCCTTCATCTGTACTTATTATAAGATCATTCCTACAAGTACCGCAGTAAAAAGAGAAGCCAATGTTCCCCCAATCAAGGCGCGAAATCCCAGTGAGGCCAGGACCCCTTTTCGCGAAGGCACAAGAGCACCGATCCCACCAATTTGAATCCCGATTGAAGCAAAATTGGCAAACCCACAAAGAATATAAGTCGACATGATCACTGACTTTTCCGAGAAGAAGGCTCCTCTGTCCCTCATGTCTCCAAGTGAGACGTAAGCCACAAATTCATTGAGTATGGTTTTTTCGCCGAGTAATTGTCCTACCAGAACAATATCCTGTTCAGGTACGCCAAGCAACCAGGACAACGGCGCAAATATAAGTCCCATAATGAACTGTAGAGAGAAAGTTTTATAGGAGCCTACACCCAATTCGCTAATTTTTTCATTTAACCCGGTGTGCACCCCAATCACATTCTCCAACCCGTAATTGACCATGGCAATCAACGCTATAAATACTAGCAGCATACCTGCTACGTTCACGGCCAATCGTATACCGTCAGCTGTTCCGTTGGCAATCGCCTCCAGCGCGTTGGTGCCAATTCGATCACTCGATATAGACATATCCTCATTAATCGTTTCTGTTTCGGGAACAAGAATTTTTGCTGCAACAATTGCGGCTGGTGCCGACATCACAGAAGCTGCTAACAAGTGTTTTGCATAAAACAGCTTCAATACCGGATCAGCTCCCCCAAGAAAACCGATATAGGCCGCGAGTACTCCACCTGCAATCGTAGCCATGCCCCCGCACATCAGGCACATGAGCTCGGATTTTGTCATTTTTTCCAGATAGGGACGAATAAGTAGCGGCGATTCCGTTTGCCCAAGAAAAATATTTCCAGCAGCTGCAAGGCTTTCTGCTCCCGACAATTTCATCAGCTTTTTCATCAGCCACGCGAACCCATAAACAACTTTCTGAACGATGCCCCAATAATAAAGGAGACTCATCAATGCCGCAAAGAAAATGATCGTGGGCAGCACGTTGATGACAAAATTCACCAATGAACTTTCAATCTTATTTGAAATAAATGAATGGAACAAGAAAAACGTACCTGCCTGCGTAAAGTCTATAATCTTTGTAAACGCCTTTCCCACCAAGTCAAAGGCACTGCTCACCAGTGGAACCTTGAGTACCAACAACGCAAAAACAAGCTGTATCAACAAGCCCTTTCCTACCAAAATCCAATTGATCGCCTTTCGGTTTGTGCTAAAGAGATAAGCGATGAAAATACAAGTTAGAATACC
Source organism: Flavobacteriales bacterium (assembly GCA_016764395.1). GTDB lineage: Bacteria > Bacteroidota > Bacteroidia > NORP154 > NORP154. The sequence goes on from JAESRW010000014.1 coordinate 3,126, forward strand.
TAACAAACCCCTCCATATTGATGTGAACGTAAGGCCCTCACCCTTGAACACCACGGTAGAGGCCACCTCTCCAACCGGCCCTTGTTCAACTTTCAGGATGTATGAAACACCTTTCCTAGATAGTGTTAGGTTTCCATTGGCTAGATCATCAAGGCCCAAGTCAAAGGCCCAAACCGAGTGACTTGCAGATAATCGATCTGAAGACATGCGCGCGACTTCTACTCCTTTAGAATAAAAGGCAACAACAGTATTTCCGGAGGCCATAAAGAAGCTCGTAGAATCAATTTCTGACGTATCCGGATCAGGCATGAATTCCAATATAAGCTGCCCATTTGATACTTCCCAGGTTCCTGTGGTAGCATACTGATTGGAACTACTCAAAAACTCAAATGACGATTCATTGAGTACCAGGCCCTTGCTGTTGGCAATACTCAACTCTTGATCGGTACGCTGCCCAGAAGATGAAACAATCGCCCACCGCTTTTGTAGCGCATCGGTTATAGAAACGTCGGTGCTAGTGGCGAGGAGAACGGGTGACAGAAGCGTGAAGCTGAGAACAAGAAGGAACAAGCGGCTGATCCTCATGACTTCTTTTCTCTGAGTTCAATTTCATCACGCAAAGTAGAAGCAAGTTCATAATCCTCTCCGCTAATGGCCTCTTGAAGAAGCTCTTTCAACCGTTTAAGACTCAGGCCGGTCAAATCATCCGGTGAGGACACCGGCTCATCCACATCTTCTGCGAAGATTTCCTCGTCGATTGAGAACTCTATGGTTTCCTTCTCCTCCGAATCCTCCAGGATTATACCTGCAGCCGACAAGATAAACTCATAGGTGTAGATGGGGCAACTAAAACGTATAGCAAGCGCTATAGAGTCTGACGTACGCGCATCAATTTCCAATTCCTTTCCATCCTTATCGCAAATCAACTTTGCATAAAAGATCCCCTCTACCAGATTATAAATAATGGTCTCCTTGATTGTTATGTCAAAGGCATCAGCGAACGTTTTGAAGAGATCATGGGTGAGCGGCCTGCTTGGTTTCATTTTCTCCAGCTCAATGGCGATTGCCTGGGCTTCAAAACTGCCAATAATAATCGGAAGGCGACGCTTACCTTTTGTCTCTCCCAAGACGAGGGCGTAGGCCCCACTTTGAGTTTGACTATAAGATAAACCTATTATTTCAAGCTTGTGCTTTTTCATTGAGGAGCGCTATCTACGACTTACCAATATATACGAATTTACGAATCGCTACTCTGAAAGATGTACAATTTCAAAAGAATTTAATTCACTATTGTCGACCAGATTCCATAAGCCTCGGCAAAGCCTTCTGGATTATCCCGCTACAACTTCTTTATCGCCTCAATAAGCTTAGGAACTACTTCAAAAGCGTCTCCTACAATACCGTAATCTGCTGCTTTAAAGATTGGCGCTTCTGCATCTGTGTTGACTGCTACAATAACCTTACTTCCATTGACTCCTGCCAGATGCTGAATAGCCCCAGAGATACCAATGGCAAAATACAAATTCGGCCGTACTGTAAGTCCTGTTTGCCCAACGTGCTCAGCGTGAGGCCTCCATCCCACATCAGCAACTGGTTTAGAGCACGCCGTAGCAGCATTCAACAAATCAGCCATTTCCTCGATCATGGCCCAGTTTTCAGGGGCCTTTAAACCCCTACCGGCAGAMACTACAATTGAGGCTTCTGTTAGTGGAACCTTGTCTGTTTCTCTAGTTACCTCAAGTACATTTACCCTTCCAGATCCCGCATCCACAGAAAGTGATTCTACCGTTGCAGTATTACCAGATTTTTCTGGAGTGAAGGTGTTGGACTGTACAGCCAATATCTTTTTATCCGAAGTAATCGACACAAACGCAAAGGCCTTTCCGGAATAGACCGTTTTCTTCACCGAAAAACCAGCTGATGTGTCGGGATAATCAATAATACCTACTACCATTGCTGCTTTCAACTGTGCAGATAAACGAGGCCCTACCGATTTGCTCACATAACCGTGAGGGAATACGATGATATCCGCACCTGCAGTTTCTATCGCCGATGCAACAATTCTTGTGTAAACTTCAGAATCAAAGTTCTCTATCTGATCACCCTTAACATGGAACACTTTTGAGACACCATAATTTCCCAGCCCTTCAAGTGTAGCGTTATCCAGCTCACCAACGGTAAGTGCAATTGCCTCTGTCCCTGTAGCTGCTGCTACCTTGCCTGCGTAATAAACTGCTTCATAAGAGGAATTTGGAATCTTTCCTTCTGAGCTATCCGCATATACCAATACTGCCATCTTAAATCTGTTTTTCTATTAATATAATATTAAAGTGCCTTTGCTTCACTATGAAGCAACTCGATCAACTGCTCTGCGTCCTCAGCCTCAACAAACTTGCAAGCTCCTTTAGGAGGAGGCAATTCATAAGACGACACGCTGGCAAAAGCGCCCGCTTCAACAGGCTCTACCACTGTAAGTGGCTTGGTCCGAGCAGACATGATGCCTCTCATGCTAGGAATGCGAGGCTCACAAACCCCTTCCTGGATACTTGCTACAAATGGCGGGCTCACGGTTAATTTTTCTTTGCCCCCATCAACTWCCCGATCCATGGTAGCTGTGGTTCCATCATAATCAAATTTAGGTACACCTGCCACAAATGGGATGCCCATATATTCAGCAATGATACCACCTACCTGAGCACCTTCAAAGTCCGTGGTTTCCCTGCCTGCCAATACAAAATCATAGTCTCCTTCCTTCGCGTAATGCGCGAGTTGAGTTCCAACGAATAAGCAGTCTGTCGGATCAGCRTTCACCCTGATGCCTTCATCTGCCCCGATGGCGAATGCCTTTCTAATAAGGGGTTCAGTGTCGGCTAAACCAACATTTATAACCGTAATCGTTCCTCCCAAGACCTCCTTAATTTCGATCGCGCGTGTTAACGCGAATTCATCCAGAGGGTTGATTACCCACTGCACCCGCTCAGCAGCGAATTTTGTGTTATTGTCCGTGAAATTAATCTTTGTAGTGGTGTCCGGAACCTTCGCAATACATACTAGAATTTTCATGTCCTTTACTAGATAAAATGTGTTCTTTTATTATTCGTGCAAAGCTACACAAAATGCCTGATAATTACTCCTCATTCGCAATTTTGCAGGGTGTCCACCTCGATCACGTCAACCCATTGTGTTTGCCATATAGGCAATTGCTCGATTACCTCTTAAGGCTCACCTGCTTATGGGCTTAAACATACGGTTCATCTAATCAATCGAACAAATCCCTTTCACATCTCGCTATTATTAATAACTTTGCCGCCCCAAATGGGGGGTATCACCCAATCATTTAAAACTACGAACATAAAGATATTTCAATGGAGCAGATCGTAACATTTTTACCAGCGTTTGGCATTGCAGCACTATTATTCATTATCTGGAAAAGCGCATGGGTAAGTAAACAAGAAGTAGGTGATGAGAAGATGGCGAGAATCGCAAAGAATATCGCTGATGGCGCCATGTCATTCCTAAAAGCAGAGTACAAAGTTCTTTCCATATTTGTGGTGGCTGTTGCCATTTTACTCTTCTTCAAAGGCAATGCAGAAGCAGGTTCGCATGGTATGGTGGCCTTATCATTCGTTGTCGGAGCTGTTTGTTCTGCACTGGCAGGATTTATAGGCATGAAGGTCGCCACCAAAGCGAATGTGAGAACGACTAATGCGGCAAGAGAATCTCTTGGGAAGGCCTTGGAAGTTGCATTTGGTGGAGGTGCCGTTATGGGCCTTGGTGTTGTAGGTCTGGGCGTTCTTGGGTTGAGCTCCTTGTTTGCTATTTACCAATCCATGTGGCCTGGCGCAGAGAACTTAAATGCGGTTCTAAATGTGCTTTCTGGATTCTCGCTCGGTGCTTCTTCAATTGCGTTGTTTGCCAGAGTAGGTGGTGGAATTTACACCAAAGCCGCTGATGTTGGAGCTGACTTGGTTGGAAAACTTGAAGCTGGAATTCCAGAAGACCATCCGCTAAACCCCGCCACTATTGCTGATAATGTAGGTGACAATGTAGGTGATGTAGCAGGTATGGGTGCCGATCTATTTGAATCATACGTAGGCTCAATTCTTGCAACGATGATTCTTGGTGCAATGATAATCACTCCTGATTTGAACGGATTGGGTGCAGTTTACTTACCATTGGTTCTTGCTGCTGTAGGAATCATCATGTCGATCATTGGAACTTTTTTCGTCAGAGTGAAAAATGGAGGAAGCCCGCACATGGCGCTGAATCTTGGTGAATTTGGTTCCGCTGCACTGATGCTGATTGCCTCTTACTTTATCATTCAAGAAATGATTCCCGCAGATATTGCAGGGTTACCGATGGGTTCAATGGGCGTTTTCTGGGCAACTGTTGCAGGACTGATTGCGGGCCTTTTAGTAGGGAAAATAACCGAATACTATACTGGTACAGGAGGCGGACCTGTTAATTCAATAGTCAGACAATCAGAGACCGGATCGGCAACAAATATCATTGCCGGGTTGGGAGTTGGCATGATGTCAACAGCAATTCCAATTCTTTTAATTGCGTCTGCTATTTTGCTTTCACATCATTTTGCCGGGCTATACGGTATTGCAATCGCAGCGGTAGGAATGCTTGCCAATACAGGCATCCAATTAGCAGTTGATGCATACGGACCGATCTCCGATAATGCTGGTGGAATTGCAGAGATGGCTGAACTTCCTGCTGAAGTTAGAAAGAGAACTGATGAACTGGATGCGGTAGGGAACACAACCGCAGCCATTGGAAAGGGATTTGCTATTGCCTCTGCTGCGCTTACCGCTCTTGCATTGTTTGCGGCTTTCATGAAAACAGCCGGCATTGAAGTAATTAATATTGCTGATCCTAAGGTCATGGCTGGATTACTTGTTGGAGGCATGTTGCCGTTCGTTTTTTCGGCTTTGGCGATGAACGCTGTTGGAAGAGCTGCGATGGCTATGATTGAAGAAGTTAGGCGACAATTTAGAGATATTCCAGAACTTAAGGCTGCTTTGGCCGTCATGCGGAAATATGATTCAGATATGACAAAAGCAAGTGATGAGGACCGTAAGATCTTTGATGCAGCGGATGGCGTAGCTGAATACGACAAATGTATAGATATTTCCACAAAAGCATCTATCCGTGAAATGGTTTTTCCAGGTATACTTGCAATCGCTGTACCGGTAGCCGTAGGATTTATTGGTGGAGCTGAAATGCTCGGCGGCTTATTGGCCGGAGTAACAACTTGCGGTGTATTGATGGCAATCTTCCAGTCAAATGCTGGTGGCGCTTGGGACAATGCCAAGAAGATGATTGAAGCGCAGGGCAAGAAAGGAACTGAAGTGCACAAAGCAGCTGTTGTTGGAGATACTGTGGGTGACCCCTTCAAGGACACTTCAGGGCCATCCCTTAATATTCTTTTGAAATTGATGTCTGTTGTTGCGCTTGTAATTGCGCCTAGTATCGCTGTAGACCTTAAATCCGACCATGCGACCGAAACGGAAGCTGCACCAAAAGAAGTTAGCGCAACGGCATTGAATGAAGGATATGAGGGACTTGACCAAAGTCGCATTTACCAATTACAGCAAGAAGACCTGTATAACATGAGGTAGTTTTTGCTTACTTAAAGGATTGCCTTTAAACCAGGTCTAGATAAAGAGGCCGTTTCCCCAACAGTACTTGATCGCGGTATAGCAGGTTGCTAATGGCAATCGCTATACGGTTGATCCGGGCCCTGTCCCCTACCCAAACCAGTTGATACATTGTACTGTGCAAAAAGGGGAAACGTATATACCTCTTGTATCTTAATAAGATCATCATATTGATTCCCACCGGGCACATAATCCACAAACAGGGTGAATTAATTAAGAAATAACCCGTTCTTTAAGGGCTCAATCAAAATTTGGTCCAAAGTTTGTTCATCTGAATCTGCCTGTTTTGCCCACTGCCCACGTGTCGCCGTAGCTTTAGGCGCCTACGCTAAGGCTTCAGACAGCGTGCGGAGGCACAAGCTTTAACAAAAGTGATGCATACAGGTTGCAAGCTTATAAAGTCCCATTTTGCTACTTAACTCCAAATCTGATCCTACGAAGCTTACGGATGAGGAACTGATCCAAAAGTTTCTTAAGACGGGTAACAAACACTTTTTTGGAGTGTTGTTCCAACGCTATACCCATTTGATATTCGGAGCTTGCATGAAATATTTGAAGAGTAAGGATGAGAGTGAAGATGCAGTAATGGATATCTTTGAAAAACTAATGTCGGAGTTGCGGTCACACGAAGTGCGTAGCTTCAAAGGTTGGATATACACGGTCTCTCGAAATCACTGCCTCATGAAAATCCGCAGCGAGAAAAAAATGCAGATGACCAACGATGAGCGAAAACTGGATGGCCTGGTTGTGGAAATGCCGGAACCGATGCATCTAAGCAATAAGATGAAGAAAGAGATCGCGTTGACCAATTTAGAACAGGCCCTAACGAAGCTCAGTGACGAGCAACGGGTTTGTGTCGAACTTTTTTACCTTCAAGAGAAGTGTTATAATGAGGTGTCAACAATCACAAAATACTCACTGAATGAAGTAAAGAGCTACATTCAAAATGGAAAGAGAAATCTAAAAAATCACTTAACCACAATTAATGGCTGAGCACCAACATAGCGCCATATTCTCTGATTCGGAGTGCCTATCCATGGATCTCATGGAAAGGTATGCCAGTGATCAGATTTCAGATGCTGAACGCCAGGTGGTCGAGAAACACCTGGTTGACTGTGATCTTTGTTCAGATGCACTGGAAGGCCTTACGCTCGCCGGGTTTTCACCTGACATCTCCAACCGTATTACATCGCTTAACGAGCGAATAGCAAATGAGACACAAGAAAGTCGCGGTGGATTTTGGARGARGRAATATATGYCCTATGCAGCSGCAATGGTAGGATTAATGCTGATCAGTGGGWTATTACTCAACCTMCTCAAAACATCRGATATCACCAATWCAGAATTTATTTCAGAAGACATTWTAYTGGAAGCCCCAGCAGAAGAACACACMACTCCATCATCAGGTRAAGRAAACAAGRTGACAGAGAAAACCGTCACCAATAAGGACGCTTCGGAAAGYAATWTRGTTCCWATAGATGACCTCACAGAAATGAGTGGTGCATTAARARAGGAACCAGAYATCGTGATCTCYGMCGATGCTCAGCCCAAGYTRAAATTRTCTGMGATGCCAAACTCAGATAAATGGAGYAGCAATAAGAAYCGGAATATTGAATCACCGTCTGAAAATATAAGAGAACAGGTACTAGCTAGAACGACTTCAAATACCCTCCAAGCTGATAACGGGCTGATGGCAACTGGAGAAAGTGAAGATGAAGACGCTCGAAGGTATTCCGTTGATGAGGAATACAGAAGTGAAAACAAACAAGAAAACGGGGTTCAGTTGGGCGGAAGTTTTGATCAAAGCGGATTTGCAAAAGAGGGCCTCCCAAAGTCAACCAGCGAGTATGATGTTGGCCTTGGAGATGATCGTCCCACCAGTGCGACACCCGAGCAAGAGATGGTCATACTTGCAGATGAGTCTCTCGAAGAATCTGAACTGTCCAAAAGAGAGATTATAGAAGCCGAACAAACCTTCAAACGCTCCGACAAAACAAGGTTGAACGAACCGAGTGGCAAGAAGGAGGCCGCAGCCAAAGCCATGACACGAGATGAGGAGACCACAACTTTGAAAGCTACAGATCGTGTTCGCAGCGAGTCTTCAAAAAATGATTATAAAGGCACGAAGACAAAATCAAAACGTCAACAAGCGCCAAGTTATGCTTCTTCCTCAAAGAAAAAGAGACGTACTACATCTAAAGGTGTAAGCTCCTCAGCCAATATGAATGAAAAAGACAAGAAGAAAGAAGAGCCGAATGATGACTCCAACACATTTGGGAGTACCGTTGTAGGTAACCATATAGAGGCGGACATTGAATCAGCTGTATCAGACACAGTTGAAGCGGAAATTACTGTAACATCCCCAGCTGTAGCTCAACCTACTGGAACCATCGGCGGTTTAGATACGGATGAAGTCGCAGGTGAAGCCGATCAGGATCCTATGTTTCTGGGTGGAGAACAAAACCTGAAAATGTATTTACAGGACAATGTAGTTTATCCAGAAGCCGCTGAAAATCTTGGTATTCAATGCAAAGTGAATGTGACATTTACCGTAAATGCGGACAGTACAATCAGTGATGCCAACATTGTACAGCCTGTTGGAGGTGGTTGTGATGAGGAAGCCCTAAGGGTAGTCAATAATATGCCCAACTGGATTCCGGCACAACAGAAAGGGAAAAAAGTAGCACGTAAGTACAATTTGGAAATTGACTTTGAGTCAATTAAAAAATAAGCTACTGGAACAACCCGTGCAGTTCACCGTCAATCTTGGTGATGACCTTTCCCAAATCTTCTGAATTGTCAAAGAAGTTGATATCATCAACATCGATAATCAAAAGATTTCCGTTTGTATAAGTTGTTATCCAGGCCTCATAACGCTCGTTGAGTCGCTTGAGATAGTCCAACCGAATTGACTCTTCGTATTCTCTCCCACGCTTTTGTATTTGCCTTACCAAAGTAGGAATGGAAGCACGTAAGTAGATAAGCAGCTCCGGAGGTTTGATGAAATACATCATCGTTTTGAACAGCTCAATATAATTGTCGTAGTCCCTGGTGGTCATCAGACCCATTGCATGTAGGTTGGGTGCGAAGATATAGGCATCTTCATATATGGTCCTGTCCTGGATTACCGTCTTGGTATTCTGTCGGATCTCCATAATTTGATTCAGCCGACTGTTCAAGAAATAGATCTGAAGGTTGAAGGACCAACGCTGCATATCCTCATAGAAATCATTCAGATACGGATTGTCCTCTGCGTCTTCAAAATGGGTTTCCCACTTGTAATGCTTGGCGAGTAATTTGGTGAGTGTTGTCTTACCGGCACCTATATTCCCAGCTATTGCAACATGCATATTTTCAGTCTTTCCCTTAGCTGTCACGGCTTATTTCCCCTTTCAATTGATTGCTTTAAAAGTAAAGATTAATCTTTAATAACAAGCAATTCCAATTCCTTTTCTTTGAGAAGAATTAGCAGCTTCGATTCTCTCTCAAATCTCAAGTCTAAAATAACCTCCTCATCGGAAGAAATAGACAAGGCTGCATGCTGCAAAGTTTTCAAACCGTAGCTCATCAATTGGTTGTCTTTCAAATAAAATACATGTTCGCCACTTACCTGAAAGCGATCTATGCCTGTTATAGGAAGCGTTTTATAATAAGTGCCAAACTGATCAAAAACAAGAATACCGGTCAACGGATCATTCAAATACACATATTGGTTTTTTTCAATGATATAATTGGGATTGAGCTCTATCCCTACCAGCTGGTTGATGTTTCCGCTTTGGTGCGACAAGCGCAAGTCATTTCCCAATCTTTTTAATTCAAAATCCTGTGGATCGTAGAGCCAAATTCCGTCATCCCATGATGAACAGGATAAAGTTGCTTGGTCCAGGCCCTGATCGAGCAGGGATATCTTCGATCCAATGACAGTGAGCACATCGTCGAGATAAATGATTTGCCCGAAATCCTGGTAGAAAACCTGTACCCTCAAAGGGTTGGAGGCATCAACAGAAGTAATAGAGCCGGCATTCTTGTCACTAAAGGAACTTATGAGCACCCCGGTTGAAGAATATTTGGTGATTTCAGTTTCATCAATCAGGTATATCTGGCCCAGGTAATCTGTGGTGACGGACTTTGCAGCTGTTTCAATGGATAAGGTATGCCGGAAAGAGGTTGTTTTTGAACTGTCTTGAATTGAACGTGGTAAACTCAGTGCCTCCACTACAGCCATCACACATGCTCCGATCACATTTAAAGATACCATTGGCCAACAATTTTATGCCTCAGCAGCAAGCAGATCTTGAAGTTCCTCAATATACCGTCGATCATTTGACAAACGGGGTACTTTATTTTGTCCTCCCAGTTTACCTCTAGACTTCATCCAATCAAAAAATATACCTTTTGGCATTTCTCTCACAACCGGTGTATTCAGCGCCATGTTCCCAGATCGTTTTGCCTCATAATCCGAATTGAGCGACTTCAACGCATTATCCAAGGTCTCCGTAAAATAGACCAGGTCTTCGGGTTTATGCTCAAATTCAATAAACCATTCGTGGGCACCGGCCTTCCCTTCGCTCATATAAATAGGGCCCGCCGTATATTCGGTAATCACCGCACCAGACTTCTTACACGCAATCGCAAGCGCCTTTTCCGCATTATCAATAATCAGCTCCTCACCAAACGCATTAATAAAGTGTTTTATTCGACCCGCCACTTGCACACGGTATGGGTCCAAAGAGGTGAATCGTATGGTGTCTCCTATTTTATATCTCCATAATCCCGCATTGGTACTGATCACAAGCGCATAAGTTACCCCCAAAAGCACTGCGTCCAATGAGATGGTTCTTGGCTCTTCCTTGTCTATCTCATCAGGGGGGATAAACTCATAATAAATCCCATAATCCAACATCAGGAGCATGTCATCAGAATCCGGTTGATCCTGAATACCAAAGAAACCCTCGGTAGCGCTGTAAGTCTCCAGGTAATTCATCTCTGATGAAGGTATTAATTTTTCGTATTGCTCTCGATAGGGGCCAAAACTTATTCCTCCATGAATGAAGAGTTCTAGATTGGGCCAAATCTCTAATAGACTATCCTTCCCACTCTCGTTCAACATATATTTTAACAGGATCAACATCCATGATGGAACACCGGCAATCGTCGTTACATTCTCTTTATGGGTTGTTCTGGCAATCGCCCGAATTTTCTCCTCGAATCCTTCCAGTAGCGCGATCGACCTATCCGGGGTTCGAAGCAATTCCGCCCAAAGCGGTGTGTTCTGAATTAAGATGGCAGATAAATCCCCATAAATCGAGTCGTTATTGAAGCTGTTGATCTGGTTGCTCCCACCCAATGTGAGACACTTACCCGAAAACATTTCAGTATCGGGATTGTTATTGCAGTAGATGGTCAATACATCCTTGCCCGCCTTGAAATGGCACTCATCCAGCGCCTCCTGGCTAACGGGAATAAACTTGCTCTTATCCTCCGTGGTGCCTGAGGATTTTGAAAACAGCTTAATCTCACTCGGCCAAAGGATGTTTTGCTCCTCCTTCCGCAGCCTGGTAATATACGGCTTAAGGCTTTCGTAATCCTGCATAGGCACCCGCTGCTTAAAAGCTTGCGAAGACTTAATGGACCGATATCCGAACTTTTTGCCCCACTCTGTGTCTTTGGCAGTACTTACCAGGCGGGTGATCCACTCTTCCTGAACGTCATGAGGGTATTGTAAAAAGAGGTCTATCTGATGAATCCGCTTCTTAATAATCCAAGAAAGTATAGAATTAAATAAAGCCATAATTTTCTGGATCGCTTGTACTCAAATATAATCCATTTTATTATTTTTATCAGGAAAAGCGAAGCTCCTCCCGTCGCGAATCTAATTCTATGAAAGTAAGTGGTATTGTCCATAAAATGCGCGTGGAACTGGCAAGTCCTGTTTCATACACATTGGGATTTGGAGATTCGTTGGTAGATATGAACTCCTTGATAGGTAAGTCCATTAAATTGAGCTTTGACGGAGAGATTTATTGTATTTCATGTGGTGATAAAACCAAGAAATCCTTCTCACAAGGATTTTGTTATAAGTGTTTTATCAGCGCCCCCGAAGCTGCCGAGTGTATCATAAGGCCGGAGCTATGTAGGGCTCACTTAGGAGAGGGACGGGACATAGAATGGGAGAAAGCCCATCACCTTCAGGAACATTTTGTATATCTCGCGGTCTCAAGCGGACTAAAAGTTGGTGTAACCCGTTCCACCCAGATCCCTACACGATGGATTGATCAAGGTGCATCAAGCGCCATTTTACTCGCACAGGTACCCAATCGTTATCTGGCTGGCTGTATTGAAGTGGCGCTCAAGGAGCACGTTTCGGATAAAACCAATTGGCGAAGGATGTTGAAGAACGAAATAGCGGATGCAGATTTAGAAGAAGAGAAGTCGAGGATGGAGGATCTACTTCCAAGAGACCTGCAAGAGTACATCGCCGATAGCGACGAAATCACCAACATCGACTACCCAGTGACTCATTATCCATTGAAAATTAAGAGTATTGGCTTTGATAAAGAACCCGAGATATCGGGAACCCTGGAAGGAATAAAAGGGCAGTACTTATATTTGGACTTCGACCGAGTACTAAATATTCGAAAACATACCGGATATGTGCTTACATTAGCGTACTAGAACAAGAAGATGAGTGAGGAGATATTAAAAGCGTTAATGCAGCTGTTTGCGATCATCGCAAAGCAGGATGACGGCGTGGCCCTGGAGGAGCGGGAGTATGTTCAGAGCTTCCTTCGATTGCAGCTCGAAGAGGAAACGGTGCAGGAATACCTGGCCATGTTCGATGATTTTGCTGGAATCGCAGATGGAAAACCCATTGCTGCTGAACCAGGAAAAGAACGAAAGCGTACCTCCACTATGGACTCCATGCGGACGTTGGGCATTTGTCGTAAAATTGGAGAGACGTTAACACAAGAGCAAAAAGTTGTTGTACTGGTGCGTCTGTTTGAAATGCTGGCTTCTACCAAACAGTTCACTGAGCAAAGAGTTCAAATTATTGAAACATCCTCTATGATGTTCAATATGGGCGATGATGAATTCAAATTGATTCGCTCTTTTGTGACTGAAGACGACCCAAACAAATTGGATCATGAAGATATCATGCTCATTAATGATGTGGACAATGCGCCTTGCGAAAGCTGCAAACACATTACGTCTCAAAAGCTAAATGGAAACATTATTATTCTATGGTCGAACAGCACCAACCTTTACTTCCTCCGCTACACCGGAACTAGTGAGGTATACCTGAACGGGTTATTGACCACCACCAATAATATTCAGCTCTTTGCTTCGGGGAGCACCATTAAGGTACCCAGTGGAAAACCTATTTTTTACAGTGACGTAGTTGCCAACTTCCAGCTCGGCGTCATAGAATCCAAAATCTCTTTCAATGCCGAAGGGATCAACTTCAAATTTCCCAATGGCAATATCGGGCTTAGAGACATCAACCTCGCTGAAGAACATGGGAAACTTATTGGTATTATGGGAGCGAGTGGGGCCGGTAAAACCACCTTGCTCAATGTGCTGGCGGGATTGGAAGAACCGAGCTCAGGCACGTTGACCATCAATGGAATTGACATACACAAAGACAAGGAGAAAATAGAAGGGATAACGGGCTTTATCCCCCAGGATGACTTGTTGATAGAGGAGCTGACCGTTTACGACAACCTCTATTTCAATACCAAACTTTGCTTCAAGGATCTTAGCGAATCCGGAATTGATGAGTTGGTGATGAAAATCCTTGGCAATCTGGGACTCACTGAAACCAAGGACTTACGAGTAGGAAGCCCGTTGGACAAGACCATTAGCGGTGGACAGAGAAAGCGTCTCAATATAGGGCTGGAGATCATTCGGGAACCCTCTATTTTATTTGTGGACGAGCCGACATCGGGCCTCTCTTCCAGAGATTCAGAAAATGTAATTGATCTGCTCCGTGAACTCTCCCTCAAAGGCAAATTAATATTCGTGGTGATTCACCAACCTTCATCGGATATCTACAAAACATTCGACAGGATTGTGTTTCTGGATACCGGAGGTTATCTTATCTATTACGGCAATCCGGTTGAAGCCATATCTTACTTTAGAAAAGCAGATGGCCAAATCAATAGCGATGTTGGAGAGTGCATCGTTTGTGGTACAGTGAGCCCCGAGTCCATATTCAATATTATAGAGGCCAAGGTAATTGATGAATTTGGAAAGTTCACTGACCAAAGAAGACGTTCACCGGTGCAATGGGCGGCTCTGTACGATAAGAACATAGACGTACAAGAAGTCCAGGTTACTACGGACATACCTGAAAAAACGCTTCAAATTCCATCATGGCTTCAACAACTACAGATCTACTCTGCTCGGGATTTATTGTCCAAGATCAGCAACAAACAGTATTTGCTGCTCAATCTATTTGAGACACCTGTTCTTGCCTTTATTTTGTCCTACATTATTCGATATATAGACAACCCCATCCTGGATGACTATACTTACCGGGAAAATGACAATATACCTTCCTATATTTTCATGTCGATCATCGTGATTCTTTTTATAGGCCTTACTGTAAGTGCTGAGGAGATTTATCGAGACAGAAAAATACTAAAGAGAGAGTCCTTTCTGAACCTGAGCCGGTCCAGCTACCTGTTATCCAAAATTGGCATATTGTTCGGCCTATCGATTTTACAAACGTTGATGTTTGTTCTTATTGGCAATAGCATCCTGGGCATTCAGGGTATGAATTTGGCCTACTGGGGCATGCTGTTCTCTACTTCCTGCCTGGCGAATATGCTGGGATTGAACATCTCGGCCACGTTCAATTCTGCTGTTACGATATACATCATTATCCCATTGTTGATTATTCCTCAAATGGTTTTGGGTGGAGCCATGTTCGATTTTGAGAAGCTCAATAAATCGTTGGGCGGAGGCTCACGGGTACCCCTCATTGCGGAGATCATGCCTTCCAGATGGGCATTTGAGGGCATGATGGTGCACCAATTTATGGGCAACTACTATGAGCATTTTTTCTATGACCTGGAACAAAAGGAAAGCCTCTACGATTATAAACAGGTTTATTACTTACCTGAATTAATAGATGTAGTAGGTGAGTACAAAGCTTTGGCGGCAGAGAAATCGGATTCTTCAAAGCTGGCAGCCAAGAATTTAATGTTATTGCTCAATAACGAAATTTCAATACTCTTGGCGCAAGAGAAGGACTTAAAATTTGAACAGCTAGGCAATCTTACTCCAGAGGCATTTAACAATGAAGTGGCCGACGCCACGTTGGAATATCTGGACCAGTTGAGCATCTATTACAGCGCCAAATTCAATGCGGCAAATGAAGAGAAAGAGCGCAGAATCATAAAATTAAAAGCACGAACAGACATCGCCTATAATTACCAGAAYATAAGAGACAATTATCATAATGACTACTTGTCCGATGAAGTTCAGAACAAACTCACCAAGAAGAAGATCCTTCGCTTGAACAACCGTCTAGTCCAAAATTATGATCCGATCTATAGGGCGCCTGAGTTCGACGGTGCTTTGAATTTCCGTACCCACTTCTATGCTCCCAACAAGACCATATTTGGACAGCGCATCAATACGTACGCTTTCAACCTTGGTATGATTTGGCTAATGACGATTATACTGTACGTCACGCTCTACTTTGAACTCTTTAAGAAAACTTTCGAAGCGTTCGAGAAAGTCAAGATTGGAAAATAAAGGGACATTCAGAACAGGCCCAAGCTCCGTCGAAATTCATTCTCTCCAGCGGTGCCTTTATTCAGCGCTAAAACCAAGCATGGTAATGCCGCACTTATCTTCTCCTAGTGGCATAAGCGTTTGCACAAAGAAGATGCCCGTAGCATTGCATTTGAAAAGCATTTTACTAAAATACTTGTCCGTTTCTTCATGATAACTAGACACGACCAGCTTTCGGGTTCTATTGTAGATGTTGACCACTATTTTGGAGCTGTCTGCAACATCCTCACACATGGAGAACACATAGTTCACGCCCTTTCTGAATAAGAATGCCCCGGTATACGGATAATTCGTGCTGCCTTCAATTTCCTCCGCTTCAAAGGTCCGCAAGTAACTGAAACCTTCTCCTAAATTCCCTGCGCAGTTATCCACAAATCCATCCTGGTCACATTGTGCCATCACCGGATTTCCAAAAATTATAAATGCCCCTACCAACAGAAGGGCCGAACCCAATCGCTTTTTCATGTGTCGTTTCAAATCATTATGTTATTTCTCATTGCTTGCACCTTTGACAATATCTTCTTTAAGTGCTCTGGCTCTATTTCTACCGTAATCTCGCTTTTGTCTTGAACTACAAGCATACCAACTTCCTCCCAAATTTCCGGTGCGTGGTATTTGTAAATGATATTCACCCGCTCATAAATCTCTCTTAGCTCTGTAAAGCGCGTAACCAAATCACCAAATCCAGGAAGGTCCTCATATTGTGTCAACAAGTTGAGAATGTCACCCAGTATAAGCTTTTGCTCACCAATCCGATCTGCCAGATCCGGATATTGGTTAAAAAAGTCGGCTGTTGAATCTATGGATGTAATATTCCCTGCTATGTACACCGACTCTATCCAACCACCTACCAGAATCAGAACACTCAGGTGACTCCTGTCACGATCATTCAAATAGTTGTGCATACTTGCAAAACCCAAGGTGGATATATACAACAATGAATCGGAGTCTTTGGTATTGTTCACCAGGCGCTGTAAGGTGGCAAAATCAAAGAACTGTCCAATTTTCAACTCATCCGAAAGCAATTTAACCGCCTCCACATATCCCATGGACAGATGCGTCTTCTCATACACATTAATGCACCCGAGGTCGGCACCATATATTCCCAGGTTCAAGGCTTTTTGAAAATTGGTGGAATAGTTACTCACTTTATTCGCATCGCTTAACATATCCTTAGAGAAAGCAACACCAGACTTCTTAACAATATTCGACATCTCTAGGGGAGAAGGAATTTTTCTAATAATGTCCTTAATGGCATCATTTGACATTTCCTCCTTTTTAGCCTTTTCTTTGGTAGCYTCGGCATTCATGATATCATCCTCATCTGCAGTTGGTGGTGAAGAACACGCAGACAACAGGCAACCTGCTATCAGAATATAAGAGATGGGTCTATAGAAATTCATATATTTATATTTGTCGATCTTAAGAGCCCTAAGATACGATAAAGTGCAAAAATGTGAGCTTTTTGAAAATTTTAAACARGTTAACCTAATGTTGTCATGAATCGAACGATACTATTCACGCTCCTATCATTGCTTCCACTGTCAGGGTTTGCCCAGGGATTATGGCAAGTGACACCGCTTGCCGACATGCCCGAGCCGGTAAGCAATAATGCAGTAGCGACAAGCGGCAACTATGTATTCTCATTTATGGGTATCGATAGTACAAAGGTGTACTCCGGTATCCACTTAAAAGGATTTCGCTATGACATTGCCAATGACACGTGGGATACGATTGCTCCAGTACCGGATAACCTGAGCAGAATAGCCGCATCTGCCTCCACCGTGAATGGGAAAATATACATCATTGGTGGATATCATGTCTTTCAAAACGGAAATGAGGTCTCTTCCAACAAGGTATTTATTTACGACCCGGACTCTAACTCCTACACATCAGGCACCAATGTCGGTATTGCGACTGATGATCATGTTCAAATTGTTTGGAAAGACAGTCTAATCTATGTGATCAGCGGCTGGAGCAACACAGGCAATATTACGGCTGTACAGATATATGACCCGGGACAGGACACGTGGACCCTGGGCACCTCCTTGCCGGGGGGGAATGATTATAAAGCTTTTGGCGCGTCTGGAGTGATCATTGGAAACACCATCTACTTTACCGGCGGTGTTACTGATACCTGGGTCTTTTCCATGATTCCAAAAATTAGAACTGGACTGATTGACCCTGGTAACCCAGCGGTAATTACCTGGTCCATTGCTGAGGATAGCCTTGGAATGCTCTACCGCTCGGGGGCTGGAATTTTAAATGGACAACCTGTTTGGTTTGGAGGTGCAGATAAAGCCTATAACTTTGATGGCATTGAGTATGGTTCGGGACTTGGTGTGGAACCGTTGAATCGGGTAACTACATTTGATACTACAACCGCAACATTCTCTATTGAAGATGGCGTTATCGCCAATTTCATGGATATGCGGGGGATCGCGCAAATAGATTCCAATAAATATATCATTGCTGGTGGTATGGGCCCAGGGCAAGAAGTATCCGCGAAAACCTACCTTTTGGAATATGTAATACCACAAGCAATCGGTGAAAACGGGGGCTCAGCCCAGCATTTTTCGATTCACCCCAACCCAGCTTCAGATTATGTTCAAATACAATTCAAGGAGAAAGGGAAAATCAACAACTGGAACATTACTGATATTACTGGCAGAATTGTCAGCCAAGGGCAACAGATTCCCAGTCATGGGCTCTCTGTACGGCATCTTCAAAACGGGATTTACACCTTACAGATCACCACTGACAACCAGCTTCTGACGGCCAAGTTTGTACGCAACAAGTAATGCTAACTTAGTAATCGGTATACTAGTTCAAGTTGAGATCGTAAGGAACAATCGCTTGTACCCCATGTGATTTCATGAGATGTTGCAAAACCAGGTAATGCTTGTAGTTGACCCCCAACTTATCTTTGAGGAATTTGGTTTCGGCATCATCTTCCATGCCCGCGATTATTTCGGCAAGTGGTGACGTTTTATGTTCCGGAAGCTCAAGTATTTTATAGTCTTCTATATCAGCCATAGACGCGGCAATCTCCACCGCATCGTTTAATCCACCCATTACATCTACCAAGCCCAACTCCAAAGCATCCACCCCACTCCATACTCTTCCTTGTCCAATGCTGTCCACATCAGCTTTGCTCAAGGTTGATCTTCCATTGGCCACATGGGAGATAAACACATCGTATATTCTTACGATCTCCTTTTGAATTGTTGCGCGTTCCTTATCCGTTAAAGGCCGTGTTGTGGAGCCCATATCTGAATGCGGGTTGGAACGAACGCCATCAAACGTAATTCCCAATTTATTTTTGAAAAAGTCTTGAGCATTAAACAAGATTCCCAACACACCGATTGAACCCGTTATGGTGGTCCTACTTGCAAGAATGGTATCGGCCATACAGGCAATATAATATCCGCCCGATGCAGCTACATCACCCATCGACACAACTACGGGTTTAACCTCTTTTGCCAACATCATTTCCCGCAACATAACRTCAGAAGCCAATGCTGATCCACCTCCAGAATTAACGCGCAACACAATTGCTTTGACCCGCTCGTTCTCCCTTGCCTCTCGRATGGCCTTGGCYACCGTCTCAGATCCAATTTCATCAGCTTCACCYTTTCCGCTTACAATGCTGCCTTGKGCRTAAATGATGGCCACCTTGTCCCTTTTRATTGACGTACCATCGCCTTTAGAAGCCATTTGAATTCTAGCGTACTTCGACAGTTTTACGTARYTGATATCTTCATCCTCATCYTCTATRCYCAGCAATGAACGCAATTGWGCAACTACYTCATCTCGATACAARAGCTTATCAACAAATCCTYTGTCCAGRGCATCYTGCGCATTGTTCAACCACATGCTGTCGGCGATCATATTAATCTCTTCMGCTGAAATCGAACGKGAYTCAGAGATCTCACTCACAAGATCATTCCAAATYGAGAATATATACGTTTCTGTTTGCTTCCTGTTTGCTGGACTCATCTTATCCAACATAAAAGGTTCCACGGCGCTCTTAAATTTGCCATGTCGAATGATCTGTGCCTCCACATCCAGCTTCTCTAAAGCACCGGTAAAAAAAGGTGTGGAAGTGCCGAGCCCCATGAGCTGCATGCCCCCCTGGGGGTTCAGATAAATTTCATTGGATACAGAGGCCAGGTAATACGCTTTTTGAGAGAGCCCCTCGCTGTAAGAAACAATCCACTTTCCCGAATCCCCTTCGCCTTTAAAGTCCAAAAGTGCTTCTCTAATTTCGTGTACCGTTGCAAAGCCTGCATCAACTGACGAAATGTCCAGAAAGATGCCCTTGATTTTTTCATCGTTCTTAGCCTTTTCAATATTTCTCAATATATCATTTAAGCCCAATGACTTATTGGGCTGGAAGGTCGCAAAATTAAAATCCCTCAATGGATCATGTGGGGCCCTATCCTTGATTGGATTTGCGAGCGTTAAACGCAACACTGAATTGTCTTCAACCCTCATGTCTTCCTGGCCCAGGACCGCCGCGCCAACAAGACCCAGAAGCCCGGCAATGGCAAGGCCTATAAAGATAAKGGCTATAAAAAACCCTATCGCACTACCGAATACAATTTTGRAAAAATTACCCATGATGTTCGCTTTTTTTGGAAGCACAAATTTAGCAAAAATATGGTGGTGTCGGATTTAGAGCAATGACAGGCATTGACACCTTCTCAAAATGTGTTTACAAACGTCTCGAACCACCCATCCGACTGGTTATGTGACTGTTGACAGAACACTTTCCCATTGAAGCAGGAATCCATTATCGTTTACTGTCTCTCTCTGATAAACAGTGTAGCTCGATCAAAGATACGCACCTTGCAAAGCCTGTGATACACAATATTGGCACACTCCAACAGTGAACTGCCCGCAAATTGCAAAGATGAAGAATGCCCCCATTTGCCACCWACGGATCTACAATGCGGTGTAAATAATCCACGACAATGGCTAAATTAGCGTCAAGAGGAAGGTACATTTACTACCTTTGAGATTGGACTTCCAGACTTCATAAAATATGGCGCGCGTATACTTACTTCTGGGGGGCAATCGAGGGGATCGCATGGCATTACTCGAAGCTGCCAAAAAACAAATAGCGCAACGAATTGGAAAAATTGAGCAGGAATCTGCTGTATATGAAACAGAACCCTGGGGATTTGAAGACGAAAACCTCTTTTTGAATCAACTCCTACAAATACAAACAACTGTTGAAGCTGAAAGGTTGCTGGAAATTGCGCTGTCTATTGAAGCGTCTCTCGGCAGAGAAAGAAGTGAGCAAAGTTATAGCGGCAGAACGATGGATATAGATATTCTCTTTTATGACAGCCTTGTTTTAAGCTCCAAGAAACTAAGCATCCCCCATCCCCGGGTGCACTTGAGGAGGTTCGCCCTTGAGCCACTCAATGAAATTGCAAGGGACCTACAGCATCCTACCCTACTTAAATCCATGCATGAGTTGTTAAATGAATGCCAGGACAAACAGAAAGTGCACATTTTTACTGCTGATTGAGAAGATGGACCTGTACAATTTCATAGCACTTGAAGGGAACATTGGGGCGGGAAAGACCACTTTGTCCAAAAAGCTATCAGAGGACTTTAACGGTAAGCTGGTACTGGAGCAATTTGAAGACAATCCCTTTCTCCCCAAGTTCTATAAAGATCCGGGAAAGAATGCGTTCCCTTTGGAATTATCCTTTCTGGCTGAGCGGTATCAGCAGCTAAAAGATGAAATCACCAATCAGGACTTATTCAGTTCGTTTACCATTTCCGACTACATCATTGATAAGTCATTGATCTTTGCTAAAATAAACCTGGAAGCAGATGAATACACCTTGTATTCAAAACTGTTTTCGATTATCAATCCACTCGTTCCCAAACCCGATCTCCTTGTCTATCTATTTATTGACGTGGCGTCTACGCTGAAGAACATTAAAAGCAGGGGCAGGCCCTACGAGCAGGATATTCAACCAGAATACCTGGAAAGTGTTCAGAAAGGGTATTTTGATTATCTGAAACAACTCCAAAACCAGAAGATTCTCATAATTGATCTAAGCGGCGTTGACTTTGTAGGTGATCCAAATTCCTATCAGGCCATCGTGAAGGCGCTGAATAGTCCGTATGACATCGGGATAAACCGCCTGGTGTTCTCAGAAGACGGTGTCTTCACACAGCAATCCACCGCAGTTTAGGACAAAAAAAAGCCACCCAAATGAGTGGCTCTTTTTTGAACTGGTATAAAATTATTGAATAGCTCCTTTGAAATCTGTACTCTCCCAAAACTTTTTGAACTCCAGATCTTCCATTGCATCTTTTCTGTAAGAAGCATCTCCCGCAATCGCTTCTTTGAGCTTTGCATTCATGGTACTCGCGTCACCTGACCGAGCAGCAATGATTGCTTGCAGATAAGAGGTTTCAGCTGACTTCTCAGCACATTCACCCTGAGCCTTTGCTTTCTCCGTGTTGCCTACAAGAACGTTCGTTAAAGCTGAGCTGTAAGAACAGTTAGATCCAAAATACTCGAGAGCCGCTGTATAATCACCGGTACGYAGGTGCAAGATGCCGAGGTTGTTGCTCAAATCACCGCCAGCTGATGAGGCATCTTCGTATAAGGCTTTTCCCTTGTCAAGATCGCCATTCCAAACGGCCAACACACMCTGATTACTCAATATGGTAGCATTGTCAGCTGCCTTTGCGGCCGCTTTCTCCAACCAAGTTTTCGCATCACCTAGCTTACCCTGATTCATATAGACATAAGCCACGTTGTTGTATCCCCTCCAATCGTCGGGATAAACACTAGACGCTGCCGTGTAAATCTTCAATTTTTTATCCCAATCTTTTGTTATAGTAGCCGCGTAAAGCAGCTCTTCTACTTCAAGAGTATCAGGCTTAGCTATTGAGAGACTGTCGATCTCCGCATCTGTCTTCTTAGGCTGATACAAACCAATAACCACATCCGCTTTTCTAAGCAGTGGTAAGATATCATTTGCCAATGTCAGATAAACCACTGCCAAATTCTTGATCTCTTGCTCCCTTTTGCTATAGTCCGAGTGACGGTTAACAATATCCAATATCAACTGTCGGTCCTCGATGGTGGAAGCACCTACCAATTTATTGAATCCATCCCAGTACTCACCTTTGGACACCTTCGTATATAACTCATCATTATCCGCTCCATTCAGCTTCATTTTCTTCATCTCTCTCTTCACGTACCTATATGCTGAGTTGGTACGATCATTAGAGATTTTTTCGTTGAGGTCCTCTGGCCCGTCTGGAGAAGCCCAAGCAGTAATGGTCACACTCGCTGTATTGAACTTCTGAGCAATAAACGCCTTAAGTGCCTTAATGCTCTCGCTTCTCATCTCCTTAGACGGAATTACGGCACTTTGAATAGGATAATAGATCTCCGCATTCTTCTTAAGGACCGTTACCTTTTCGTACTTATCAGCTCCAAACAAAAGCGCTTCATCATTTCGAGTTCGCGTAGAAGTAGTAATACAACCAACTGTTAGCATTCTGTCTGGAAGCGGGGCTGTTTTAGAACCCAGTGCCAATTCAACCTGTGCGAACAACTCTGACTTCTTCATGGCCGATTTATAGTCAATCGTATCAACATAAGAAAAGCTGCCACCTGCTGTAAAGCTCACTTTTTGGCCTTCGCCTTCGGCCAATTCACCTAAGATTGTAATGGGCTTTAGTGCGGCTTCGCCTCCATCCCACTTCAAAATAGGCGTGAATGTAGCTGTTGCTTTCTTGATAAAATATTTCGCGGGCACAGTAGCCGATATCTTCACTGGCACCCTACCTCCATGCACCTCTAAAACCTCCGGCGTGACCGTGTACTTTACGTCGTCGTACTTCTTAAGCATCTTGCCTAGCCCACATCCTGAAGCCAGGACGGCAACTACCACAAGTGCTGAGAGCGATTTTAAACTGGAATTTTTCATTATGATTCTTTTAAGAATTGTACTCAATAGTTTCTCTGGTGTGTTCGAAAACGCTGCAAAGATATAAAAACAATGAAATTAGAAACATATTTATACCCTATCTCAAAACCAATGTAATATTAACCATTTATGGGACATCTTTAGCCCTACTTATTCGAAATAATCTTTGCATATATATCCCAAACCACTACGCCAACACTCACCGCTATATTTAAGGAATGCTTGGTTCCTATTTGCGGGATCTCCAACGTTTTTGCACAGGCATTGATCACATTTTGATGAACCCCATTTACCTCATGCCCAAAAATCAACGCATACTTCTTGTTTGCATCGGGAAAAAAATCGTTTAGCGCAATGCTCCCCTCCGTTTGCTCTACCGCTAGCAACTCATAATTATCTCGCTTTAAACGCTTGATCGCATCCTCAGTGTCCGCAAAATATTCCCACGATACCGATTCCGTGGCTCCCAAAGCTGTTTTGTTAATGTCTCGGTGCGGGGGTTTTGCAGTGATGCCACAGAGATAAATTCCCTCCACTAAAAATGAATCAGCCGTCCGGAAAACAGAACCAACGTTGTGGAAACTGCGGACATTATCTAGCACCAAAATCAAAGGAAGTTTCTCCGCGCTCTTAAAATCGGCCACCGATTTCCTGTCCAGCTCCTCGTTTCGAAGTTTTCGCATTTTGTGTTGTTAAATTGCGGTGAATATATCGAAAAAACGGAATTAAAAAATTTACTTTTGAAGGGTTATAATATTGGGGGA
Organism: Flavobacteriales bacterium; assembly: GCA_016764395.1. Taxonomy (GTDB): domain Bacteria; phylum Bacteroidota; class Bacteroidia; order NORP154; family NORP154. Next base: position 27,330 of record JAESRW010000014.1, read on the forward strand.
TTTGGCACAGAAAACAAAGAAAGCATCAGAGACACCTCTGATGAAGCAGTACAACCAGATTAAAGCAAAGCATCCTGATGCGTTGCTGCTCTTTCGCGTAGGAGATTTCTACGAAACCTTTGGCGAAGATGCCAAGAGGGCCGCAAAAGTTTTGGGAATTGTGCTCACCAAAAGAGCCAATGGTGCCGCGTCATCCATTGCACTGGCAGGYTTTCCACATCACTCCCTCGACACYTACTTGCCWAAATTAGTGAGAGCCGGAATGCGGGTGGCCATCTGCGATCAGCTGGAAGATCCCAAAGCCACCAAAAAGATCGTCAAAAGAGGCGTTACTGAATTGGTCACACCGGGCGTTTCTTATAACGATTTGGTWCTSGAGCAAGGCTCAAACAATTTCCTGGCTTCGATTTATCTTGGGAAGTCWTCTCATGGCATTGCGTTTTTAGATATTTCCACTGGYGAATTTATGGTTGCCGAAGGRAGCAAAGARTATTTGGAAAARCTACTGCAAAGCTTGAGCCCCAACGAAGTTTTGTATCAGAAAGACAAGCGCATCAAATTCAATGAGCTTTTTGGGGGTAAATCCAACAAATTTCCGCTGGAGGACTGGGCCTACACAAAAGACTTTGCGGATGATTTACTGTTAAAACACTTTGGAACTTCGAGTCTGAAGGGCTTTGGTRTTTCAAATCTTGACAACGGCATTATCGCYGCWGGGGCCTGCTTGCACTACCTMAGTGAAACCAAACACGACCAGGTACAGCACATTTCCAAAATCACTCGCCTGGAAGAGTCKGATTATGTGTGGATGGACAAATTCACAATCAGAAACTTGGAACTCTTTGCCTCTCCGCATGAAGATGCCGTTACCCTGTTAAGCGTCCTTGACCATACCCATTCGCCCATGGGAGCACGGCTGCTTAAGAGATGGCTGGCGCTGCCGCTGAAAGACAAAAAGAGTATTGAGCAGAGACTTAAGGTAGTGGCGTTTTTGGTGGAGAACGAGGCTTTAACGATGGACCTGGAAGACCATATAGAAGCCATCGGTGACCTGGAACGCCTGATCTCAAAAGTGGCTGTGAACAGAATTCTGCCCAGGGAGGTGGTACAGCTAAAAAAAGCGCTCATGGCGATTGAGCCCATAAAATCCGCTGCAGCTAAATCGAAGCACAAGGGATTGAAAGAACTGGCTACCAACCTTGAACCTTGCGGGGCCATTATAGAGAAAATCCAAAATGAGATCCAGGAGAACCCGCCAGTCTTGTTGCACAAGGGCAACGTCATTTCTGACGGCGTTTCGAAAGAACTGGATGATTTGAGAAAGATCGCCTTTTCGGGGAAGGATTATCTCATGCAGATCCAGGCAAGAGAAAGCAAAGCGACTGGAATTACCTCCCTTAAGATCAGCTTTAACAATGTGTTTGGCTACTATATTGAAGTGACCAACACCCACAAAGACAAGGTACCTGAAAACTGGATCCGAAAGCAAACGCTGGTCAATGCAGAGCGCTATATTACAGAGGAGCTAAAGGAGTACGAGCACAAAATACTAGGTGCAGAGGAGAAGATCCAGGTTTTGGAGATGCAACTATATGAAGCATTGGTTCAAGGCCTGCACAAACACATAAATGTCATTCAAAGGAACGCACAGATCATCGCTAAGCTGGATTGTTTGTGCTCTTTCGCGAGTATTGCTGTGAAGAACAGGTATGTTAAGCCTCAACTCTCGACCGAAAATGTCCTCGACATCAAACTGGGACGACACCCGGTGATTGAACACCAATTACCGTTAGGTGAAGAGTACATCACCAACGATGTTTACCTGGATGCTAAAGAACAGCAGATTATCATCATTACAGGGCCCAATATGTCAGGGAAATCCGCCTTGCTAAGACAGACAGCGCTTATTGTGTTAATGGCACAAATGGGCAGCTTTGTCCCAGCGAGGAGCGCCACAATTGGCCTGGTTGACAAAATATTTACGCGCGTAGGTGCTTCGGACAACATCTCTTCTGGAGAGTCTACTTTTATGGTAGAGATGAAC
>JAESRW010000171.1 GCA_016764395.1 Flavobacteriales bacterium
GCACCCAGGTATCTAGGACAAAAGTTTGCTATTGCCAAATCCTATGCTCGTATCGGCTGGCAGAACCTGATCAACTTTGGTATAGTTCCTTTTGAATTTAAAAATGCAGCTGACTGGGACAAACTAGAGCAAGGTGATGTTTTACGGATAGATAACCTTAGGGAAGCCATCAAAAAAGGAGATTCAGTAACAGCTACTTTAGTTGGAAAAGACCTTGGGATTCCACTTACATTCAACCTCAGTGAAAGACAAGTTGAAATCATCTTAAAAGGTGGAGTTATTAATTATATGAAGCAAATGATTAAGTAATTTGCCATTATATTTCCATGAAAGTATACTTTCCCAATCATATTTGTATAGAGCATCATTAAATTTATTTTGCCGTTTTTCATCCATGCCTTTCCAACCACAAGGGTCTCCAACTGCTGAAATTTTATTTAAATGAACATTATTACCTGATTTATCTGTTCTAAGGTATCTAAAATCACCATTCATACCGTTTTTATGRGAAGTGCACAGAACAGCCTTTTACCATATGGCAAATTACCTTTACCATTCCTCTATCACATTCCAGGAGCACCCTGGACCGCTGCTTCACTTAAGCAACCGAACCAAACTCTTCAACTTATCGGTTTGAATATAATCAGGGGATTTATTAATCGCTTCAACATTGTCTTTCCTTGAACTCACATTCCAAACTGCCACGGTGATGCCATGGTYATGCGCTTCTTGAATTTGTGAGCTGGACACGYTTGAGGAAGCGATGGTRAYRCCATAAAGTCCATTGGTTTTSGCCATTTCYAAKCCCTCTTTAAAATYACCGGGATTGATGAATAATTTATAATTCGGTTGTACCGCCTGGATCAGCTGYAAGAACCCRAGACTTCGGCCTTCTATCAARATATCCCGGCGCCCACCATGRGCTTTYACCAACTCGATGACCTTTGCCGCAAAAGTTGCATTGAAGGCCTCTTTATTTGAATTCGTCAGTACTTTGCAGTCCAACACTACCGTTCTTGTTTCCAATGCTGTCCATGCGTTGAGTACCTCTTCAAGAGCCACAATTTGATGCTGATCAAAGATTATGTTTTCAAGCTCACAATCCTTGATTTCTGCCCAGGTATGTTCGCTGATTAAACCGGTACACGACGTGCTTGCATCCAGCGAGTTATCGTGAAACGCTACGAGGACCGAATCTCGGGTCATCTGTACGTCAATCTCCACCCCATCGGCACCGTTGGCCAGGGCTGCAGTGAGGGACTCGAAAGAATTTAGGGGATACGTTGAGGCGATACCCATGCCTCCATGGCCATGCACTTCGATTGCATTGCCAATCAAATTGGATACGCCGGTGACGTCGGCCTTTTTGCAGCTGTAGATGAATAAAAAAACAACTAGGGTCCATATAGGAAATCCGCGCTTTGTCATTTTAATGAAGCGTATATCCAAAGCCTAACCCACCCCAATTGGTGAATCGATCATAATCAACAAGTACAGCCGCGTAATAAATTTTGAAGAATAGGTTTCGTTTGGGCACCCAATATCTGTATCCAATATGTACGGCCCCGTTGACCTGCCACTTCCTTTCGATCTCCAGGGATTCAGAAGCCAGCACCTCACTGATAAGGGTGTTGGAGAATGCAAGATCCAATTTATTGGAACCGGCACCCAGTAAAAGGCCAACAGATAAGGGCACAGAAAAAGTTGGGTCAAAGTCCTGTGAATAATTTCTTATGCGCATCACAGAGCCTCCAGCATTTACATAAGGCGACAAGATGCCATTAGCCGTTACCTTATTAATCTCATAGCTTAACGACCAGAAGCCACCAATACCGGCCACTTCAATCACCAACGAATGCCTTTGAGGCAAACTATCAGATTGTGCTAAAGCTGAGCCCGTAGTACTTAGGATACTTGCTAAAAGAACAAGAAGGAAACTAAGACCACGAAGTTGTGAGTGCATTATTGACTCACCTTCTCGTTAGCAAGATATTCAAGGATGTTCTGTTCAACTCTCTCTGAAACACTGCTTACATCGGCTCGTTCGAATGCGTCACCGGTGATCTGCTCGAAAAGCTCAATATACCGTTCAGAAACACTGGACACGAATTCCGCTGGCATATCCGGGATCGACTGACCTTCCAGACCCTGAAAGCCTTGCTCCATTAACCACTCCCGAACGAATTCCTTAGATAGCTGCTTCTGTGGCTCATCTTTATCCTGCCGCTCCTGGTATCCTTCTTGGTAAAAATATCTGGAAGAATCTGGCGTATGAATTTCATCGATCAGGTATATGGTACCATTCGCTTTGCCAAACTCATACTTGGTGTCGACCAGGATCAATCCCATTTTAGCGGCAATTTCAGTACCTCGCTGAAACAGGGCTCTTGTATATTCTTCAAGCTTGATATACTCCTCTTCTCCTACCAAGCCTTGCGCAATAATGTCTTCCCGTGAAATATCTTCATCATGACCTACATCTGCTTTAGTTGTTGGCGTTAATAGTGGCTCAGGAAATTTGTCGTTCTCCTTCATTCCATCAGGCATGGCAACGCCACAGATCGTTCGCTTTCCATCCCGGTATTCCCTCCAGGCATGTCCGGAAAGGTAGCCTCTAATCACCATTTCCACCTTGTGGGGAACACATAAGTGCCCTACTGCGACCACAGGATCCGGAGTGGCAATTATCCAATTGGGCACGATATCAGCCGTTTCAGTCATGAACTTAGCTGCAATTTGGTTGAGCACTTGGCCCTTGTAAGGAATTCCCTCAGGAAGCACCGTGTCGAATGCAGAGATCCGGTCTGTTGCAATCATGACCAACAATCGATCATCGATATTATAAACTTCTCTTACTTTACCTCGATAAACTGATCTTTGACCTGGGAAATTGAAATCGGTACTTGTAATTGTGTTGCTCATAATTAAGTGCTTATTAGTATTTCAAATTAATCTATTCAATATATTATGCTTGTCCTGTTTGGACAGATCTTGCTGTGGTGATTTTATGCGCTATTGAAAATTCAAATTTAGGAACATCCTCCGTGTAACATTATCGCCTTCGGGCCCTTCCCTGTTCTGTATTAGCGATCCATTAAAAAGTCGTTTACTTCGTAAATTTTCCAAATGCCTTAATTATCTCCTTCACCAACTTGTGCCTTACCACATCATGCTCATCCATGCGTACAAATTCAATCCCTTTGATATTGGCCAATACTGGCGCTATTTCCAACAGTCCGGATTTTTGAGATTTTGGAAGATCCACTTGCGTATCATCGCCAGTGACCAATATCTTAGCATCCCTACCCATTCTGGTAAGCAGCATTTTGATTTGTCCCAGCGAGGCATTTTGTGCTTCGTCTAAAATAATTACCGCTCTATCCAAGGTCCTTCCACGCATAAATGCAAGCGGCGCGATCTCAATTATTCCATTTTCAAGATATGTTTTGAGTGTTGCTGCGGGCAGCATATCGCGCAAGCCATCATATAACGGTTGTAAATAGGGATCGAGCTTTTCTTTGAGATCTCCCGGTAAGAAACCAAGGTTTTCACCCGCTTCAACCGCCGGCCTGGTGAGCACAATTCTCTTTACAACTTTGTTTTTCAGCGCTTGTACTGCAAGTGCTACGGCTGTATATGTTTTTCCTGTTCCAGCGGGCCCAACAGCAAAAACAATATCTGATTTACCAAAACACTCAACTATTTTGCGTTGATTAGCCGTTCGCGGCCTAACTGTTAGTCCATCGGGTCCGAAAACCAAAACATCATTTCCTTTTGCGTCTTCAGCCTTTGCCTCTACGCTTTCATTCCGCATGATTCTTTCGATGTTTCCTTCAGTTAGCCTGTTATACTTGTGGTAATAGGAAATGAGTAATTGAACCCGTTCATCAAAATGAGCAATTTCTTTTGCTTCGCCAATTACCTTTATCTGATTACCTCTTGCAATTACCTTGAGCTTGGGAAAGAAGGTCTTAATTAAGGTGAGTTTTTGATCATTTACTCCATAAAGCTCCAAAGGATTGATCTCTTCTAATTGAATCGTCTTTTCGCTCAAGATTATCTAAATAAGTGACACTTTACCCATTCATCCTATACCCAACCCGTTTACCAATGAGATAAGATTTTAATGTTATTGAAGATCTAAAACCGTTTCATTCGTACCTTCGTACCTAACTGGTAATTGATTAATTTTAGCCCCCTTTTAAATGGTTTTATTTAGTTACAAACTTACACCATTTGATTAGAATTTTGGCGCAAAGGAAATAGGTAACTTGGCAATAATTACACTGACTTCCGATCTTGGACTCACCGACTTTTACCTTAGCACGGTCAAAGGCGCGATTATAACGCAGTGCCCAGATGCGAGAATTATTGATATTTCGCACGAGATCACCAAACACGATGTTTTTCAAGCCTCGTTCATTATTAAAAATGCTTATAAGAGCTTTCCAAAAGGTAGTATTCATATCCTTGGATTGAATCCTGAAAGCACGGCTGAATCATCTTACCTGGCAGTCTTCGCAGATGGCCATTATTTTATTGGGCCCGACAACGGCATATTTTCACTCATTTTTGACGTCACTCCAGATTTGATCGTGGAGCTCAACATCTCCCAAGATACAGACTATTTCACCTTTCCAACCAGGGATCTTTTTGTAAAAGCGGCTTGCCATATAGCCAGAGGTGGCACGCTTGAAGTCATTGGGAAATTAAGACATGACTTCCTGGATAAGATCGTGTTACAACCTGTGCTGAATGGGAATATATTGCGTGGGAACGTAATTTACATCGACTCTTATCGCAACGCATTTACCAACATTACTGAGAAGATCTTTGCCGATACCGCCAAAGGAAGGAACTTCAATTTATACATCAGGCAATCCAACTATGTGATTCAAGAGATCCGAAAATCGTATGGAGAAGTTCCCGAAGGGGAAATGTTGGCACTCTTTAGCTCTACTGGTTATTTAGAGATCGCTATCAATAAAGGCAATGCAGATGAACTACTGGGCCTTTCGTTGAATGATATGGTTCGCATTGAGTTTGAGTGAGCACGTAGGCTGAATGTAGATGAGACTATCCCAATAATCCTGAAGTAATATAGAGTATCCGTGCGCACTACGTAGTTTGTGGTAGGCACTAAGTAGTTTATGGTATCTAAATCATTGCTTCCGGTATACAAAAAGTACTACGTGATATGTGGTAGGCTATAAGTATTATTTAGTAAGTCTTAAGAGGAATAAGAAAATGGGATACGGCTTATGGGAAATGGAATGTACTAGGTAATCGGTGAGGCGAATGGGTACGTATTGGAAAGGCAATACGTAGTTTACGGTACCCACTACGTAGTTTACGGTAGTCCATACGCAGCATATGGTTCCAAAGTGTTTAAGCAGCATGCGCTAGACTGTAAGTATTATTAAATAGAACTTTAGAGGTATTTGGCATCTGTTTAATGACTTACGGCCGCTGATAGAAGGTGATAGTTTATCGTTTTGGGACTGAAGTAGGCAGTAAGTAGTTAATGGTATTCACTAGGTATTTGGACGTATTTAGGTACGTAGTATACGGTAGGACTAAAATTAAGTGGAATCGGGTAAGCTTTAAGCGGTATTCATTATAAAATACTGTGGATGAAGCATTTGTCAGATAAGAGAAGAAACTCCACGAATTAGTTGCCAAAGGTGATGGCTCTTCTTTCCCATGTGTTAGGTAGTATCTGATACGATTTGGGAAGTTTGGGGTATTGGGTGTGGACTACGTAGTTTGTGGTATCGTGTAAGTAGTATTTGGTAGATATTGAGATTGCGATTTCCAGGTACCTTGTAACCGCTAACAAATCAACAAGAGACAGATGAAGTTCTGACACAATTTATAACGAAAATGATCATACGAATTGTAAAAATGACTTTTAAAGAGGACAAGCTGGGAGAATTTCAGCGTATCTTTGCACGTTCAAAAGAGAAGATTAGGGATTTTGCTGGGTGTATGTACGTAGAGTTTTGCCAAGATGTAAATAATAAGAATGTATTTTTCACGTACAGTCATTGGGCGTCAGAGGACGCATTGAATGCCTATCGTAATTCAACATTTTTTATGCATACGTGGAGCGAAACAAAAGCACTATTTGCTGACAAACCTGTGGCACACAGCATGGAGCGGTTATATTCGAGCGAACAAGAGCGAGACGTATGATTGCATTGTTAAAAAAGGAGATAAACGGATTCCTCAGTTCGCTGATTGGATACATCGTGATATTTGTATTCTTGATAGCCATGGGTATGTTCATGTGGATATTCCCAGGTGATACCAATATCTTGGACAATGGATATGCCAATATTGATACGCTTTTCGTCATGGGCCCCTGGGTATTTATGTTTCTGGTTCCGGCGGTGACAATGCGTCTTTTCGCTGAGGAAAAGCGGCTAGGCACCATTGAACTACTATTTACCCAGCCTATTTCAGACACAGGAATCATACTCGCCAAGTACTTTGCCGGCCTTTTGTTAATTGTTTTCTCCCTAGTCCCAACACTGGTTTATTTTGGAACAGTGTACCTGATGGGAAATCCTGCAGGAAATCTGGACATAGGAGGCATGTGGGGTTCATACGTTGGCCTGCTATTTCTGGGAGCCGGTTTTGTAGCAATCGGAGTGTTCTGCTCCTCTATCACAGACAATCAAATAATCTCATTTGTGGTAGCCATATTCCTCTGCTTTTTCTGCTATACAGGATTTGATTCAATCAGCGGTTTATCTCTATTTGGTGGATTTGACGCGGTTATTGTCAATCTTGGCATTCAGGAGCACTACCTGTCTATGAGCCGCGGGGTGCTTGATACCCGTGACATTCTTTACTTTCTCAGTTTAATAACTGTGTTCCTTTTGTTTACAAAAACCGTTTTAGACAGCAGGAAATGGTAGAACGCAAACAAATCAAGAAGCAAAGTCTAACCCTGCTCTTAGGCGGCCTGGTGATCATTACACTGATCAATTTCATTGGCTCGTTTGAGTTTAAGCGCTTTGACCTCACTTCTGAGAAGCGCTATACCTTATCCCCTGCGACAACGCGCCTCATCGCCAATTTGGAAGATATCATGTATGTTCGGGTTTACCTGGAAGGTGATTTCCCTGCAGGTTTCAAGAGACTTCAGCGGGCTACCAAAGAGATGCTTGATGAAATGCGGGCCTACTCCAATGGTAATTTAGAATACGAATTCATTAACCCTTCTGAAAGTGAAGACCAGGAAGTCAGAACCGCTACCTACCAAGAACTGGTCAAGCAGGGCTTACAGCCAACCATGCTTGAATTGACAGAATCGGGTGGCCAGTCGCGAAAAATGATCTTCCCCGGAGCTATATTTGGTTATCACGAAAGGGAATATCCGCTTCAGCTATTGCAAAATCAAATGGGGGCCTCTGAGGAAGTTCAATTGAACAATTCCATTCAAACGCTTGAATATGAAATAGCCAATACTATCAAGAAACTCTCTGCCAACTTTCAACCTAAAGTGGCGTTTATTGAAGGGCACGGAGAACTCAACCGTTTGGAAGTTGAAGACATCAGCAGAACACTTGGTCAATACTACCGGGTAGAAAGGGTCACCATCAATGGTGAATTAGAACGGCTTAAAGATTATAAGGCGATCATCATTGCCAGCCCCAAAACGGCCTTCTCTGAAAAGGACAAGTTTGTGATTGACCAATTTATAATGAATGGTGGGAAAGCTATTTGGTGCTTAAATGCGGTGTCAGCGAGTATGGATAGCCTTACAAATGCTGGAATTACCATGGGCATACCGAATGACTTGAACTTGAATGATCAGCTCTTTCGATACGGATGCAGAATTAACGGAAACTTGATTCAGGATATGCAATCAGYWSTWCTKSMNGAWYWNTGTMGYWCNCTRYCGGWNGCWRWWYCAYNNAATKGMKWMGCTTTCCGTGGATCTTCTTCCCACTCCTCACCCCTACCAATGCGCATCCAATAGGAAAGAATCTCGAGTGGGTCCGTTCGGAATTTGTCAGCAGTATTGATACCGTTGAAGCAGCGGGAGTGGATAAAACGTTCTTGCTCTTCTCCTCACAATACTCACGCCTGCTGACCTCCCCGGTCCAAATCAGCCTGGGCACCATTACCGCCCTACCCGACGAATCTCAATTTAACCGCGCTTTCCTGCCCACAGCGGTGTTGCTAAGCGGCACCTTCAAATCCGTCTTTACCAACAGGATTCCTGCGCAAATTGCCAAGAATCCGGATATTGCTTTTAAGGAGGTAAGCGAACCGACAGAAATGATCGTAATCTCAGATGGAGATATCATTCGCAACCAGGTACAATACTCAAGTGGAAGATCCTATCCGCTCGGGTTTGACAAGTACACCGGTGAACAATATGGCAATAAAGAGTTTCTGATGAATTGTGTGGACTATCTTTGTGATGAGTCTAATTTAATTAGTGTTCGGTCGCGTGAGTTGAAAATCCGACTACTGGATAGGACCAAAATCCAGGAAAACAAATTACAACTACAGTTGGCAAATATGATCCTGCCGCTCTTAATTATCTTGGGTATAGGAGTGATAAGAGGATTGATGAGAAAAAACAGATATACGAAATAAGGAATTATGGAAGAAAAATTTAATGATTGGCACCATACAAGCGTTGCCATTCGTTTTGCAGATTTGGACAAGCTGGGCCATGTAAACAATGCCAAATACCTAACTTATATAGAATCGGCTCGAATTCCCTATTTCTTAGATGTTATGGGAGAGCAAATAAACTGGAATGAACAAGGGATCATTCTTGCCAAGGCAGAGGTTAACTTTGCGATTCCCGTGGACCTGGATGACGTTGAAGTATCCATCTTTACTCACTGTTCCCGGATCGGTGGGAAGAGTTTTGATCTATCCTACGTGATAACAAAATCAGATGGCAGAACGATTTGTGCGACAGCCTTAACCACCCTGGTTTGTTATAATTACCTTGAGGGAAAAACGGTTGCAGTACCAGACAGCTGGAGAGAAAAAATGAGTCGTAGTTAAATAGAGAACAAATGAACAATCGAATAATTGCCATAATTGTCATCGTATTGGGTGCATTCGCTGCCTATTTATACATGAAAGATGGTCGTGGAACAATTAAGCCAGAACTTCGAAATTTTGCGGTAGAAGACACGGCAGCAATCACAAAGATTTTCCTGGGAGATAAAGCACAGAAAACGGTGACCCTGACCCGGTTGAGCACAGGGCGCTGGAGGATCAATGACACCTACTATGTTCGGAAAGACTTGATCGCAGTGCTGTTAAAGACCATCAAAACATTGGAAGTTAAAATGCCCGTTGCCAAGGCGGCAAGGGGCAATGTGATCAAGCGATTGGCTTCAGGCGCAACAAAAGTTGAAATATATCAAGGTGAGGACACACCTATGAAGGTGTATTATGTGGGAGGAGCAACTCAAAATTCCATGGGCACTTATATGGCAATTGAAGGATCGTCTGAGCCTTTTATTACCCATGTACCTTCCTTTTTTGGTTATTTGTCCTCTCGCTATGTCACGAATGTGGATTTGTGGAGAGATAGAACATTCATTGACCTGCAGTTCAAGGACATCCAACGTATGGGCATTGAGTTTCCAGGGGATCCCAAGTTTTCATTTTCTATCGAAAATAAAGGCAACTGGAAATTTGAATTAAAATCGCTGGCAAATGATTCAATAGTTCCCGATTACGATACCACAGCATTGCTTGTCTATCTTACTAAATTCAAGAATGTTCAGTATGAAGGCTATGAGAAGGAAATGAACCAACATTTTATTGACTCCATTTTCAATGCGCAGCCTACCTACATTTTCACCGTTGAAACAACGGATGGTCAAATTAGCAAGATGGAGACCTTTTTAAAACCAGATATGGAAGGGCGATTGGATAATGACGGAGTGCCMATTCTTTTTGATGTTGACCGMCTGTATGCCCGYATAAACGGTAGGCCGGAATTRCTAACGGTTCAATAYTATGTTTTTGACAATATCATATTGGGACTCCAAGATTTCYTGAAAGAGCAAGASCCATCTGATATTTARYGATTTCCCCTATTTAATSGAATCAAAAATCTATATTTGCATCGTTTGACAACCAACCCTTTTTATTAAAATCCTAGATGAAATTCATTGTTTCAAGTTCTYTGCTTTCCAAGAAATTGCAAGTTATTGCTGGCGTYCTCAACAGCAGTAATACATTGCCAATTCTCGATGACTTTTTGTTTGATRTTAACAATAATGATCTGACCATATCTGCTTCTGATTTAGAGACAACAATGACGGCCAAGGTTGACATTGAGTCTACCGACAGTGGAAGCATCGCAATTCCTGCACGGTTGCTCCTTGACACACTAAAGACTTTTCCAGAACAGCCGCTCACTTTTTTAATTGACAATGACAATTTGGGCATTGAAATCAGTTCGGATTATGGAAAATACAAGTTGTCTGGACATAATGGAGATGAGTTTCCAAAGATTCCTGTCATTGAAGGAGATGACAAACTAGATATGAATGCAGCAATTCTAGCCAGGGCGCTGAGTAAAACTATTTTTGCCACTGGCAATGATGAGTTGAGGCCGGTAATGAATGGTGTCCTTTGTGAACTGTCTTCGGATAACATCACCTTTGTGGCCACCGATGCACATAAATTGGTGCGATATCGAAGAACTGACGCCAGAGCAGATAAGGGAACATCTTTCATCATTCCCAAGAAGCCATTAAGTCTTCTCAAGAACGTATTACCGGATAATGACCCGGAAGCAACTGTGTCTATCCAGTACAGCGATTCCAATGTGTTTTTCAGACTAGATGGGGCAGATCTCGTTTGCCGGCTCATAGACGGGAAGTATCCCAATTATGATGCAGTTATTCCGAAAGGGAATCACAACAAGCTAAACGTGGATCGATTGGCGTTTTTAAACTGTGTAAAGCGGGTTTCTATCTTTTCCAACAAAACAACCCATCAGGTACGTTTAAAAGTTTCAGGAAGTGAGCTGCAAGTTTCTGCTGAAGACCTGGATTTTGCCAATGAGGCCAATGAGCGTCTTACTTGTCAATATGATGGAGAGGATATGGAAATTGGTTTCAACTCCAGGTTCTTATCCGAGATGTTATCTAATCTGGATTCGGATGAGGTGGTCCTTGAATTATCTGCACCGAATAAAGCCGGCTTGCTATCACAGGCGCCGGGCATGGCAAGCGAAGGTGAGGATCTGCTGATGCTGGTAATGCCCGTCATGCTCAATGACTGATTGAACGAGGCGCTCATTTAGCATTGCAAGAATGTCCTTTGGGGGGTATTGGTTAATGTGCAACTCTTCACATTTCATAACTACGTCTTCTTGAAAGCTTGACAGCTATTGGCAACGGTGCTATTTTTTCCTATTTTCGCTCAACCCTAAAACACAAAGAACGAACACAAAGAGCCATGATCTAGCGCTCAACACACTGGAGGATCATTGTAAGTGACCCCTCCTTTCCTGAAGGCAGGTAACCAGACACAAGGAGACATCTAATTTCTGTGCCACAGATTTAACAAAAACTAAAATATAAATATATGAATGGCCAAGTGACGGATTTCCGCTCCAGTATCGCATCTCTAGCGGTAGTAGCATTTATTATCGTAGGATGCGGTGGTGAGATGAAGGATATTGAGAAAATCCCGCAAGATGAGGTAACGGTTTCTGAAAACACCAACCTGATTAAGCTGGACAACAGACTATTTCATTTTCAAAATCCCGTACAAACGGCTTTGGTAATGAAAGACCTGGCTAAACCATTTTCTACAGATGCTTTAAATCCTACAGGAAATGCAGAAAATTATTCTACGGCATTTAAACAGGCCGTTAACATTGGCATTTACGGGGCTGACTTGGGATACATTACTGCCAACGGTAAAAACCAGGAAGCCATTAACCACCTATCCGCCATCAAAAAACTGGCTGAAGATTTAGACATGGCCAGTTCCTTTGATTTCAATCAAATGGAAAAATTTGGAAACAATGTCGGTGATCAACAGCAGATGCTGGCGATCAGTACCAACGCGTATAAAAATTGTGAAGCTTTTCTCAAAGAAGAAGACAGACATGATTTATTTGGCTTGATCCTGGCGGGTGCCATGGTAGAGGGGTTGCATTTTGCAGTTTCTTTTGCAAAAGAAGAAAACAACCAGGAAGTTATTGAAAGAATGGCGGATCAGGTTACATCGCTTGACAACATCATTTTAGTATTAAATCCACACTACCAGAACGAAACGGCTCCCGAACTTTCAAGGTTAGTTGATCAACTTCTAGAGCTTCAAAAAGCTTTTAAAGCACTAAATATGACTTATAAGTATGTAGCTTCTGAGGTAGACCAGGAAAATAAGCTGTGCACCATTAAAAGTGAAAGCACTTACTCAATGACTCCATCTGCCCTATCAAATATCACGAGAATAGTGACCGAAATCAGGGATTCGATAACTAGCTAAATACGATGCATCAAACAAGGCTGGTAAATAACATTAACAGGTAAATATAATAAGCATGCCTGTTGGGCAGACAGGCCTGGCCGGTTTAGTAAAAAATAAAATATAGACACATGACAAACATTAAACTACTTACATTTTCTTTCGTGTTATGTGGGTTAAGCATTGGGCTCAATGGTTTTGCTCAATGTAAGTCTGACGCAGAGAACGTCGGAAGGCCTTTTTATGAACTTGAAACTGAGTGTGCGAAGGCCAACTCGGAACCTTCTTATTTAACTGATGGAAAGGATTATAGATCACTACTCACCAACAATAGCGTGGAACATGTGGTCGTCTTTTATGCAAACAACCAATATCGTATCTCGGCATGTACAGATGTGGGTGGGCCCCTTTCATTCACGGTAAAGGATCATAAAAACAATACCCTCTTCTCAAACAAAGACTACGAAAATGCTCCATATTGGGATCTTGCATTCCCCACCACCATTGAGTGCATTGTAACAGTATCTCTTCCGGATGAAACCAAAGCGCTTGCTTTTGGCGATGGGACTGCTGCTGAAAGCAACTCGGCACCAGCTGATTCAACCGTTTCGGAATCGGAAGGCCATGACGAAGGTGAAGGACATGGAGGCAAACATAAAACAGAAATAAAGCCTGTTTGCGGAGTTCTGATTATCGGATACAAACAAGAAAAGTCTGATTAGGACGAAAGAAGGATGAGCGCTATAGTGACTTCTCCTTGTCTAATTTACCGTCAACATAAAATTGTTCCTTGACGAGTTTACCCGAGGTATCGTAGATTGACCATTTCCCTATTTTTCGATAGTCAAATTCCTGTTCGTTGAAGACCATTTTCCCCTCTTTAACCAGCATCCCAGAATCATTGAATTGTTTGCTCTCATAAAGGCGTTTGGATTCTTTTACCATAAGCAGGCTTTCATCCAAGGCTCCATTGGAGTGAAATGACTTTTTAGCCAGGTAATAGTCGAGGGATTTATTAAATTCTTCCGTATACTCAAGCTTGCCGGAGGGATAAAAATCTTCCCATTTAAGTGGTGTGCCGTTACTGTATATTACCCGAGACTTTAGCGTACCATCTGTATAAAAGATCTCCATTGAACTTTTATAGTTATCCATGGTTCTGTAGCTTCTTTCAATCGTACCGTCAGGATAATGATTCTTATACAACTTGAGATGGCCGTCTGTATAATATCCTCTATGAAGGACGGTTCCGCTTGGATAAGTATCTTCCACCCATCCTCTGGCAGCGTACCCTTTTTTATCCATTCTGGAGGAGTCCCCACCTAAACGATAATTGAGATTCTCGTAGGCGTTAATACCAAATTCAGAATCGACAATTTTGTTAAAAAAGATGGAATCGGCAGAAGGCTTCACCCTATTCTCTTCTTCTGTGGTTGCGCCAGACATGCTCTCCTGGAAAGTTTGGCCAGTAGCAATCACTTGAATACAGATCGTCAGGACAAAAAGCGAGAATGAGCCTTTCATTTTGGTGCTACTCTTCTGATTACAAACAAGCGTTTAGTTACTATACTGAAATAAGGATGGATTTGTTTCAATAAAGCGAAGCTTTTTCAAACAATATTACTGTCCGTGCTCCCTGCCTTTAATCTTGCCGGTTCTCCACATCCTTTCTTCTTCTTTTAGTTGCGCTTTCAGCTCCTTGGACATTTCTTTGTCCGTGATGCTCTCAAGATCTGGTTTACCGGCATTTACCCACGCCGTGTACCATAAGCTACCAATTGCGTGAATTGCGCTGCGCATCCTTCTTTCCACCATTCCATTCATGGCTTCGTGGTATGCTTTTGAATAAGATTCAGAGTACACCTTAATTGTTTTCTGCCCGCGCTCTTCGTAGCTGTATTTTTGGTCCGTGGCAAATTTCTTAGTCAACGCTGCCTCAAAAAGCAAAACGGAGTCCTTAGCTGCTGCACTGGCTTCAACAACCTCCCAGGCAAAAAACAGCGGATTCTCAATATAGGCTGCTTTACCGACAAAATAATCGTAGTCATCGGAAAACAATTCAGGAAGCCGCGACTCCCAGAATGCATGTATCCCTTTTTGATTGGTAAGGTGCCCATTGTAATTTACGGTAGTGTGTAGCGGAACGTGAGCATCGCCTATGTAGTGGCCCAGGTCAACTGAATGGTAAAGGATTTTATCCAGGTTTTTATCTCTGAAAGCTTGTGTCAGCCAGCCGGTAACCTTGGCCACGTGCCAGGGAACTATTCCATAAGCTAAGAGCGTATCTTCGGTATATTTTTCAACGGCCTTTTTCCAGCCACGTGGCATCGAATCAAAAGCCAGTTTTCCTTCCCCGTAATGATCAATATCGATATAGTGCCTTGGAGGCTCTTCATCCATGGAATGCCTTCGTCTATCAGGAGCTACAGCATTTGCGGTGATATATTCAATACGCGATTTATAGAAGTTGATTATGCCATGTGGCAAGGTAAATACTGCCAAACGATTGATTCGTTTATGCGCGAAAAACCCCCATGAATAAAGTACTTCGGCAGAAAGACAAAGTACGGTTACAATTGAGAGGGCAAGAATAATCTTTCGCTTCATTCAGTTATTGTTGTTTTATAACTCCATCTGGAGTGAGGATGGGCAGTACATCCATTTCATTGAGAGAGAGACAAAACTTAACATCTTCAGTGATATCTAGTTTTCTCAACCTTCTTCTATGCGAAGAATCTTCCAGGAATCCGAATAAATCCTCCCTGGCCAAGCGATACAAATGCAGGGCAGCAATCCCGGAATCTGTGAGCTCTTTCACTTTATCCATTTCCTTTAGTTTCTCAACAACTGCACCTGCAAATAAGGTATCTTCCATATTGAATTTTCGCTTCCATCCAGCACATAGCAATACCACTTCCCTATCTTGAAAACTGCATAGCCAATTTACAATTGACTGGAGATTGACAAAGGCACCAATAGCCACTTTGTGTGCATTTTGAGCCGCAGCAATTGCATACGTTCCGTTAGAAGTCGTAAGCACAATGGTTTTACCCTTTACATGATCCCCACGAAATGCAGCCGGAGAATTTCCATATTCAAATCCATCCACAATATTTCCACCTCTTTCTGCGGCAACAATATATCCTTTATCTAAGTAATCCTTGGCAACCTTCACATTCACCACTGGAATAACACGCTCTGCACCACTATCGATGGCGGTACAAATAGCGGTTGTTGCCCGTAACACATCAATAACCACTACTACAGGCTCATTTTCCGCATAAGCGGAGAACAGCTCTGGAGAATAACAAACATGAACCCTGGGGATTTTCACTTGCTTCTTAGTTTGCTTTGTAAAAAGGAAATTTCACAATTTTTGACAGGACCTTTTTATCCCTAATCACGATAAAAATCTCAGAATCCACGGTAGCCGAGGCAACATCTACATATGCCATACCAATGGCCTTATTTAATGAAGGCGACATCGTGCCAGAAGTGACTTTGCCAATTTCATTTCCATTGGCGTCAACAATGAGGTAGTCGTGTCTTGGTATTCCACGATCCACCAACTCAAAGCCAATCAATTTCCGTGGTGTACCATTCTCCTTTTCCAGGAGTAAATTCTTCGAATTGATAAACTCCTTCGTAAATTTAGTAATCCATCCCAGTCCAGCAGCCAATGGAGAAGTTGATTCATCAATGTCGTTTCCATAAAGGCAGAAACCCATTTCAAGCCGAAGTGTATCTCTTGCTCCAAGGCCAATCGGTTGAATATTGTAATCCTGGCCAGCTTCAAAGATTTTGTTCCATATTATTTCTGCGACTTCATTCTCACAGTATATCTCAAAGCCACCTGAACCAGTGTAGCCTGTTGCCGAGACCACTACATTTTCGGCTCCTGCGAAGACTCCTTTTTGATACGTGTAATACTTCATGTCCCTTAGGTCCATTTCAGTTAAACCCTGAAGCACCTCAACGGCCTTAGGTCCTTGCACTGCCAGGAGTGTAGTTTTGTCGGATATATTGTGCAGCTCTACGCCCATGGTATTGTTGGCCACCACCCAATTCCAATCTTTCTCAATATTAGAGGCATTTACAACGAGCATAAATGCGTCACCTTCCAATTTGTAAACCAGCAAATCATCAATTATTCCGCCCTTTTCATTGGGAAAGTAGGAATACTGAACCTTCCCTTCCACCAGTTTGGAGGCGTCATTTGAAGTAATTTTCTGTACCAACTCCAACGCGTTTTCACCTTTTAAGACGAACTCTCCCATATGCGAAACGTCGAACACCCCTACTCCATTTCGCACAGTATTGTGTTCTTCTTTGATGCCTGCATAAGACACGGGCATATTGTAACCGGCAAAGGGCACCATCTTAGCTCCCAGCGATTCATGAATATGTGTTAAAGCTGTAGATTTCATTTATTTACCGATTTTATTTTAGCTGCCTCTGGTAATTGCCATTAAATATCTCCTTGTGTTTGAAACATTTTAGCATAGCTTGTTTTATCATGTTTCAATTCATTCCACCCTTCAACAGGATATGATTTCCTGCTCTCGATGTTCATTATCCAATGTGCGAATATCCGGATTTAAATATCTTTTCACAATTAGTACCTTTGATTTCGCGGGAATTTAGGATTGGTATGAAGATTTTTCTGTCTAAAAAACACATGTCGAGGTGGATCGTTTTGCTTATTGACTTAGGCATCTGCGTATTCGCTTTCACACTTGCCTATCTTTTACGGTTCAATTTCTCTATTCCACCGCATGAACTCAAACCCGTAGCTTATACCTTACCGCTGGTTTTAACGGTCAGAGCGCTAAGCTTCTACTTCAGCAAGACGCACACTTCAATTGTGAGGTTTACCAGCAGCAAGGATGCGGAGCGGATATTCCTGGTTGTAACACTTGGAAGTTTTGTATTTGCTGCAACAAGCATTGGCACCTTCTTCACCAGCATACGATTATTCATCATTCCGTTCTCCATAATTATTATCGATTACCTGCTTACACTGGTGGTAATGATCGGTGCCAGAGGGTTGATCAAGGCGCTGTATATGGAGCAAAAGAACCCATCTAAAGCGAAACGCGATGTGATCATATTTGGCGCTGGGGAAGCCGGTGTAATAGCCAAACGCACGTTGGATAGGGATGCTGGCACCAAGTATCATGTATCAGCCTTTGTGGATGATGATCAGAATAAAACCGATAAAAAGCTGGAGGGTGTAACAATCTACCACTCTGATCAACTTAAGGAGTTGTTGGAAACCAAGGAGATTCACCAAATGGTTATTGCGGTACAGAATATTTCTTCTGCAAGGAAACAGTTTGTGATTGACACATGTATGGATTTCAACATTAGGGTATTAAATGTGCCGCCGGTGGACCGTTGGATAAATGGTGAACTCAGCTTCAGGCAAATTCAAAGCGTAAAAATAGAGGACTTATTGGAGCGCGATCCCATTAAATTGGATATGATAGCGATTGAAAAACAAATTAAGGGCAAAACGGTATTAATTACCGGTGCGGCCGGATCAATCGGAAGTGAAATTGCCAGGCAGGTAGCCGCGTTCAAACCTAAACTCCTCGTGCTCCTGGATCAGGGCGAATCCCCTCTATATGATTTGGAATTAGAGATGAAGGAGCGCTATTCCTTAAATAATTTTGAAGTTGTACTGGGTGATATTCGGAACGCCCACAGAATGGGGAATGTATTTCGAACCTATCAGCCAGACATTTTATACCACGCTGCCGCTTATAAGCACGTTCCCTCAATGGAGAACAATCCATCGGAAGCAATCCTGGTAAACGTAAATGGATCAAAGATCCTAGCCGACCTGGCTGTCGAGCATGGCGTAACAGACTTTGTATTTGTTTCAACCGACAAAGCGGTGAATCCAACCAACGTCATGGGCGCTTCTAAGCGTCTTGCAGAAATTTATATTCAAGGCCTTTCCAAACAGCAAAGCAAAACCAAGTTCATCACAACACGATTTGGCAATGTGTTGGGTTCCAATGGCTCGGTAATACTAAGATTTAAAAAACAGATTGCGGAAGGAGGGCCAATAACAGTAACTGACCCTGAAGTGAGTCGCTATTTCATGACCATCCCGGAGGCCTGCCAATTGGTATTGGAGGCCGGCGCCACTGGTTCTGGAGGAGAAATCTATATTTTCGATATGGGTAAATCCATGAAAATTGACGACATGGCAAAGAAAATGATACGCCTCTCGAAGCTGGAACTCGACAAGGATATCAAACTCGTTTATACCGGTCTTCGGCCTGGTGAGAAGTTAAAAGAGGAGCTTCTGGCCAACGAAGAAAACACCAAGCCTACCCACCATCCTAAGATAATGATTGCAGATGTCAGGCAGCATGAGTGGGAGAAGACTTCAAGTGAAATCGATGTGCTCATAAGTATGTTCGCGGATCAAAACAATGAGGAAATTGTAAAAAAGATGAAGGCTCTTGTTCCTGAATTCAAGAGCAGCAATTCCATTTACGAAGCATTGGATTAGCGAACCAATTGCTTCTTAAATCTGTGCTCAAAAAAGGCGTGTAATGGGAATATTACCCCTGCTAACACGGCATTAAACCCAAGATTCAAAGCCGGAGCTCCTGCACTGTAGACTTCTACAATACACAATCTCCAAAATCCTATCGCACTATTGGGCAGTTCTCGGGTGCTTATATTAACATTACTTAACAGGTAATGGCAACTTTATTTGCTTTGTACTCGTTATATTTGCAMATCATGTCACSGAGGATCTACGCCATATTACTTTCATTACTGCTGCTTATTCCAACAATCGGAGTTTCTCTCGAGAAGCACTTTTGTGGAGATCATCTGGCAGATGTTGCCTTCTTTACAGGCGCCGGTTGCGGTTGCGATGAAGAGGAGGAGAACGATGATTGCTGTCACGAAGAGAACGAGATGTATCAAATGAATCTGGAGCAGTTCAGTGCCTCCGTTCAGCGTCTTCCTCATATAGCAGAACATGATCTATTGTTAGCCACCACCATTATCAAGCCCATTGAAGAGCTTCTCTTCCAGGAGGCGGTTTCCTTTCTACAGGACCCACCTCCTCCCCAAACGGTTCCCCATTATAGGATGAACTGTTCCTTTACATTCTACGGTTAATTTATTGGCCTTAAGTATGCGATTACACAAGGTGTTATTCGCTATTTTCTTTTATCCAATACAATAAGACCAAGATCAAACAAACGAGCCATGATCAAGCATGTAACATACAGGCGAATGATTGTAGGCGCGTTCCACTGCGCCGCCACGAAGCTTTGGCGTAGCGCGGTCTGATCGATAACAAATAATTATAAATAGATGAAGTCTATCATACATATTATTCTACTTGGAGTTCTAATGATGCCTGGATTAAACCAAGCGCAAGCGCAAGAGAAAACAGATAAGACCAAAACCATAGAGGTTGAAGTTCGCGGAGTTTGCGGCATGTGCAAAGAGCGCATTGAAAATGGCGCTTTGATTAAAGGCGTGAAGTATGTCGAATACAACAAAGAAACGGAAAAGCTAAAAGTCATCTACAAGAGCAAGAAGGTAACCGAAGATGAGATTCACAAAGCTGTAGCGGCTATTGGACATGATACGGATAAAGTCAGGGCCAGTGATGCAGCGTATGGTAAGCTACCAGATTGTTGTTCATATCGAGGAGATATAGAAAAACATTAAGTCATGTACAGGCAATTGACAATATACTTCTTATCAGTAATCTTGTTGGGGAACACCGCGTTCGCCCAGGATGCTGACGAGATAGTTACGGGGAAAATTACGGAGAAGGATGCGCACGGACATCAACATGGCCTGATTGGGGCCAGCGTGTTCTGGTTGAATACCGCCGTTGGAACTACAACGGATGTGAGCGGTAAATTCTCACTTAAGCGAATTGGTGAAACCGATTTATTGGTTGTTAGCTATGTTGGTTATCGTAAAGACACGATAGACATGGCTCAATCTGAACATATTGACGTAACCCTCGCCAAAGCGCTAGATATTGATGCGGTGGAAGTCGTACACCGGTTAAAATCCACCCAGATCAATAGTATGGATGCTCTGAAAATTGAGAATATTGGTAAAAAGGAGCTGCTCAAAGCAGCCTGCTGCAATTTAGCGGAGAGCTTTGAAACAAATCCCAGTGTAGATGTATCGTTTACGGATGCTGTTACGGGTACCAGGCAAATTCAGATGTTGGGATTGTCTGGGCCATATACCCAGATCACGAGAGAGAACATGCCATACATTAGAGGTATTTCATCTATTTATGGACTGACCTATATCCCAGGCCCATGGATCAGTAGCATTCAGCTCAATAAGGGTATGGGTTCGGTAACCAACGGTTATGAGAGCATTGCTGGACAAATTAACATAGAGCTCAGGAAGCCGGAAGAAGATGACAAGTTATACCTAACATCCTATACCAACCAACAAGGCAGGGTTGAAGCCAATGCTGTTTTCAATCAGACTGTTTCGGAGCGTCTTGGAACAGGTATCTTACTTCATGCCTCAGCCAATCCAATAAAGCACGACAATAACAGCGATGGATTCCTGGATCATACGCTCAATCAGAATTTTATAGGATTGAATCGGTGGAAGTTCTCAGGTGATGATGGCTTCAGACTGCAAGTAGGTATTGAAGGTGTTATTAGCGAACATGTTGCCGGTCAAAATGAATTTGACCCTTCCACGGATGTTGGCTCCTCTAATAAATGGGGAATGCGTCTCGACCTTAAGAGGTTTCAAGGGTGGGCAAAGATTGGCAAGGTCTACGAAGATCGCCCATGGAAGTCTATAGGATTGCAACTTTCGGCCTCATCAGATGATCAAAAAAGCTTCTTCGGTACCAAACGTTACGATGCTCATCAATCATCTTTATATGCCAACCTCATTTATCAAAGTATATTCAGCTCCACCGATCACAAGATCAAGGTAGGCGCAAGTGTATTGGGTGATGAATACAAAGAATTATTGGATGACACTACATTTAGGAGGCAGGAAAGGGTAGCAGGAACTTTTGCAGAATACACCTATGTCAATGGTGACAAATTTACGGCGGTGTTGGGACTGAGGGCAGATTATCACAATATGTATGGCTTATTCGGTACACCAAGGGCAAATCTGAGATATAAAATAGGCGAGAAAAATGTTGTTCGTGCCTCAGCCGGACGCGGACTGCGTTCAGCCAATATTATTTCGGAGAACAAAGGGATCTTGGCAAGCGCTCGCCAAATAATAATACAAGGAGATGGTGGCAATACCCCTTTCGGACTGAAACCGGAGATTGCGAACAACTATGGCGTCAATTACACCAGAAATTTCACCATAGATTACCGTGATGGCTTTTTTACCGTTGATTTATACTATACTGATTTCGAGAATCAGATCGTATTGGACCTAGATCAAGATCCTCAAAAGGCCATTTTCTCGAATCTGGACGGTGAATCCTACTCTTATAGCGTCCAGCTTCAATTAGATTATGAGGTGATCAATCGATTGGATATGCGAATTGCTTATCGCTATAACGAAGTTAAGACTACTTATGATGGCGAATTAAGATTAAAGCCGCTAATCGCTGCTCAAAGAGCATTTATCAACCTCGGATATGAAACACGGAAGTACTGGAAGTTTGACTACACTTTGAACTGGATAGGCCAAAAAAGGATACCTGATACAGATTCAAATCCTTCGGCTTACCAGATTGCTTCAACATCTCCGGATTTCTTTTTAATGAATGCGCAAATAAGCAAGACCTGGAGCGAAAAATTTGAAGTGTACCTGGGTGGTGAAAACTTGCTCGACTTCAAGCAAAAAAATCCCATCATAGCGGCTGAATCTCCGTTTAACCCGAACTTCGATGCCAGCCTGGTCTGGGGCCCAATCTTTGGACGTACGATGTATTTTGGTGTTCGATACACTGTAAAATAGGCTGATATTTTGAAAACCCGCGGAGTTCCATTTCATTACATGAAGATCAAACCGCATGTGGGCGATGTTGAATCAATCGATTTTAAAAGCCCTTCTATTTTGATAAGATTCAGTTCTTGACATTCTTAGCATTCATACCCATTCATACCCATTCATATTCATAACATGTTAATAAAGCGTTAATTTTACCGTTCTAAATCAAAAACTCAATAGTTTTACAGATATGAAGAAGTTAATCTACACCGCCAGTTTCGCTTTATTGTTAGCGATTGGATCATTATCTACCGGCTGCGGAAACGCTCAACAAGAAACTGAGGAGCACGATAAATCACATGAGCATGCTCATTACCAATGTCCCATGGATTGTGAATCTGGAAAAACGTATGAAGAGGCTGGAACTTGCCCCGTTTGCAAAATGGACCTGGCTGAAATTGAGAAAAGCTAAATTAATAGCTGAGCGGTATAAATTATGCTTTAGCTTTTATCATGATTTATTAATTTATAGAGGAGATGCTTAAAAAGACAGGAACATTAATAATCGCCGTATTGCTGGCGCATGTGGGTTTCTCAACCCCCCAGGCTGATGAAAAAGACGGAAAAAGTGGCCACAACATAACCATTACGGTCAAAGGATTCCAGGACACTGTTTGTTACTTAGCCGGCTATTTTGGAAAGAAACAGTATTACAAGGACACTGCTGCATTCAATGCAAATGGCGTCTGTAATTTCAGCGGAGATGAACCCTTGCCTCCCGGAATCTATTCCTTGATCTTACCTGGCAATAACTACTTCGAGTTTATCATCAATGAGCAAGAGTTCCAGCTGTTCACAGATACGGGAAATTTGATACAGCATATGGAGGTGAAGAACTCTCTTGAAAACAAACTGTTTTACGAGCATTTTATGTTGGTTGCCAGTCTGCAAAAAGACGCGGCCAATTATAAAAAGACCTTGAACAGGCTGTCTGAGAAAGAGGACAAAGATTCAACCAAAATAGTGAGGGCGAAATTAAGGACGGTCAATAGGAAAGTTGAGGATTATAAACTCGGAATTATTAAAGAGCACCCTACGTCATTCCTGGCTCACCTTTTCAAGGCGATGAAAGATCCGGAGATTCCTAAGCCTCCTAAAGATGAAAACGGAAAAGTGATAGACTCCCTGTTTCAATACAAGTACCTCAAGAGAAACTTTTGGGATAATATCGATTTTTCTACTGACAATATCTTGAGAACTCCAATTTATCATGGACGCCTCATGCGTTTCATGGACAAGATGACCGCTCAAATACCAGACTCAATCATTGTTTCAGTTGATCAAATTGTACAACTTGCGCTACAGAATGATGAGATGTTCATGTATACGGTTAGCAAGCTCATTTATAAATATGAGACTTCAAAGATTATGTGTATGGATGCTGTTTTTGTACATATTGCTGAGAAATATTACCTAACTGGGCTCGCAACTTGGGTGGATGACGTTCAGATGGAAAAAATCAGACAAAGGGTGAAGGATGTGAAGCCAACGCTTTGTGGAAAGCAAGCCCCGCCATTGTACAATTTAAAAGATAGGGATGGCAAACTGATTCCATTGTATTCTATTGATTCAGAATACACAATGATGGTATTTTGGGATCCTGATTGCGGACATTGCAAGAAAGAGATGCCTAAGATTAAAGAGGTTTATGACAAGTACAAAGCTAAAGGCCTTCAAGTTTATGCGGTCTGTACCGAGCAGGAAAAGGATAAGTGGCTAAAATATATGGATAATCACGCGTACGGATGGATTGATGTAGCAGACTTTGAGTTGAGAAGCCCGTTTAGAGAATATTATAATATCGATAGTACGCCGAAAATATTTCTATTAGACAGGCAAAAGAAAGTTATCGCCAAGAAGATTGCCCACGAACAACTGGATAAGATCCTTGCCCGCAAGCTCAAGTAGTAATAACTGCCTTTATCGGTCTCAATCACCTGGTTGAAACTATGCACTTTTAGTGCAAGACTTATTTCATATTGTCATAAAGTGAGAAGTCGGAAGTCCGAAGTCTTGTGTGGTATTCGGAATTTCCAACTTAGGGCTTCCGACCTAACACATCTTTGAAATATAAAACGGATTTCATTCGTAAATGAAACCTATCTACTTTCACTGGATAGTGGTATAGTTAATAAGTTCGGGTAAAGGATTTCTTTCCAATGGTGACTACAAAAGTTCTGTCACAAGATCGGTCACCAAAATCCACTGTTCTCTTTTTGAGATCTTCAGGTATTACCTCCACTACCCCTTCTGTGATTTCAGGAATCCATCCACAGAACTGAATTCTAAGTGCTGTTGTAATATCTGCGGTGAAGCTTCGGCCTTTTCTATTCACGCCACTTGCTGATCCTGTCACAGAGTAAACATCATCAAGAATTCCGTTAAAGAACATAAATGTAGTACTATCAGCTGTAAGCGTCCAAAAATTAGTATTCTGGCCTTCAATCCATTTTCGGGTTCTGGTTGACGTCCAAGAGACCTCTTCTCCATTGGGCGCAATGATCTTACCATCCACTTCAATCGTGAAGGAGTTATTTCCATTATTGGTCACCTTCTTGGTGCCTTCAATTTTATGGTCATCGACATAATAGTTGTCCAATGTTGTCGTAATCACTGTTCCGGCATCATTGTGCTTTCCGGTGAAAACCGAAATAATCTTTCCCCGCCTTGCTTTGCCATCGTTACCCGTGCAGTTCGTAGCACCGAAATCTATCGTTAAAGTTTTAGGAAACGTAGCATTCCACGTTGCAGGCGTTGTAGTCGTGTCCCAAGCCGGTGGAACCAAGGTTGGCGTTGCACAAGCAGAAGCAAACGTATAATCCTGGGCCCCCGCCAATTTAGCCGTTCCGTCCAGGTTCACCTCATCTGCTGCTTCATTGATATTTTTGAAGATATCATCAAATGAATCTTCAGCCAGGGCATTGTCTTCAGCGGTTGTGGTTTCTTTGTTAAGTTTCCTCTTTTTACAAGAGCTGAAAGTGATAACAGCTGAGAAGACCAAAAGCGTCAATGTAAGGCGTGAAAAGTGCATGGTATAGCGTATTGATACACGACAAATGTAGCAACAATATGGTTTTGTGGCTTTGCTACTTCTCCTATTTTTAAATGGAAGGTTAAAATCTGGCCATCTTCCCACTGACTCCATAGGCCAAATGCCCTTTGTTTTCAAAGATTGCTTAAGTGGGGCGTTACCTTCAACTTCATATGCAAACACGCTTGAGGTGAACCCTAACATTCCCTCCCTATGTTTTAACCGGCTACTCCTAGGGACCATCATATTGGTGTTCATTGGTACTTCGTAAAATGGTACGTAATTATACTGAGTAATATCCCCTGAATGATACCCAAGAGTTCAGAAGGACATCAAAACCTTCGTATTTCAGTTTCACTTGGTTTAATAAAATTATAGTGATAAATATCCTGTATAATCACTAAATATCAATCAGAAAGAGGTATTTTTAATCCGTTATTGCTGACAGAAATGAAACGAACCAAGATAAATCGTTTATTACCGCGAAGGGTGATTAACAGTGCGTCCATCTGCCCGGTAGGCAGCTTCCTTGTTCCCGCTGAGAGTCAATTATAGATCCATGAAAATATTTGCTGTACTCTTCCTCCTCCTCTCTAGCTCTTCCTATGTCTTGGCTCAGGAGAATGGTGTTGAGAGTAAACCCGAGAGCACCAAGGAGAAAACAGAAAAGGCACCGGCAGCGGCTAATAAGCCAAAGTCTAAAGTTGGTGAGCCATCTACGGCAACAGACTTCCTGCTCAGGGGAAAGAGCAAGCAAGAAGCTGATGACTTAGAGGGAGCCCTTGCGGATTACGATAAAGCTATAGAGATTGATGACAAATTCCCACGTGCCTATCTGGCCCGTGGTTCGATCAAATTTATTCTTCAAGAGTTTGAAGCGGCCATCATCGACTTTAATGTTGCCATTGATTTAGCAGAGAAGGAGATCGGAGCCAGCAAAAAGCGCGGAAATGTGAAGACCATCCTAGAGGACCATAAGGGCGCTACCAAAGAATTCAAAAAAGCTGCAAGTATGAAACCGATTCTTGCTGAAGCCCTGTTTTACAGAGGCAATGTGAAATTCTTCCTGGACGATAAGACAGGATGTTGTGAAGACCTTCAGACTTCTGGAGACCTGGGCTACCTGAAGGCTTACAATTATATTCGGAAGTACTGCCAGGATTAGAGTTATACTCTTTGGCCTGAGAAAGTACCTATCTGCTAGCCCCGTCAACTAATATTGGTCCAGCAAACGATGTCATTGCTTAGCGCGAGTAGACAATCTGCTTATAATCCACGAGAGTACAGGTTAGAGSGTAATAATTAAGCCAAATTATATGATGTTGTTGCCGTAGAAGGAGAACCTTTGAAAGTTTGAGAAATCTCTATTTCAAGTTCAGTTGAATAAATGGTGGAAAAAAGACAGCGCCTTTGACCAATAGTGGCTTCCCCAAAGTTCGCCTCGGAAACTGGCTAGCCATTCGGCATAGAATTGCTCCTGCACTTTCACACTACCTAATCTGTCGAATTGGTTTTCAATGTCAAATATACACCTCTAATCTTCTAGCTGTCTAAATAGACTGGTCCGAGCAGGATGCGTTAATTTTCAAATCTCAAATCCGATATCCTTCAATCCCTACTACCTATCCCCAATCAGGACACTTCGTATCCTGCATCCTCTGGCGTGGCTTGAACCTCCACGAGATGATGATCTCATGGGTATTGGAACTGTACTTTCTGAGCTTTGATAAGGTAAAGTCAAAAGCATACCCCAATTGAAAAGTATTGTAGACATTGAACCCAACAATTCCTATAAGCGCATCGGTTTTGCGATAAGCCAACGCCGCCCACAGGATATTCTGATAATCGAACTTTACTTGAATGTCCGTCTGTATCGGGGTAGTTAATCCAAACTTAACATGTGCAGAGGGAATGAGCTTCGATTCAATCTTTTTGATCTTGATTACATAACCCCCAGTCAGGAAATAATGCATGGTCAACTTATTGGCTGTTCCACCCAACCCGAGGGGTATTAATTGATGGGCTGAAACACCTCCAAAATATTTTTTGGAATAGATCCAAAATCCCGCCGCAGCATCTGGAGCTATAGCGGTAAAGGATGGCAGGGACTCCATTTTATCCGGAGTCGTTAATCCTGCAGGATCTAACTTATATTGCTTGACACCGCCAAAGAATCCAAATGAAGCACGTACGGTATAGCTTAAGCGCATGTGATAAGAGTAAGATAAGTAACCATTAAACTTGCTGATGGGTCCAGTGGCATCCTTCAACAAGTATCCACCAACCGCATGGTGTGGTTTATCACCAAACCTTCCAGGTTCTTTATTGCCCAGGGATATAGGCGAATGAGCGCTAAACAAAAAAGTGACCGGCTGCGCCCCAAAGCCCAACCATTGAGTTCGATATCCCAACTTGAAGTCTATATAGTCATTCGTACCTCCAGAAGCTGGATTGATTAGAAAATTATTGAAGACGAACTGGCTAAACTGAGGTGGCTGTTGTGCATACACCTCTACTTTACCCAATAGGAATACACCCAACAAAAGGAATACAAAATTGCTCACCATTCTCATGGGCGTATTATTGTTACGTTACCAACCAACGTACTTCCCCCCACCAAAAACGAGGCATCTACATTTTCAATTACATAATAATAAACTGCAGTAGGTAAATTGGTCTTGGTAATTCTGTGCTTGCCATCCCATGGCTTATCATATCCTGTAGATTTGAATACCACATCTCCCCAACGATTGTAAATCGTCACCTTCGGGTTGTCAAAGAACTCAAGGTTTTTGAGCTCCCAAAAGTCATTCTGATCGTCCCCATTGGGCGTAAATGCAGTCGGGATCTCTACCTCACAAGGCAACACAGTTATCGACTTTGCATCCGGTGGACAATTATTTATATCCGTGACCGTAACTGCATAGTTACCTGGATCCAGCATAAACAAATCCGAAGCGATAGCATTATTGGACCATTGATAATCATAGCTCGGCGTTCCCCCGGTGGTCACTGTTGAAATGGCCCCTTCCCCATCCATACAGAAATAGGTCAACGTCGTGGTGATCTTCCCTGGCTGTACTACCGTGGAGGCACTGGTCGTTATAGGACAATTATTGATGTCTGTAACAGAAACGGTATACGTTCCAGCTGCCAGCGTACTGTTTAAAGATGTTGAATCAGATCCGGTCAACGTACCCGAACTGGACCAGGTAAATGTATATGGAGAAACCCCACCACTTAGAATGGATGCAGTTACATCCCCATCAGTGAACCCAAAGCAGGTTACTGGGGTTGGTGTGGTGGCGGGCACGATAGGCGGAGGTTCCACTAATGTGACGGTCTGGCTATCTGGTGGACAAGCGTTGGCATCGTCTACTCTGACCGTATAGCTGCCAGCATCCAGATTGCTTGCAGAAGCTGTGGTACTCACCGCCGGCGACCAGGTGAAGGTATAAGGAATTGTTCCTCCTGACGGGGTTAGGTCAACCGTACCATCCAGGCTATTGCAGGAAGTCTCACTCGTAAAAACAACATTTGATGTGAGTGGCAAAGGATCAGTTAGTATTTGCGTTAACGTAACTGGGCAGCCATCAGTATTATTAGCGGTCACCGTAAATGTATCCGGGCACAAGCTATCTATAGACGGTACGGTTTCTTTTGTACTCCAGTTCTGGCTTACCAGCGTATCTCCATTTATACCGACCACCTCCAACTCTCCATCACAAATACCAGAGCATGAGATCGGCTGAACCACG
>JAESRW010000172.1 GCA_016764395.1 Flavobacteriales bacterium
GGTTTCAGAAATTTTCAAGTGGGTTCTAACGGTACCATTGGGATTTAAAGACAGAATCCATACGGCCCCCTTATTTGTTCCCCCATCATCGTCAAGACCTGCCCCTACAGCTAATTCTATAAAGCCATCTCCATTTAAGTCGCCCAGAAAATTCACAGAAGTTCCGAATCTGCCACCGTCCCTCAAGAGCCCAGTAAACCCACCATCCGTGCTTGAAATTACTTGGTGCCTATCAACCGTTCCATCATTCTTCATGTAAAGAATCCAAACTGCTCCCCGGTTTCTTCCTCCATCATCTCTAAATGCGTTTCCCACAGCTATATCCTGTACCCCATCACCATCTAAATCTCCTATCCCTGTAATGTCATTACCAAAATTATCTCCTAGAAACAATGAACCCGCAAAACCGCCACTGCCATTAGCAATCTTTTGTGAAGGAGGGGAAGTCTTAACAGTACCATCGGAATTCATGAAAAGAATCCAAACTGCCCCACTTCTCTCCGCTCCAATACCCCCATGTTGGGCACCCACTGCAAGCTCGTCAATACCATCACCATTTAAATCCCCTATGTTGGCCAGACCTTGGCCGAATATGGAACCATTGCGCAAACTCCCATTAAAGTTTCCTTGAGTAGACGATATTTTTTGATGAGAAAGTACTGTTCCTGATTGAGCGTTTACTGATAATGCTAACATATTTAATGTTGATAGCAAAGTTATGCTTAAGAACATTTGCTTTAAAAAGGAGCTTGTTGCTTTGGTCTTTGATTTCATAGTATTCATATTCATAAGGATGTTAATTATACTGCAGGATAATAGAGGAAAGCACAGTGTTCTGTCGCCTCAAATCTTTTATGGAGTTCACAAGGAAATCATGCTAGAAAAGAATCAATCAAACCGTAGCTCCTAGACTTAAGAAAAACAAAATCCATTATCAATAATCTAGAGGGGTACAAATTTATCATGGCGGTTATTTTCGTAGTTAAGTTTTTGGTTCTTGGAGTATTGGACTTGGAATAAAAAACCATACTCACATCAGGCATTGAAATTGCAAGTATAAGAAAATAAATTACTTAGTCGATCCTTCCCAACTAACTAAAGTGTTGATATACAGGTCTATTTGTTGAAAAATGGGTGGGATATGGGTGTCCTAATATTGCAAGGGAATGGGAATTTTGTGTTCAAAAGCTTGCAATAAATGTTAGGAAAATCCATGGCTCAAAATCAGTGCTACATGTTTAATCCTCTACTGACGGACTTCATTGACATGAAGCATGAATTGGTTTTATTGGCTCATAAAATAGACTGGAAATATTTTGAGCATACATTTCCTTCCGCCATTGTTTGAGTCGTGAGATAAAATGCCAAGAACAGATGCTAGCACAGAGAAATTGTTAATCCACTGGATTGCATACCTTTGAAAGGGAAATCATATAATGGATATTTTGGCATTACCAAAGCCCTTCCGCCGGCAGCAATAAAAAAGACGATTTAGAATGGAAAATAATTTTTCAGATGTGATGTCCAAACGGACCGACGAAGAGCTCATTAAAATTGTAACCATTGACCGGGAAGGATATGAACCATTGGCAGTAAAATCGGCTGAGAGAGAAATTCAAAGCAGAAACTTAGATGCTGTAAAAATTGAAGAAGTTAAAACAGACCTGAATAGCAAACTCGAAAAACAAAAAAGTCTAGATGATTCAAAAGTTAGTTCGTTTATACGATTATTAAATTTCATAATTGACATTGTAGGTTGCACGATATGGGCCATGATTATCAGCTTTATAGTTGATTTAATCTATATAGCAGAAGACCAAGGCACACTGCAAATGGTGGTGTATACCAATTTTACCATCTCATTTTTCACCTATTACATCATGCTAGAATACAAGTTTCAAAAGACACTCGGCAAGTTTATAACAAAGACAAATGTCATGACTAAAGAAGGGGGGAAACCTGAGCTAGGAGATATTATAAGACGAACATTTTACAGACTGGTACCATTGGATCAATTTTCTTATTTGTTTACAAGAAATGGGTTTCACGATTTTCTATCTAGCACAACTGTTGTTAAGGATGGTAAATAAGAACATAAATTCAGCAAACAACTAGAACCCAAAATCATGTGGGCGCATGGCACTCCTATTGATTTTTTCTAAATGCTGCACTTATCCGCTCCTCCCCTCCTGGCAAATAGAGATCAGCAAAAGCACCCCTGTACCTATGTACCCGCAGGTACTTTGGTGTACACTTATGCAATTTCAATCTTTTGAGCTGTGCTCCGGAGTAGCAAAAGCCATAAATGCTAGCGCTTGAATAATCTCCTGGTAGTTTACATATTGCCACTTTGGGCTAGAAGAACCGCTTCTGAATGGATTATAAGCTCTTTTTCTCTCAATATCGAAAAACAGGAAATCTCACACATTTCCAACATCTTATCTGGGGTTAAGACACAGCCCACCTTGTGAAACATAGGCCATGAATCATTTGAGTGACACGTGGGGCGGATAGGTAGAACCCCTGAGCTGAACGTAAGACGAACCCTAACAATCTGAGCGAATAAGCCACCGAACAAGAAATCTTGATTTGCCCGATCCCGCGCAAGCACCTTGCCTTCCTCGTGCCGGCGACGGCAAAATGCTGGCTATTCACAATGCATGCTTTTGCCAACAGGAGTAACTTTGCCTATATTCGGCACTACTAACCGCAGAAAACATATTGATTATCTGCTAATTACATAGACAAGAATATGAAACAAATATTTATCGTACTGGCCCTTTTTACTCTTTTCGGAAGTCCTCTCAATGCCCAAACAGCGGATTTTGAATGGGTCACCCAAACAGGTGGAAACTCTTTTGAACGAGCTGTTGGCGTCGCCACTGATGATTCGGGAAGTGTATATGTAACTGGATCATATAAAGAAACAGTTGACTTTGATCCTGGGTTGGGAATCTTCAATTTGACTTCCACCAACAGTATCGCTAATGATATATTTGTCCAAAAGTTAGATGGAGCCGGCAATTTTCAATGGGCCATTTCAATAGGAGGAACTGGCACTGACGACGGTAACGACCTCGCAGTTGATGCATCGGGAAACGTATATATTACGGGGTCATTTGAAAATACGATTGATTTTGACCCGGGCGTAGCAACCTTCAATTTAACTTCGAGTGGCAGTTCAGATGCTTTTCTATTAAAACTCGATGCTGATGGCAACTTTATCTGGGTTATTGCACTTGGATTTTTCGGGAATGAGGGAGGTGGTGACATTGCTTTTGACGCCGCATCCAACGTTTATCTCTCTGGCGGATTTAACCAAACGGTTGATTTTGATCCGGGCAGTGGAACATTTGACTTAACCTCAGCTGGAGGATCCGATATGTTTATACTAAAGCTAGATAGCTCAGGAAGTTTCATATGGGCACGTGCCATGGGTGGTGTTGATGAAGAAGCCTGCTATGCCATCGCTTTGGATGATTCCGGCAATGTATATATGACTGGTGCTTTTAAGGACACTGTAGATTTTGATCCGGGTCCAGCGGTCGTGAGTATTGGCACATTGGCAACACAAGACATTTATATGATAAAATTAGATGTTAATGGAGATTTTGTTTGGGTTAAAACCATTGGAAATGTACTAGGGGCGTATACCCATGCCTTCGATATTGCAAGTGACGTCTCTGGCAACATATATATTATTGGAGAATATCGCTGGACCGTTGATTTTGATCCTGGCTTGGACTCCTTTAATTTGAGTGCAATTGCTGCTCCGGATGTGTTTCTCCTAAAACTAGATGGCAATGGTGATTTTAAATGGGCCATATCAACGGGTGGATCAGGTTTTGACTCAGCAAGGGGTGTCACCACAGATGCCAGTGGAAATGTTTATGTAGTGGGATTCTATCGAGGCACAGTGGATTTTGATCCAGGGCCGGGGATTTTTGAGATAACTGCCAATGGCAACTTCCACGATATATATATTCTAAAACTTGATTCTCAAGGAAATTTTATTTGGGCAAGCTCCCTAAGTGGCATTAAGATAGAAAATGGCTGGGCGATTGCATTGGATGCCCAAGGAGGTGTTTTCATAACTGGAGATTTTCAAGGCCTAACTGACTTTGATCCAGGGCCTGGAGTCTCCAATTTGACACCTGATGGGATAGCAGATTTTTATGTCCTTAAATTAGGACAATGTGCTGCCAGCTTCAGTACGGATGTCATCTCAGCCTGTAATGCTCATACATGGATCGATGGGAATACCTATACGGCAAGTGATTCTACTGCAACCTATACCATCAACGGTGGAGGTGCAAATGGCTGTGACAGTATCGTAACGCTTGATTTGACCATCATTGCTATAGACGTCACCGTAACGATTAGTGACCCTAGCATGACAGCCAATGAAACAGGAGCTTCTTACCAGTGGCTGGATTGCAGCAATGGTTTCGTAGTCATTTCAGGGGAAACCGCTCAGAACTATACCCCTACTGTCAACGGTGATTATGCCGTCGAGATCACCATAAATGGATGTACGGATACCTCTTCCTGTATCACAATTACAAATGTCATCACCGCGCTCTATGAAAACACACTGTTTAACGGTGTAAGCGTTAGCCCTAACCCAACCAGGGGAATTATAACGGTTGATTTAGGCCAACTGAAAGATGTTTCTATAAAAGTGTATGACGTGGGTGGAAAATTAACTTATCACAAAGAACAGGTCAATACGCCCAGTTATCAGATCACACTTAATGGAGCACCAGGTATTTATATGGTTGAGATAATAGCTCAGGGGCAGGTCAGGAAATACCAAATAATTAAAAACTGATAGATGAAAAAGACTTCGATACTATTCGCACTCTTCACAGTGTTTGGGGGCGTTCTTATCGCCCAATCACCAGATTTAGCGTGGGCTAATTCAATCGGTGGACCAGGTGGTGACGTGGGTAACTCCATTGCAATTGATGTCTCAGGAAACACCTTTACAACAGGGGGTTTTGCCGACACGACTGATTTTGATCCAGGTCCGGGAACATTCAATTTAATTTCAAATGGAGGCACGGACATTTTTGTCCAAAAGTTAAATGCCAATGGAGATTTGGATTGGGCGGTATCAATGGGGGGCACTGCTCTTGATGTTGGCCGGGGCATTTCAACGGATGCCTCAGGCAATGTGTATATCACCGGAGAATTTGTGAACACAGTGGATTTCGACCCGAGTGGAGCGACCTTTGACATAACAGAAACGGGCGGGCGGGAAATCTTTATACTAAAACTAGACGCAAATGGAAATTTCGTCTGGGCTAAATCTATCGAAGGAACAACGTGGAACTTTGCTACAACCGTGTATGTGGATGCCTCAGACAATGTCATAGTTATGGGAAGTTTTTCGGGAGATGCAGATTTTGATCCGGGTGTCGCAGTCTTCAATATGTCAGTAGTTGGAGTATTTGATCCATTTATCCTAAAGTTGGATGCACAGGGGGATTTTATGTGGGTCAACTTCATACAGGCAACAACCAATAAAGGTGCGACTGCGATAACTACAGATCCCTCTGGTAGCATTTATATCGCCGGACATTTTCAATCTACCGTGGATTTTGATCCAGGTACAGGCATTTTCAACATGACGTCAGCTGGAAGTCAGGATATCTTTATTCAAAAGGTTGACGCGAATGGAGTTTTCGTTTGGGCGATATCCACAGGGGGTACGGGCACCGAAGCTAGTAGAGGCATCACTGCTGATGCAGTGGGCAATTTGTACTTGACAGGGTCCTATACCGACACTGTTGATTTTGATCCAGGTGCAGGAGTTTTTGATTTGACAGCACTGGGCAGCGTAGATGTTTTTGTGCAAAAGCTAGATACCGGTGGAAATTTCATCTGGGCCAAATCAATAGGAGGAACCGCACCAGAAGACGCTGCTGCGATCATGACTGATGTTTCGGGCAATGTCTACGTAACAGGCCGATTTGGAGGCACAGCGGATCTCGATCCGGGATCGGGCTTTTTCAACGTGACTGCAAATGGAGGTGACGACATCTTTGTCCTAAAGCTGAATTCCACTGGAGATTTTGGATGGGCCACTGCGATGGGAAACGTGGGACCTGATCAGGGACGCAGCATCGCTGTAGACGCATCTTCCAATATATATATAACAGGAGTGTATAGGGATACGGTAGATTTTGACCCAAGTGGGGCAACCTTTAACTTAATTTCCAATAATGGCAGCGACGATGTATTTGTCCTAAAGCTCAGCCAGTGCACTCCAAGCAGTGGTACCGATATCATCACAGCCTGCAATGCACATACCTGGATAGATGGCAATATCTATACGGCCAGCAACATTACCGCCATGTATGCAATGACCGGTGGAGCGGCCAATGGATGTGACAGTATCGTGACACTTAATTTAACCATCGACACTGTAGACGTAAGTGTGACAGTCAATGACCCCAGCATGACGGCAAATGAACTTGGGGCTACTTACCGGTGGCTAGATTGCAGCAATAACTTCGCAGTAATATCAGGAGCAACAGCTCAGAACTTCATACCCATGGGAAATGGTGATTACGCGGTAGAAATTACATTAAATGGGTGTACGGACACTTCTGCGTGTACTACGGTAACAATGGTCGGAATTGAGCCTGGTATTTTCTTTAAAAGGGTGTCTATCAACCCCAACCCTACGCAGGGCCTATTGACAATTGACCTAGGACAACTTCAGGATGTAACAGTCAATGTGTTCGGCATAAATGGTCAATTAATAGATCACCAGGAACATATTTCCAATGGTGGTCACCAAATCATGCTTGAAGGAGCGACAGGTATTTATGTGATTGAGATAAAAACCAAGGGCCAGGCAAAGAAATATCGTGTAATTAAAGAACAATAGATGAGAGCAACGACTATTACACTTACTCTTTTGGCTGTGTTGGTGACTGTGCTACATGCCCAAACACCTGATCTGAATTGGGCGCATTCTTTTGGTAGTCCTGGTTTTGAAAGAGGCATCAGGGTCACCACTGACGATTCCGGATATGTATATACAACCGGTACTTTTTCTGACACGACAGATTTCGATCCCAGTGGGGCAACCTTCAATTTAGTTTCAAACGGATTCAATGATCTATTCATTCAAAAATTAGATACAGCAGGGAATCTAATATGGGCCAAGTCGATGGGAGGCCCCATTATTGATCATGGCAATTGCATAGTAGTTGACGATTCCGGAAATGTATATGTAACCGGTTACTTTGGGGATACTGCAGATTTTGATCCGGGTCCAGGCACTCATAACCTTATCTCGTCTGGCTTCGACGATATATTCATTCTCAAACTAGATCCTAATGGTAGTTTATTATGGGCACATGCCTTTGGAGGGCAAGGGTTAGATAGAGGACAATCATTGACTGTAGATGGCGCTGGGGACATTTATATTGTGGGAGACTTTTCAGATACGACAGATTTTGATCCCGGCGCAGGAGTCTTTAATTTAATTGCTAGCAACAACTCAGATCTGTTTATTCTGAAGCTTGATCCTACAGGAAGTTTCATCCGGGCAATATCATTTGGGATATCAAATGCAGCTTCCAGATCTATCATCGTCGACTCAGTAGATTTTGTGTATATATCTGGAGGGTTTAATGGAACCATGGACTTTGATCCAGGCCCGGCAACACATATGGTGGCCTCAACCGGAAACTTAGATGCTTTTATGTTAAAGTTAAATCCCTCTGGTGACTTTATCTCGGTTTTGACCTATGGAGGAAATACTTCATGTTCTGCTCAAGCTTCTGCTTTTGATGGCTCAGGCAATAGGTATATCACGGGATCATATACCGGCACAGTTGACTTTAATCCAGGAGGGGCAACGTTTAATGCAACGTCAATTGATGCTTGGGATATTTACCTCTTAAAGYTAGATCCTAATGGGAATTTTATTTGGGTCAGAACAATGGGCGGACCATTCGATGATCTTCCCTGGGACGTTTGCACGGATCCATTTGGTAATGTTTATATGACAGGGCAGTATAGAGTCTCCATCGATCTAGATCCAGGACCGGACACTTTAAGTTTCACATCAATTGGAGGTGAGGAAGGTTTTTATCTAAAGCTGTATAGTGCCGGTGATTTCATGTGGGGATATCCCATTTCAGGAACAGCACAAGAGTTGGGCAAAAGTATCACTTCAGATGGATCGGGAAATATATATGTCACTGGAGGCTTCAGCAGCATAGTAGATTTCGATCCAAGCGGGGCAACTTTTGATTTAACGACAAACGGATCTGGAGATATGTTTTTACTAAAGTTAAGTCAGTGTTTTCCAATTACGGTTACAGATGTGCAATCTGCGTGTACCACATTTACCTGGTTGGATGGCAATACCTATACCTCGAGTAGCGATACAAATACTTATACCATCTCCGGCGGAGCGGTAAATGGATGCGATAGCATTGTAACGCTTGATTTAACAATACTAACCACCAGCTATGGTGCAGATGTTCAAAACGCCTGTGGTTCTCTTACGTGGCTGGATGGAAACACCTATACTTCCAGTAACACCACTGCTACCTATACGCTGTCTAATGCAGCAGGATGTGATAGTATTGTGACACTCAACTTAACTATCAATGTGCCTGATATAAGTGTGACCGTTAATGACCCGAGCATAACGGCAAATGAAACTGGAGCTTTTTACCAGTGGTTAGATTGCAACAACAGTTTCGCTTTAATTCCGGGGGAGTCAGGTCAGAACTTTTCTCCTACAACTAACGGGGATTATGCAGTTGAGGTCACAATAAATGGGTGTACTGACACCTCGACATGCATCACTCTTTCAAATGTGAGTACCAGCATCAAAGCGAACATACTATTTGAAGACGTAACTATTAGTCCTAACCCTACCCTTGGGTTGCTACAACTTAACTTTGGTAAATTGAGCGAAATATCCATAAAAGTATTGACTATTGGAGGTCGATTGATTTATATGCAGGAGAACATCAATACTTCCACTTACCAGATGAATCTTGAAGAATTACCAGGAGTTTATGTGCTGGAAATTAGCTCTCAAGGGGAAATGAAACGATACCAATTTATCAAATACTAAGGTAAGAAAAAGAGAGCGCTATTACCCAGTGTTCTTACACAAGTTGGCGGTATCCTTAATACTGAAACGGCACTTTTGAGTGGTCTGTAAGTATGGAAAGCAGCTCGGGTAGCAGTAGCAACACAATGACAAGTGATAGAGTAGCTGATATTGTTTTAGATGCATCTGGAAATATACTTTCTACAGGCTATTTTCAAGACACGGTAGACTTTGACCCTGGCAGTGGGAGTTTCAGCATAATTTCAAATGGTAGTTTGGATTGTTTTGTCCAAAAATTAGATGCAAGGGGGAAAGTTCTAACGTGCTTACCACGAGGATGAACCTCTAATACTCGATCGATCCATGATTGAGCGATCGTAAAGGATTAAGATAATCAGAATAGAAGAAGGCAAATTGCCAACTTAGTTATTTGGCGCTCCGGCATTGACCCAACAAACGATTGTTTGAATCTCAGCATCGGTTATCTTAAATGCAGCGGGCATGGTCTGCTCCACTATCCTCCTTTTCAAGGAGCCATTGTCAAATTTAGGCAATATCCCCTGATGCGTGGTAAAATCCCCAGGGGCGAACCCACTGGTATGACAGGCAATCGTATTGCACCTGGCATTTAATAGCGGTTTAATATCTGAAGAGTAGGATACCTCCTCTTGCGGATCACATTGTATCGGCACTTCCCCTTTGTCAAATGTACATCCACCCATCAAGAGCGCACAGGCCGCAAGCGTCAAAAGTGACCTGCCATATGTATAATGCTTCTTATCCAATCTTCATATCGGTGATGATCACCTTGGGAGCATWCAAAGTTACTTAAAAGTARGAWGCAAAGCCAAATTGAATACCACCCAAAAGRGCTGGAGGATTGCCTAGWACATCCGTAATYTGRTGGTATCGGTAGTTGATCCTAAATAYAGTGCTCKSYGTGGTCCTRAGCCCAACKCCAAAGGCAACGCCWCKTATCTCRTCTCCAATATCGYCTCCTGTKACAGCAAANTTTNNTCCTYTATTATAATCCACAGATTCATAYCTYACTGTAGCATTGATCTTCGCMTTCTCATAGCCAAATATTKTACGCTCAAYRAACGGATAWA
Organism: Flavobacteriales bacterium; assembly: GCA_016764395.1. GTDB lineage: Bacteria > Bacteroidota > Bacteroidia > NORP154 > NORP154. The sequence continues at coordinate 10,201 of JAESRW010000172.1, forward strand.
TCACCTCAATGAAYCCTCCMACCTGTGATTCCCCATAAATTTCSRCAATATTRTCTGGCACATCAATAGAGGCACTYACAACTTCTCCCTGGATGGTCGCTTTCNNAACANCNTYGCYTGAAAGTCAAAAGCGATCATCGTAAGATTCCTTCTTTCTTCAATTTCTTCTCCCTCAAGCCGAAATCTATTGTAAACCCCGCCGTAATAAGAAATTCCAAATTCACCAATCTTTCGGTTCATGAAGGCAACCCTCGCATTGTACATTGGTAATCCATTGTTATCTTCTTCAAAACGCTCCTCACTTTTACCAGCTGCGATCAATGTTCTACCTTCTTCATTTAAGATGATATTTTCCTGTAGTCCATTCACCACATAAAAATCATAGGAAACAATGTTATTACCCGGGAAGAATTTTCCAAATATCCCGAATCCTACCTCCGACAAAGTGGAAGGAATAATTTGTGTAGAGGACAAGGGCCGCTCAATAATCTCCCAATTTGGTGAATCATGGTTGGCGTTAAAAAGCCCGATTTGAGGTAGCAATATTCCGCCTCTAAAGTTAAGTGCCGAATTGAACTCAAAATCAAGTATGGCTGTTTCCAGGGCTATTTCCTCTGTTCCGTGCTCAAATTCAAGTTCCGCCAGAAATTTAATCCGACTACTTATCGAGGAATAAAGAAAAATGTCAAGTCTTCTCATTTCCATTGAGAATCCCTCTGTAACGCCGTCTTGCGAAAAATAATTGGTATTGGCCTCCAAATATCCCCCTAATGCGGTTTTGGATTTTCCGATGCCAATAAATGGCCTGTTGTAAATTGCATCCTGAATGGTAAGATCCGAAGTATCAACCACGGTTGGCCTTGTAAAAATCCCCTTCTTTGCAGTATCCTGTTGGCCCAATGCTATTAGGCTCATGAAGCACATGAGTGCTACTCCGTTAATTCTCTTTACCATGCTGAACTATTTGAGTTAAATCTATTTCTATTTTAATGTCTTTGACTTGTACACTGAATTCATAAAGTGGATCCGTTGCTGGACCATTTAGCACCTGCCCCGAATTGGAAAACTCGCTTCCATGACAAGGACAGGTCATAAACGTTCCTGTAGGCCTCAATTCACACTTCTTGTGCGTACAATCCATCAAAAATGCTCTATATGAATTGCTGTTGACCTGATTTAAATACACAGGCCTTTTTAATCTATCAGTATTGATAACAACATATTTACTCTCCACAAACATCGTCTTATCAACTTCAATCTTACCATTTACCACTGTCGCCCGAATTCTATTCACAGGTGTGCAGGCATCCATCAGCAGTGCAGCAGGAATGCAGCATACGGCTGCCGTGCCTCCAGTAAAATCTTTTATAAAATTCCTCCTGGAACTCACTAAAGTGACTTTAAGAAAGTTATCAGTTGATCCTTTTCAGATTGCGTCAAGGCGAAAAAATTGGAAGCTATATTACTGGCTTCACCTCCAGAGTGCAAGCCAATTGTTTCTTCTAAAGTGGTCGCCCTGCCATCGTGCAAATAATAACCTGTGCCTCCTTGGCTATCTTCTGCCAAACCCAGTCCCCATAGCGGAGGTGTACGCCACTCTGAACCGTTTGCACTCCCTTCAGGATAACCATCGTTCAATTCAGGTCCCATGTCGTGTAATAAAAGGTCCGTATACGGATGAAACTCCTTTTCGCTGATAGCAAGAATATCAGAAACAGCGGTTTTTAAGGTTGGGACATGGCAATTCGCACATCCAATTTGAGTGAACAATTTCTCGCCAGCCAATACATCGGGATCGTTCTCATTTCTCCTGGTCGGTGTTTTTAACGTTCTCATGTAAAAAACGAGCTTGTCTACTATATCAGAGCTTACCTCAGGATCTGGCACATTATCGGTTGCTCCGTTTGCTATCTGATAATTAAACAGGTCCTCCGTGTCGAAATCTGAGGTCAACCCCATATCCTGTTTCAAGGCGAAGACAACCTGGTCCAAAAGGGTAATTTCCTTTGCCTTCTTTCCAAATCGGCCAATGAAAAACCCGCTGCTGTCAAGATGAATTGTTTCAGGTTTAAAGTAATCCTTAGGTATGACATAATTGACTCTCCCAGAAATACCATCTCCATTTATATCATTGGGATCTGCCATATTCAGGATCGTGGAATCATGCAGTGCTGCCAGATGCCCCATTCCAATCACAATCGGAGCCAAACGCTGTGTTGTATGGGTATAATCACTGGGTAAAGTCTCTCCCAAGTAGCCGGAAATGGAACGTTCCTGTAATTGAGGCCCACCTTTATCCAACATAAAATCAAATCCGTTACCGGTCTGTTTTCCAAATCTCGTTTCAAGGTTGAAAGGATGTCCTTTGCCGTCACCTACATGACAACCTTCACAAGAACTTTGGATAAAAATTGGACCAAGCCCCTCCTCTGGGGTAAATACCCTTGCAAATAGCTCGTCCCCATTTACAAACAATGCAGTTTGTTCAGGCGTCAGGCCATCTGTTGGCTCAGCAATCGTATCCCCTGGATCGGGAGCTCCCGGTGTAATTTTCTCACAGGCAATTACTGCCAGTAAAAGCATTCCCATTACATAAACCGCTTTCTTGCTCATCATCTTTTCGTTTTAAATTTTGGCAAACATACAATTTATTTTTAGGCTTGTCTAAATTTATTTTTTACTCCTTTCTAAATAAGTGTAAATTTGCACAAGTTCTTATCATGAATACACAGACGGAAGAGAATTATTTGAAGGCGATATACAAGTTGTTCGTTCAAGACGACACGGCTGTTAGCACCAACAGTATTGCGGAGCGATTGCATACCAAGGCCTCTTCGGTTACTGATATGCTTAAGAAGCTAGCCGAGAAGAAATTAATAAACTATGCAAAGTACCAAGGCGTAAGTTTGACCGAAGCTGGGGAGCAAGTAGCTTTAAAAATCATAAGAAAACACAGACTTTGGGAGGTATTTCTAGTCGATCAGCTCAAATTCAAATGGGATGAGGTACACGATATTGCCGAACAGCTAGAGCACGTGGTTTCACCTGAAATGGTCAACAGGTTGGATAAATTCCTTGACTTTCCTAAGTTTGACCCCCATGGTGACCCAATCCCTGATAAGAACGGGCTATTCACCAACAGAAAAGAGTTCTCATTAGCAGATTTAAGAAAGAAAGACCAAGGTGTCATTGTAGGAGTGAATGACTCTTCTGTTGCTTTTTTGCAGTACCTGGAAGAAAAGAACTTGGTATTGGGAACCGAAGTAAGGCTGGTAGAAAGATTCAAGTACGATAATTCCATGGCTATTGAGCTGGACGGMAAGAAGGAAATTACTATCTCAAGTAAGGTAGCACGAAATATTAATATTTCTCAGATATAGTGTAGATGTGATCGAACAAATCTCAACCTGGTTTTTAGCGCTTAACCCCATTATGCAGGCACTGGCTGCCACTACCTTTACCTGGTTTTTAACCGCTGCGGGTGCTGCCCTTGTATTTCCGATGAAGAATATGAGCAGGGCTATGCTTGATGGCATGTTGGGATTTACCGGAGGAGTCATGATTGCAGCTAGTTTTTGGTCGCTGCTAGGGCCTTCTATTGAGATATCCGAACAGCAGGGCCATATCTCTTGGTTACCACCTGCCATTGGTTTTGTAACCGGTGCGCTTTTTCTCTTTGGACTTGACAAGTTTCTACCACACCTTCACATTAACTTTAAGCCGTCTGAAAAAGAGGGTGTGGAAACAAACTGGCACCGCACTACCCTCTTGGTACTGGCGATTACCTTGCACAATATACCAGAGGGCCTCGCAGTAGGTGTGGCATTTGGAGCCGTGGCAGCCGATATTCCAGGTGCTGAAATTGGAGCAGCTATCGCCTTGACGATTGGAATTGGTATTCAGAACTTTCCAGAAGGCACTGCCGTAGCCATGCCCTTGAGACGACAAGGCGTCAGCAGATTAAAAAGTTTTTGGTATGGACAACTTTCGGCTGTTGTAGAGCCGGTTGCGGGCGTTATTGGCGCGGCAGCCGTAATTTATGCACAACCTATCCTACCCTATGCCTTGGCATTTGCCGCCGGTGCGATGGTTTACATAGTAATAGAGGAAGTTATTCCGGAGTCCCAGAGGGATAAATACACGGACATATCTACGCTCGGGTTTATTTTTGGATTCACGGTGATGATGATACTGGATGTCGCCTTGGGCTAATTCCTTGAGCCGGCAACCCAAACTGAAATCTAGCAAGAAGCTTGCGGAACTCTGAAAGATAATATAGAGGCGAACCACCTTCGCCTCTACCTGATACACAGGAGTCATGTAGATCAAAATAATGCTCCTTTAAATCCGCATCTTTCAGCCTATCGACTTGCCTACTGACCGGCAGGTTTGTAAATTCGCAATACCCAGTTTTACTAGATCTCATGTCATCAACGCGCAATCAGGATACCGTAAATATTACCAACAAAAAGGCTGGCTATGAGTATGAGCTCATTGACAAGTTTACAGCCGGCATACAACTCCTTGGATCTGAGATTAAGTCGATAAGAGCAGGGAAAGCGAGTATCAAGGAGTCCTATTGCCTATTTATTCAGGGTGAGCTCTTCGTGCGAAATATGGACGTTTCCATATACAAGCAGGCTTCTATGAACAATCACGAGCCCAAAAGAGACCGCAAATTACTTCTGAACAGGTTGGAGCTTCGAAAGCTCAGGAAGAAGATCGACCAAAAAGGACTTTCTATTGTCCCCACCAGGCTGTATATCAGCAACAGGGGATTTGCCAAGCTCAATATAGCACTGGCGAAAGGCAAGAAGCTCCATGACAAGCGAGAATCGCTGAAAGACAAGGATACCAAGCGTGAAATGGACCGGGGCCTCAAGGATTTCTAGTGGGTTTCTTCACCTAGCTGGCTCTGGCAAGAACCCCAGCAACCCTATTGCTTAATACTGAATATATAGGAGTCCTGACTGGTGGTTGTATCAACATTATTGATACCCGTAATCTGAATCACGGCAATCTTGGGTACGGCATTCTGTATGGTATCCCCAAGTTGCATCAGGATAATATCCAGCGCCTCCAAATTATTAATTTGCGGCAATGGGATGCCCGTACTAAAGGCTTGTGCTGCAGAAGAATCGGTTGCATTGGCGTAGTCAAAGCCATTAAACCTTACAAAGGTTCCTCCAGCAGGTGACATCCAGGTCCTGGATAAGATTGTGGTGGAAGTATCCGTAGGAAAATCTTGTATATCCCGTTCCATTGAATCTGTACTGAATTGGGATATCACAGGCAGACCAAGCTCAACATTATAGGCATTGGCATTCTGAGAGTTGCTATTGAACATAACATGACCAGACGATTCTACCAAAGCTGTGGACGTGGCAAGCACCCAAACCCGCTTTGCGGAGATAGACTTTTGCCCATTAACATCAATTGCGGAAAAAGTATATATAACAGAACTTCCAGATGCAGCAGTTGGAGCGATGATTTCAATGAGTTTGTCATAGGTACCAGAACCAGATATGCTGGTTTCAAATTCAGTCTCTGTGAAGCTCGTGCCATTATCAATTTTACTTTCAAGCATAAAGCTTGACAATCCAACTTCTGAAGAAACGGATATATCAAAGGAAATCACCGTTCCCACTTTCGCAAACAACTGTATGTCGCTGGGGGTGACAAAGATAAGAGGCTTAGCTGGATCCTTGTCTTTCTTACAACCAATATGCACCGACATGAAGGGAATAAGCAGCCATAAAGCAAATCCGAAATACTTGGTCTTCATCTTGAATATTGTGTGATTATCATGTGTTAGGAGGGCCTATAAAAGTACTTAAAATAAAAGGGCCCAATCAAATTAATTAGGCCCTTTCACTTGTTGAAATTATTTGAAGTGTTACTTCGATTTGATCTTGAAAGCTTTTCCTCTAATGCTAATCTTCTTGGTCCTTCCTAAAAAGACGCGCGAGGTTTTAGTTTCTACTGATACAGGTAGAATGAAATCGGCATCAGGTTTAGACAACAATGCGTCGTATATGGCATTGTTGGTGGCTCTATCCAGTGCGAATCCACTCCCGATAACTCCTGCATAGTACTTTCTGCCACCATAAGGCAAGCCTAAAAAGTAATGTTGCTCAGCAGTACCGGTAACCTCACCAATGTAATCTAAGTCGTCCATATCAAAGTTGACTTGAACATTGAGCGCAGCACCTGGTGTTGACCTCTGTGTAACGGTACACGAGGAGACCAGGAAAGCGACTCCTACAAACAGATATATTAACTTTTTCATTGCGTGATCTTAAAATTTAAAATTCAATTAGAATGATCAGTTAATTACCGGTTAAAGTAGATATTCAATACCGCCCTAACATCCTGATTGGTATCCATATCAAACCTGCTTTTCTTAAGCCCATCTCTAAACTTTAGGGAACCAGGATCGTCACTGTCCAGGAAGTAAACCTGTTTGTCGGTTTTCTTTCCAGCTACGATCTGCTCTCTTGTGACCTCTGTTTTTCCTCCCAAGGTCCACTTCAAGTTAATTCCATACTCGAGTCCGATTGAAATGGGAAGGTGCGCAATAAACACATTGAATCCAACAACACCACCTATACCTACGATGGTGTTCTTAGTCTTCTCCGAATAAGAGTCCAAATCACCTTCATCGGTGAACTGCAGAGAAGTACTCCCCTTTCCATATTCTCTCCTGTAGGTTGAATCTTCTACCCCAAATCCAAGAAATAGATCCGCACCAGAGTAAACATCAAACACATTAGAGCTTGAAAAGTGCTTTTCAATTCCAGGTACGAAGACAAAATTTCTTTCGTTGGCCCGGGATTCGAAATTTCCTCCTGACTCTCCTGCAAAGAATCCTGCCGTGTCAGCAAGGTTTCCATCCAACTTAGAACTGTGCTTAGACAACCTAATAGCCGCTCTGATAACAATATCATCAGACTGGTACCATTTGAATGTTAGGAAATCGCCTTTTGCGAAAAAGTTTCCAGTAAATAAAGCCGCATCTGCAGCATTGCTATCCAAAGATCCACCGAGGTCGAAGCCAAATGTCAATGACATATCACCTGCCTGTGGCCGCGCCCCCAATTTGATCATGGTTGCGTCATTTTCCCTTTCAGACAATTGCGCGAACGAGCAAGTCGTAACTAGCGCTAATGCGATTGAGAGTAATTTTCTTTTCATAATTGATGGATTAATTAAACATTTGGCCCAGGGGCCATTTCTATTTGCAGGCAAAGTTAGATTTCTAATACTCCCAGTATAAAGTCAAGGGGATTCTTATCAACAACAATCTGTTCATTAGTTAGCGCAAATCAATCAACTGGATCTCACTAACAATCAATAACAGAAGTATGTGCACTTAGCAATGGTGGAGGGAAAAGCGACAAACCAGGGGGAACCCGAATATTAATCCCATGACCGTTTGTCCAGAAGCGGTACAAACATAAAATCACCGTGTTCCGTTACACTGAACTTGGAGGCCTCCAGCCTTATGATGGAGGTCATCACTTGGTTAATTGAATCACCTACAGGGATGACCAGCTGTCCGCCTATCTTCAGTTGTTCCTTTAAAGCCTCCGGAACAAAAGGTGCCCCAGCAGTAACCAGTATCTTGTCAAAAGGAGCAAAACTGGGCAGCCCTTCGTAACCATCTCCATGGAAAAATTTAGGAGAATAGCCCAAAGTAGGTAAGAAGTTTCTCACTTCGAGATAGAGGGGTTTATGCCTTTCAATGGTGAACACCTTGGCGCCCATCTCCAATAGCACACATGCCTGATATCCGGAGCCTGTTCCAATTTCGAGAACCTTATCTCCTCTTTTAATATTCAACAGCTGCGTTTGAAACGCTACCGTATACGGTTGAGAAATTGTTTGCCCCGATCCGATGGGAAATGGTTTATCCAGATAAGCAAACTTTTCAAAGGCGTTATCAATGAAAAGATGCCGCGGAATTGCATTAATCGCTGATAGAACGGCCTCTTGTTGGATGCCTTTCTCTCGAAGGTGGTCAACTAGCTTTTGCCTAAGACCTTTATATTTATATGAATCTGCCATAAACCTTTTGTGAGCTCAAAATTATCAAAATTAAGAAGCTTAAACACGCAAGAGATACCAACAATCTTACTGAGATTTTAACAATTGGAAACCCTACGTAGAGTATTTGTACTTTTGAATCGTTTTCGGAAATTATAGGGTGTAGAAGATCATGAATAATTCAAGGCTAAAGATAGGTGTTGTAGGAGCTGGACATCTGGGTAGAATCCATATTCAACAGCTAAAGGAGATTCAGGATTTTGACCTTGTAGGTTTCTACGATCACAGCGATGAGAACGCTGAACAGATCAAAACTGAACTAAACCTTCCGAAATTCAGGTCGTTAGAAGAGCTCATAGACAGTGTGGATGTTGTTGATATCGTTACACCAACCATTTCACACTATGATTGTGCAGTATCAGCGCTCACCCAATCAAAACACGTATTTATTGAAAAGCCGGTAACCAACACCCTTGATGAAGCAAGGGAGTTGAAAGAATTGGTGCGAGAAGCAGATGTAAAGGTTCAAATAGGCCATGTGGAACGATTCAATCCCGCGTTTATCGCAGCTGCACCCTACTGTTCAAATCCGATGTTTATTGAAACGCACCGTCTGGCCCAGTTTAACCCAAGGGGAACTGATGTACCTGTGGTACTGGACCTCATGATACACGACATCGATATCGTGCTGAGTGTGGTAAAATCGAATATCAAAACGATTAGCGCTAGCGGAGTAGCAGTAGTAAGCGATACGCCGGACATTGCCAATGCCAGAATAGAGTTTGACAACGGATGCGTAGCCAACCTTACCGCCAGCCGGATTTCCCTGAAGAACATGAGAAAATCCAGGTTTTTTCAAAGGGAAGCCTATGTCACGGTGGATTTTTTAGAGAAGGAGGTCAACCTGGTTAAAATTAAAGATGCAGATAAGCAGAGTGAGGAGGACCCATTCGCAATTATATTAGATGTGGGTAATAAAGGGACAAAAAAGCAACTTTACTTCGACAATCCAGAGATCGAAACAGTGAATTCTATCAAGCTGGAGTTGGAATGTCTCGCCCGTGCAATCAATGAGAATACAGTTCCGTTGGTCACCATAGATGATGGTTACCAGGCACTTGACGTCGCCCATCGAATCCTGGATAAAATGTCGCTGAACCAAGGTGTTTTATAATGTGTCAAGTTGGATAGACAGAAGAATGGGATATTTGAACTTCGCGCCAATGACCACCTACCCTAAATTTTTTATCGCATTGATTTTCCACTGTTTCGGGTTTTTATCCAGCAAAATCCTATATCTACACCCATTTGCCTCCAATTTCAGCCCGTTAAGCGGTGGACTTAAAATCTTTTCTCCGCACAATAATAGACAACACCTCTCGTTCTGATGTCATTATCTGGACTGCCCTTGTTGTTAGGACACAAAATAAACCACTCTGCACTAACAATAGCACTGCTGCTGGTCGTTCTTCCATTTATGGGGTGCGACTCTCTAGACCCTGCTATTGRTGCACCTTCCTATATAAGTATCWCATCATTTGATTTAKCCACCAATTAYGTTGAAGAAGGTACTGRCGATCATAARATTACGGATGCCTGGGTGTTYGTAAATGACACTTCAATTGGAGCGTATGAACTACCGGCGTCYATTCCKGTRYTGGGAAGTGGAAAGCAAGATATCCGTATATTCCCCGGAATCAAAGTGAATGGGATTGGTTCAACRCGTGATATTTATCCTTTCATTGCTGACGTMWSYATGTCRGTYGACTTAATCCCAGGAACCACGGTGAACATTACGCCAMAAGTTTCCTATTAYCCCACGGTTACCTTTAAATGGTTGGAGGATTTTGAAATTGGCAGTCTGTTGGAATCRCATGCKCTCAGCGATACTTCCCTGWCACGGGAATCTGTTACTTCTTTGCCGGCAATGGGTTCAAAATCTGCGGTGATCCGCGTAGATGCTAACAGGAAAGTTTATTTTGGTGCTACCTCTGGCCAACAATTTACCCTTCCCCTTGGCTTGCCCACTTATCTGGAATTGCATTATGCATCCAATATTGAATTATCCGTTGGAGCAATAAAGAACACCATACAGGGACCGGAGACGCTGCCTGCTTTCTTAAACCTTTTTCCGTCTAATGAATGGAACAAAGTTTATATTGATCTTACGGATTACCTAAAGACACATACGGATGCGCTCAGCTTCGAAATCTACTTCTTCTGCTCTTTTAATGCCAATGTACCGAACAATAGGATCTTGCTGGACAATATCAAACTCATTCATCAATGATGAATAGAAGATTACAGACCCTAAAATATGTTTTGGCGGATTTGTTTGCCTCGGGTTTGGCATGGGCCGCATTTTACAGTTATCGAAAGCTTTATATCGAGCATACGTCACTGGAGTTTGGAGAAAAATTCCACATTGGAATCATCGCCATTCCAATTACCTGGCTGGCCCTTTACCTCATTACGGGTACCTATAAAAACATCTATAGAAAATCTCGAATACTCGAGTTGGGCCAGACCTTGTTCATCTCATTCATCGGGGTACTCATTATCTTTTTCGCACTCTTATTGGATGATGAAGTAGCTTCCTACAAACAGTATTACACATCCTTCTTCGTCCTATTGTCGTTTCATTTTTTGTTGACATTTATTCCGCGGTTGATTTTAACCAGCATTGCTGCAAATAAAATCCACAATCGGATAATTGGCTTTCCTACCTTATTGGTGGGTAGTAATGACAAGGCGTTCGATACCTATGCGGAGATGCAAGAGGCAGCCCGCTCTGCCGGAAATAAGTTCGCTGGATTTGTTCATATCAATGGTAATAATGGGTCGGCCTTAAGAGAGCATATGCCCCACCTGGGTGGAACTGACGATATTCTGCAGGTGATTGACAAGCATGAGATCGAGGAAGTCATTCTAGCGATAGAAACCTCGGAACATGTAAACATCAAAACGATACTCACAAAATTGGAGCAGCGCCAGGTTCGGGTTAAAATCACACCGGATATGTACGATATCCTCTCTGGTTCTGTAAAGATGAGCGCCATTTACGGGACGCCTTTGATTGAGGTATCGCATGACATCATGCCCGTCTGGCAACAGTATGCCAAACAGGCCATTGATTTTGTGACTTCCCTTCTGGTCCTGGTCATCGGATCGCCAATGTTTCTATTCACCGCGTGTTGTGTGAAGTTCAGCTCCAAGGGTCCTGTGTTCTACACCCACGAACGAATTGGGATACACGGCAAACCATTCAGAATCATCAAGTTCCGATCTATGAGAACGGATGCCGAAGATGCAGGGCCAGCCCTATCGAGTGAGAATGATCCTCGAATCACCTCCTTTGGCCGGTTTATGCGTAAGATTCGATTAGATGAAATACCACAATTCTTCAATGTCCTAAAAGGTGATATGTCCCTTGTGGGCCCCCGGCCGGAGCGGCAATTCTACATCGATCAAATTGTGAAAATTTCACCCCATTACGTACACCTCCAAAAGGTAAAGCCTGGCATCACCTCTTGGGGTCAAGTAAAGTACGGCTATGCCGAAAATGTAGATGAGATGATACAGCGGTTGAAGTATGACATCATCTATATTGAGAACATGTCATTGATCGTTGACTTTAAAATTTTGATCTATACCGTGCTTACGGTTATTCGTGGAAACGGAAGGTAAGTGGGGCTTACAATAGGGATTTGAGATTCCGAGGTTCTTCTTTCTGTATTATCGCTCTCCCGAATTTAGATGAAGAAAGGAATTCTCTATCTTCGTAGTCAAATATTGAACTATGAAAAATATAGCAGTTATTGGGTCAGGGACCATGGGAAATGGAATTGCGCATGTTTTTGCCCAAACAAAGTACAAGGTACGCTTGATTGATATTTCCCAGGAGCAGCTTGACAAAGGGATGGCCATCATTTCAAAAAATCTGGACAGGATGGTCACCAAGGAGAAAATTACAGCGGCCGTTCGTCAAATGACACTTGACAATATCACAGCGCATACGACATTGGATGCTGCTGCAGAGTCCGACCTGGTGATTGAAGCAGCCACTGAGAATGAAAAGATTAAGCTCAGTATATTCAAAGAGTTAGATGCCCTTTGCGGGCCAGATACCATCCTTGCCAGCAATACTTCCTCCATTCCTATTTCCAAAATTGCAGCGGTCACCAATCGGCCCGGGAAAGTGATCGGAATGCATTTTATGAATCCAGTTCCTATCATGAAATTGGTGGAAGTAATCAATGGAAAGGAAACTTCAAGCGCAACTTCAGCTACTGTTATGGAGCTCTCCAGAAACTTGCAAAAATCACCCGTGGAGGTGAACGATTTTCCTGGATTCGTTGCCAATCGTATTTTGATGCCGATGATTAATGAGGCGATCATTTCTCTGCAGGAAGGTGTGGCGGGTGTAATGGAGATCGATAGTGTCATGAAGATCGGAATGGCCCATCCAATGGGACCGTTACATCTTGCAGATTTTATCGGCCTGGATGTTTGTTTGTCAATCATGGAAGTACTTCATGATGGATTGTCAAATGACAAGTACGCTCCCAGCCCCGTGCTCATCGAACTGGTCAAAGCCGGGGATTTAGGCGTAAAATCTGGCCAAGGGTTTTATAGATACGAAAGGGGCTCTAAAGAGCTCATCGTATCCGATCGATTTGCGAAGAACTAAGTGTTCAAAGGGCAGTTATACTGGTTGACTACATTTACGAGCTAGTGGTACAAGAAGGCTGCTTTTGGATCTACGTTTTCGTAAATTGAACAGTTGGGGAGGTGCCCTTTTGGTGAAATTTATTGGAGCATACAGCATCTAAAATCATGGCAATTTATTAACCACGGAGGGCACAAAGAAGGCACAAAGAGCACAGAGGTTTAAAATCGAATCACTCTTGGTGACCTCTGTGCAATCTCTGTGTGCTCTGTGGTTATCATTTTAAACGCTGCCCCTACCCTGGAAACGCCCCCCCAGACCTGTGCACCTCTTGCTTTAATCTGAACTGTTGCCTAGCGGAAGACAGTAGGGAAGCAGTGAGAGCATTTGCTGTTACCGCGTGCCGTACCGTACCGTACCGTAGAAATGTCAAATTGAAGATGTAAAATGGTGCATGTTAAAATTTTCCATTTGACACTTACAATCTTCAATTTGCCGCGTCTTCGGCAAGCCTTCGGCGGCCGAAGGACATACTTTATAACAAACTGCTCATGTCCTGTCTTACGTACAGTTAACGGATCGGGCCAAAGCACGCTAGATGTAATCCAATAAATCAGATAGCTACGTTAGGAAGCAGGCTGTTTCGCCATTGTTTTAACGTTTTTACGGTAATTTTTATGCGCATTAGACAGTGACCGAAACACACGGTCCTCAAAGCCTATTAGGTACCGTTGTCGTTGCTTTTGCTTGCTCAACCAATATCCATTTCCTCCGATAAAGTTTTTTGAAATTCCCTGCATTGCCGTCACGTCTGATGACAAGCTGATGTACAACTTGCCGAAGGCGGAAGGAAATATTAGAAAAGGCACCACAATTCCAGTCAGCGTGAAAACATAGGCCGTTCCAACTACAAATACAGCATTCATCACTGTTAGTCCAATGTTGCGCTTGAGGTCAACGTATCGAATGGGGCCCATCTTAAACTGCATGGCGTTTAAGCCAGGGGACGCCTCTATTTTCAGTTTATACAGGTTATCCTGTACGTTGAAATCACTCACCAGAGAATCAAATACGTACCAGAGATCAACCTTCATTGTTGAATCCAACGCTACAGGCAGCGATAACCAAACATTGAGCGTATCAAACCTGGTGTCTTGCTTAAACTTGATATTCTGTCCAAAGCAATTGACACTTGCTACAAAAGAGATGAATGCGATAATCAACGTCCTATACATACACCTTATAACAGTATTAAAACGAATTACGTTCGAATAAATAGGGCAGGACAATAAAAGCAAGGAAAATCTCAGATAGCTCCTCGCTCAATCAATAATACAATATCTTCAATGCGTTGGTCTTCACCATCGTCGTTATAAGAGGCCTTGAGGTTTAAGTGAAACAAGCGCGCCAGACCCTGGAAGATAAAGGCAGTGAACGAACCACGCAAGTCCTGCACCAATTCATACGAGGTAGAGCCAGTCTCACGATCAATGAGTTTAATAAGAATCAAACCCTGGGACATCGTCATCTTTTTCAACTCATTCCCATATTTATTCCAGAGCTCCTTTTCAGCTTTCTTCATGATTTTCCGCTGCGCCCGTTTATCGGTAGCAGCCATCAACGTATCATTGTACTTCAATAACAACGCTGCCGCTAATTGGGAGTAAGGATAGACCTTTTTTACGTTTCTCACCAGGCGATTGTACCGGGTAGCTTGTCTCTTGTTCTTGAATTGGCGTTCTTCCTGGATGACAATAGCGGGTAAATTATCCAAGATGACTGTATCACCTTCTATCACGTATGCCTTGACAATAAGTCCTTGGGAAATCTGAGAAAGAGCTTCTCCGAAAACCAATACTGAAAGCAACAATACAGTAGCGATATACCTCATAGCAAATAATCTGGCAACATCCGCTCCACCAAACTCCTATCTAGCGTTATACGCAATAAGTTGCTTAACGTTATCCCTACTTAGATACTCTCGGAAAAGGCATTTTATTGTTCAGCCAGGCGCTTTTCTTTCCATACAGATCTCTTCGCTGCGGCACCATTCTGTGAAAAATTCTTCCTGCTCTCTTTGCCCATTATCTTAGCCGCGAGAATTACCGCAACTTCTCTTGCTTTGTCGCTGGCTCCCTCACCCAACACCTCCGGAGTGAAATGATCGGCTACAAAGTGTGTATTAAAATCACCGGATTTAAATGTTTTATGACCTAAAACAAATTTGCAAAAAGGCAACGTAGTTTCCAAGCCTACAATTCGATATTCATCAATAGCAAGCGCTAGTTTTTTGATGGCCTCACTCCTATCTCTCGCATGGACAATCAGCTTAGAGATCATTGAGTCATAATAAATTGGAATGTCCATCCCCTCCTCATAACCATCATCCACTCGCACACCTGGCCCCTGAGGAACTCTATATCCTACCAAACGGCCCGTGTTGGGCATGAAGTTGTTATACGGATCTTCCGCGTAAACCCTGGCTTCAATAGCATGTCCATTTATCTTGATATCCTCTTGCTTAAATTGCAGTTTTTCACCTCTGGCTATGCGGATTTGTTCCTTCACCAAGTCTAACCCGACAATCATTTCTGTAACCGGATGTTCTACCTGTAATCGGGTATTCATTTCCAGAAAATAGAAGGCACCATCATCGTACAAGAATTCAACCGTGCCTGCACCCACGTAGCGGCAGGATTTTGCAACCTTGATCGCTGCTTTCCCCATCTCTTTCCTCAGCTCGTCTGTAAGCACTGAAGACGGAGCTTCTTCAATAACCTTCTGATGTCTGCGTTGGATTGAGCACTCTCGCTCAAAAAGATGCACTACATTTCCATGTTTATCTGCTAATATTTGAATTTCAATATGGCGCGGAGCACTTACATATTTCTCTACAAAAACAGATCCATCACCAAATGCAGATGTGGCCTCGCTTACCGCGAGTTTCATTTGATCTTCAATTTCGCTGGCCTGATGCACTACACGCATTCCCTTTCCACCTCCCCCCGCAGAGGCTTTAATTAGGATAGGATAACCAATTTCTTTGGCGATTTTAGCAGCCATTTCACCATTGGTAATCGCCTCGTCTGTGCCTGGCACCATGGGAATATCGTACTTCTGAACAGCCTTCTTGGCGGCTAACTTGTTACCCATGATCTCAATTGCCTTGGGGGTAGGCCCAATAAAGGTAACGCCAGCTGCCTTCACTTTTTTCGCAAAGCCTGCATTTTCAGACAAGAAGCCATAACCCGGATGCACTCCGTCTACCTTCAGATTTCGGCAAACTTTGAGTATTTCATCAACCTTTAGGTAAGACTCTGATGAAGGCCCTTCTCCAATACACACCGCCTCATCTGCATAGGCCACATGTGGTGAATTACGATCAGCAGTCGAATATACTGCTACGGTTTTGATACCCATTTCCCTTGCCGAGCGCATGACACGCAGTGCAATCTCTCCCCTATTTGCAACCAGTATTTTTTTCATGAATATATATCCCGACCTATGCCAATACCTCTCTTACCCTATCCGCTGCCTCTTGCAGCAATACAGCTGAAAGTACCTCTAATCCCGATTCATCGATGATTTTTTTTGCTTCTTCAGCGTTGGTACCCTGTAGCCTCACAATAATCGGCACATTGATCTCTCCGATGTTCTTATAGGCTGCTACCACGCCTTCAGCGACTTTGTCACAACGTACAATACCACCAAAGATGTTGATCAGTATCGCTTTAACTTTGGGATCTTTGAGAATAATCCTGAAACCATTTTCCACTGTTTCAGCATCAGCTGTTCCCCCTACATCCAGGAAGTTGGCTGGTTCTCCACCTGATAGTTTAATGATATCCATGGTGGCCATTGCCAATCCGGCACCGTTGACCATACAACCGACGTTACCATCGAGCTTTACATAGTTCAGTCCAAATTTGCCTGCTTCCACTTCGAAAGGGTCCTCTTCGGCCTCATCTCTCATCTCAGCGTAATGCTTGTGGCGGTAGAGGGCATTGTCATCCAAGTCCACCTTGGCGTCAACTGCCATTATTAAATCATCAGAGGTTTTCAGCACAGGATTAATCTCAAACATGGACGAATCCGATCCTTCATATGCTTCATAAAGCGCGACCACAAATTTTCCCATCTCTTTGAACGCCGTACCAGACAGGCCAAGGTTATAGGCTATTTTCCGGCACTGAAATCCCTGCAATCCTACTGCTGGATCGATTTCTTCTGTAAAAATCAACTCAGGCGTATTTTCAGCTACACTTTCTATATCCATCCCACCTTCAGGCGAATACATGATCATATTGCGTCCGGTTTCCCGATTTAGCAGCACGCTCATGTAATATTCTTCAGTTTCTGAATCACCGGGATAGTAGCAATCTTCTGTGATCAACACTTTACTTACCAATTTCCCTTCGGGACCAGTTTGTTTGGTAATGAGCTGCATGCCCAGGATCTCGCCTGCGATTTTTTTCACCTCATCCAGTGATTTAGCTAGTTTTACCCCGCCTCCTTTACCTCTGCCCCCAGCGTGAATTTGAGCTTTTACCACCCACCACTCAGTTCCTGTCTCTCCGTTCAATTCCTTGGCCGCTTCTACTGCCTCTTCAGCCGTGTCAACGGCAATTCCTTGCTGAATTTTAACTCCGTGTGACGCCAGGATTTCCTTAGCCTGATATTCATGTATATTCATTGCTTGATACTTTGTGTTCGTCCTTTATATTGTATAAAGGTTTTTAATAAATTTCGTTCTTGGTGCTACGAATGACGGATGCTAGATGTGCAGTCATCCGGATCATTATAACCATCCATTTAACAGTGGAATAGAGCATCAATAATTGCGTTACTGCCTGATAATATTCCCGCCGGCTTACAACCGCCACCAGCGAAACAAATGTAGCTTATTTGATGGGATAATCCAATGCTCTTAAGCGTGTGTCGGATGGGAAATAGTGGTTATTTGTTAGGCTTCTGATGTTGCTCAGATTGCAGATTCTTAGTTCCTGTTTTCCATGAATTTGGCCTACTTAGAAAGGGTTGACTTATCAAGGGGACGCGGTTTAGCTAAGAATACAACGAATTCCCCAATCCATCGGTTAACTATTTGTAGATTCGCAGACCCCTGAAGTGCTAATTTTCGAAGCGATTAAAAGGTAATTTGCAGACTTGATTAAAGCAAAGAACATAGTAAAAGCTTACGGTTCCCTGAAGGTTCTTAGAGGTGTTAACATCAATATTGAACCTGGGGAAATTGTATCCTTAGTAGGAGCATCAGGTGCAGGTAAGACAACCTTTCTTCAAATAGCGGGAACACTTGATAAGGCCGACTCAGGAACACTGGTTGTAAATGGTATTGAGGTAAGTGGACTGCGTGGAAAACACTTGGCCAAATTCAGAAATGAACACATAGGTTTTGTATTCCAATTCCATCACCTGTTACCTGAGTTCACAGCGCTTGAGAATGTTTGTATCCCTGCATTTATAGGCAATTTATCAAAATCCGATGCCCAGGATAAAGCCATGGAATTGCTGGATTTTTTGGGATTGAAGGACCGGGTTGAGCACAAGCCGAACGAACTTTCGGGCGGTGAGCAACAAAGAGTGGCAGTTGCCAGAGCTTTGATCAATCAACCTGCTGTTGTATTTGCGGATGAACCTTCGGGAAATCTTGACTCCGTAAATTCCAAGGAACTTCACGAGCTGTTCTTCACCTTGAGAGACAAGTTTCAACAAACTTTTCTTATCGCTACGCACAACGAAGAGTTGGCCAATATGTCAGACAGAAAGCTCATCATAAGGGATGGGATTATTGCGGACTAAGGGAGCTCCCCGTCTAAAGGCTTATCTACATCCTTTCCAGCGTTCAATAGAGGATTTTGTGATTTCGATTCTCGATTGCGTTTCACCCTTCCCAATTACTCTTCAATATCCTACAATTCATAATTATCCAATAGCCCTAAAGAAACTACCTTCCAAGAATGAACGCTTAACTATTCACCTATACTAATTTGAAATACACTTTAGCGAAAGCAAAGCGTTGAGGCCAATAAGGAAGCGGCCAGAAAATACTATTTCACAGTAAACGTGACACTCTTCAAGACTGTACCTTCTTCAGAAACGGCCTCTGCCCTCCATTCCCCTGTCCACGAAGTCATAATATGCTTTGAACTGAATGTTCTCCATCGCGGCCCTTTATAGGCAAGTGTTACTGCGGCCATTTTCTTGTTATCATAATACCAAATATGCGTGACTGTGCCTT
>JAESRW010000173.1 GCA_016764395.1 Flavobacteriales bacterium
ATCCGGGAGCACAGACAACGGCAACAGCAACAGGCTTGGTAGCTGGCAATTATCAGGTGATTATCACCGATAATATCGGTTGTCAGGATAGTGCGGCGGTAGTGATCACACAGCCTCCATTGCTTACTTTAACTTCGGATGGTATTGATGCAACGTGTTTTGGCTTCTGTGATGGAGCCGCAATTGCTTTAGCAGCTGGCGGTGTTCTTCCCTATGCATATCTGTGGGATGATCCTCTCAGCCAGATCACCGATACTGCTGTGGGGCTTTGCTCAGGAATCTATAACGCTACGATCACGGACAACAATGGATGTCAGGCATTTATTTCTGTAAATATTGATCAGCCACTATCACTGGTCTCCGCCATTATAGCCAGCAACAATACTTCATGTAATGGCTTATGCGACGGCAATGTTACCGCCATAGCAGGGGGTGGAGCACCACCTTATAGCTTTCTATGGGATGACCCAGGAGCGCAAACCACAGGGACGGCAGTTGCTCTATGCGCGGGGACATTTACGGTAAATATTACCGATTCTAATGGTTGCACGAGTGTCGATATAATAGTTATTGCCGAGCCTGCAGCGCTTTCAGCAGGAATCCTCAGTAATACGAATGCCTCCTGTAATGCAGCCTGTGATGCTGTTGCAACTGGTTCGGCTACCGGCGGAACCGGAATTTATGCCTATTTATGGGATGACCCAGGAGCACAGATCAGTTTAACAGCAACTGGGCTTTGTGCAGGCAGCTTTAGTTTTGCAGTGGTAGACGTCAATGGTTGCTCTGACACGGCTATCGTTGTCATCTCAGAACCTACAGCATTATTGGCAAGTATCAGTGATTCAAATAATGTAAGTTGTAATGGTATATGTGATGGTGATGTGACCGGCTCTGCTTCAGGTGGCACTGCCCCGTACAGCTTTTTATGGAATGACCCAAGTGCGCAAACCAACGCAATGGCCCTAGGATTATGTGCTGGCCCATACACCGTTATTGTTACCGATGGCAATGGATGTGTTGATTCAGTTGGAGTAGTAATCAGTGAACCGTCGACACTTACATCAAGCATAACCGACTCCACCAATAACAGCTGTAGCGCATCCTGTGATGGTATGGCAACAGTAACTCCCGTAGGCGGAACAGCTCCCTATTTCTATAATTGGGATGCACCGGGAGGACAAACGGATAGTACGTCTATAGGCCTTTGTGCTGGTACCTGGACGGTGGGGATCATGGATGCAAATGGCTGTTTAGATACAGTGTCGGTCATCATTTCAGAACCCTCACTCATTGTACCAACAATGTCCAGCATAGATGCAACCTGTGGGATTTCTAATGGCCAGGTGAGCGTTTTAGCAGCTGGCGGGGTTGGGCCATATATCTATCTATGGGATGATCCAGGGGCACAAACCAATGATACTGCAACAGGATTGGCAGCTGGAGGATATAGCGTTGACGTAACCGACGCAACAGGATGTGTTGTTACCGGCATTGTTACCGTCAACAATATCGGAGCCGCTACAGTAACGATTTCTTCAATCACGAATGTATCCTGTGATGGGGGATCAGACGGATCGGCAACTTTAAGTGCCATCGGGGGTACCCCTCCTTACACCTATTCTTGGGATGACCCTGCAGCACAAGGCAACGTTACCGCTACGGCTTTAGTCGCTGGAATTTACATAGGAACGGTTATGGACAGCCTGGGTTGCATTGGTTCTGCCATAGCAACCATCACTGAACCTGCTCCATTGAACCTGGTCATTTCATCCAACGACGTTTCCTGCTTTGGTGCCTGTGATGGCTCAGCTTCGGTCGCTGCCAACGGAGGCACCACACCCTATAATTATTTATGGTCTCCTTCTGGATGCTCGGATTCGTCCTGTGTCAATTTGTGTGCGGGCGTACATACCGTAACGCTTACAGATGCTAATGGTTGTACCGCTACCGATTCAGCCATCATATCGGAACCCATTGCACTCAGTGCAACAGTCTCTTCTACAGCCATAAGTTGTGCGGGTTCTTGCGACGGAACGGCAACGGGAGCAGCCACCGGCGGAACCGCACCGTATACTCACATGTGGACAGATTCCTTAGGGGATACGATCGCTCTTGGAAGCACGGTCACTGGACTTTGTGCAGGAAATTATAACCTGATTCTAATTGATGACAATGGATGTGTGAGTTCGACTGCCTTTAGCTTGTTAGACCCTATTGCGATATCCCTGACGTTGTCATCAACGCAGGCCAATTGCGGAGCATCAGATGGAATGGCCTCCGTATCAGTCACAAATGGAGCGGCACCCTTTACGTACCTATGGGATGATCCGGCTGTACAAACAAATGACACCGCAAGTGCAATTGCCGCTGGAACATACAATGTAACGGTAACTGATGCAAATGGATGTACGGCATTGGGGAGCACCCCTGTAGGTAATTCTGGAGCACCTTTAGTATCGGTTTCTGCAACGGATGTTGCTTGTAATGGAACTTGTGATGGTACAGCCACCTTGTCAGCAACGGGAGGCACGCTGCCTTTCACCTATTTATGGGATGACCCAGGAGCCCAAACTGATACAACAGCTACAGGGCTTTGCGCTGGAATTTACACCGTGATGCTAACAGATGGTAATGGATGTGTGGCATTTGCCTCAGACACCATAACAGAATCGGCAGCATTGACATTAAGCGGGTCCTCAATTAACCCGAGCTGTAATGGGTTATGTGATGGGGCAGCCACGGTCACTGTAACCGGTGGAACAGCTCCATACACCTATGCATGGAACGACCCGGCCGTACAGAATACCTTGACGGCAACTGGATTGTGTAATGGTACCTTCACGGTTGTGGTAGTAGATGCCAATGGATGTATGGATAGCCTGTCATTGGGGATAACGGCTCCCACGGCAATCGGCATCTCAACAAGCGCTATTGACGTTAGTAGTTGTGGCTCTTGTGACGGCTCCATTTCATCAGTAGTAAGCGGGGGTACAGCACCTTATGCTTATACTTGGGATGACCCTACCATTCAAACCACCGACACCGCATTTGCACTTTGTTCCGGTATTTACAATTTGACGATTGTCGATTTGAATGGATGCTCCGCCTCTACCTCAGACTCTGTGAACAGCCCAGGTGGGTTATTGGCGATTATCTCCAGTAGTAACAACATAAGCTGCACCGGGGCTTGCGATGGTTCGGCAACGATCACCGCAAGTGGAGGAACCGCTCCCTATGCCTATCTATGGAATGACCCAAGTGCTCAGACCAATGACGCTGCTTTAGGACTTTGTGCCAGTACCGTGAATTGTTTAATTACTGATGCTACCGGATGCACAACGACGATTAGCGTAACACTTACTGAACCTGGTTCACCGATAGGTGTGGCAACTTCAACAACTGCCGCTAGTTGTGCAGGCATTTGTGATGGAACGGCTAATGCAACAGTGACAGGAGGCCTGACGCCTTATGTGTACTTATGGGATGATCCAGGAGCTCAGACCACAGCGACAGCAGCCGGATTGTGTGGAGGTGCCGTTTCGGTAGTGGTAACCGATGTAAATGGATGTACCATTTCAGTGAGTGATTCTGTTGGAGAGGGGTCAAGCTTAACCCTTGTGATGACAGGTGACACACTCCAATTGTTGGGTATTGACGATGGCGTTACTTCGGTGAATGTCACGGGAGGTTCCGGTCCTTATACGTATTTATGGAATGATCCCGGGGCCCAAACAGATTCAGTGGCTACTGGGTTATCCGTTGGAACTTACAGCGTAACCGTCACGGATGCCAATGGATGTACTGCTTCAGGATCTGCCCAAGTTGAGATTTTTGACAGAATTGGAGAGCTAGATTTGGGGCTCTCATTTGAGGTTTACCCAAATCCCACGAATGGCGTAGTCACCCTGGCCATTGAATTCTCCAGGCACATGGATTTCAACGTTCAGGTGCGAAATCTAGTCGGAGAAATACTATTGGTAAGTAGCTACAGCGGCAATTCGTCCTTAAGAGAAGATCTCAATTTAGGGGAACTTCCAAACGGCGTTTACTTTATCAGCGTATATACGGAGAAAGGATCTTTGAACAGAAGAATCGTGGTATCAAGATAAAAACCGCAAATTATAGCTTCACACAAACGGCGGTGATGGATTCGGGTTGCCCACTTCCATCATCTATGGTGTACTGCAATTCAAGGCGTAATAAGCTATTGGCCATAAAACCAGAACCGAGTACTGCCGTAGCAGAAACCCACTGCTGTGGAATATCGATATTGGTGCTGAATATCGTAGCCTCAGCCCGAAACCCTTGTCCCTGCAGATTAAAATTGTCGATCAATACCTTATTCTCGTCTGAAGGATCAGCGATAATTTCAATTTGAAATGTGGCCAGTAATATCTGGTTAAGGTCGAATTCATCACATTGCCAAAAGCCTATATAATCCTCCCTCGTTGCCTCTCTAGGTTCAGTATCCTTGGTGCATGAATTGAATAACAATCCAAGGGCCAACAGGGTAAATAATATTTTTCCAGCTTTCTGCATATTTTCTATTTCACCCTTTCTTTCAGGTTCAATCTGAACTTCCTCTCAGTATCCTGTGCTATATCATATCCTGCATCTGAATGGCGAATGACACCCATTGCAGGGTCGTTATTCAATACGCGTTTCAATCGCCTTTCTGCTTGCTCAGTACCATCGGCCACAACTACCATTCCAGCATGGATTGAATACCCTATTCCAACCCCTCCACCATGATGGACGGATACCCAACTGGCACCACCAGCAGTATTAATTAAAGCATTTAGAATGGGCCAGTCGGCAATGGCATCTGAGCCATCTTTCATCCCTTCCGTTTCTCTGTACGGTGAAGCAACTGACCCTGTATCCAGGTGGTCCCTTCCAATCACGATTGGCGCTTTCACCTTTCCCTCAGCTACCAGTTTATTAAATGCGACCCCAGCTTTCTCACGCTCTCCCATTCCAAGCCAAGCAATACGACAAGGTAGGCCCTGAAAAGCAATTTTCTCACTGGCCAATTTAATCCATCGTATCAATCCCTCATTTTCAGGAAAGAGCTCCATCATCAGTTGATCGGTGACATGAATGTCATTGGGATCACCTGACAAAGCCGCCCACCTGAACGGCCCTTTACCCTCGCAGAATAACGGCCTAATATAAGCGGGTACAAAACCCGGAAAGTCAAAGGCGTTTTCAACACCCTGTTCTAAAGCCTGTCCTCTTAAATTATTTCCATAATCAAAAGTTATGGCTCCCCGAGATTGAAGTTCCAACATCTGTTTTACATGCCTCACCATTGTTTTCTTTGATAGCTCCACATATTGTTCAGGATTGGCTTCGCGCAGTACATTCGCTTCTTCAACAGTTAAGTTTTGTGGGAAATATCCTACCAGAGGATCATGCGCTGAAGTTTGATCGGTTAGCAGGTCAGGGGTGATGTTTCTATCAATAAGATGTTGCAGTAAATCCACAACATTACAAACAACCCCAATCGACACGGCCTCCCCATTTTTTTTCGCTTCAAGCGCCCGATCTATTCCCGCATCGATATCGTGCGTCATCTCATCGACATACTTTGTATCCAATCTTTTTTGGATCCGCCACTCTTCTATCTCAGCGGCAAGGCAAACGCCTTCATTCATGGTGATCGCCAGGGGTTGAGCACCACCCATTCCTCCTAGTCCAGCTGTCACCGAAATTGTATTCTTCAGTGAGCCACCGAAATCTTGTCTTGCCGCCTCACCAAATGTTTCATACGTACCCTGTACGATACCCTGAGAACCGATGTAAATCCACGAGCCAGCAGTCATTTGACCATACATTGTGAGCCCTTTGGCTTCCAACTCCCGGAACTTCTCCCAGGTCGCCCAGTGTGGAACCAACATGGAGTTCGAAATAACCACCCTCGGTGCATCTGTATGTGTTGGTAAGATACCAACGGGCTTTCCTGATTGGATGAGTAACGTCTCGTCATTTTCCAAATCTCTTAGCGCCTTCACAATCAAGTGAAAGGATTCAGGATTGCGAGCTGCTTTCCCAGTTCCGCCATAGACAATGAGGTCTTCCGGCCTTTCGGCTACCTCAGGATCAAGGTTGTTGTGCAACATTCTCAATGCCGCTTCTTGTAGCCAACCCTTACAGCTGATCTCCGTTCCGGTTGGGGTTTTAAGCTTACTGATATCCAATTTCGACTCCATAACACTCATAAATACCTATTTAATCGTCAGCTATTTTTATTAAATCCGTAAGGACAATGTTTGCACGCATTCTCACAGCAAAACCCTCTTTTCAAGTGATATCGCTCTGTCATAACCATCAAGCCTTCAGGATTAAAATAATAATCCTCTCCCTCAACGAGTGTATTGCCAGGAACATCTCCCAAACTTCCTAGTTATTAGAACCGATAATCTCGCCAAATTTATATACATCCTCAAACGTATTGTATAGCGGAACGGGTGCAACCCTTATCACGTTGGGCTCCCTCCAATCTGCTACCACCCCAGCTTTACCCAATGCTTCATATCTCTCTTTGCCCCCAGATTCAAGCAACATTGACAATTGACATCCGCGTTCATTCGGATCAGCTGGTGTGATCACCTTCACCTCAGGTGCATTTGCGACTATCAGAAATTCAAGGAACCCGGTTAATTTATTGCGTTTTTCAAAGAGTTTCTGCATTCCTATTTCGCTAAAGATATCAAGCGAAGCTTTGTGAACCGCCATCGACAATACGGGCGCATTGCTCAGTTGCCATCCTTCAGCAGACGGAATGGGTCTGAAGCCTTGCTCCATCTTAAATCTTGTCTCTTTGTTGTATCCCCACCATCCGGCAAATCGCAACACCTCTTCCCCAAAATGCCTTTCGTGGACGTACGCTCCGGCCACACCTCCGGATCCAGAATTGAGATACTTATAG
Organism: Flavobacteriales bacterium; assembly: GCA_016764395.1. GTDB lineage: Bacteria > Bacteroidota > Bacteroidia > NORP154 > NORP154. The sequence goes on from JAESRW010000173.1 coordinate 6,932, forward strand.
GAGCACCAAGCCGCGAAATCAACATTCCAATCATGTAAATCGAGTTCAACATTGCCCACCGCGTGGGCCAGATCAAATCCTACCAAAGCACCAGCCTTTTGGCCTACTTCTGTGATGGCTGCCATATCGAATCGCTGTCCACTATAGTAATTAACACCACCGATGAAAACAAGTGCTAGATGCTCTTTATGCTCCTCTATGGCCGAAATAATATCTTCATGATGAATACATGATTCCCCTTCCCTAGGGCCTACTTCAACCAGTACCTCATCTAGGTTCAGGCCGTGCAATTTTATTTGGGATTCTATTGCGTATTGATCTGAAGGGAAGGCCTTAGCCTCACATATGATTTTATAACGCTGCGAGGTAGGGCGATAAAAAGATACAAAAAGCAAGTGTAAATTCACTGTCAAGCCGTTCATTGCTACCACCTCGCTTGGCAGGGCACCTACAATTTTCGAGAGCGGCTCTGCAAACTTTTCATGATAAGAATACCAAGGGTTTTCGGCTTCAAAGTGCCCTCTAACCCCCAAATTTGCCCAGTCATTTAACTCTTGTTCAATTATTAATTTTGCAGATTTAGGCTGAAGGCCCAGGGAGTTACCACAAAAATAAACCGAGTCTTCTCCATTTACTTCAGGGATATAGAAGCGTTCCCGATAAGGCGCAAGTTCATCAGTTGCATCCAAAGATTGTGCAAAATTCAGACTATTTTCGTAGTTCATTATTTTCGTAAAGGGTTGGTCAAATTGAGCCCGTCAAAAGTACAAAATACCGTTTAGGTTTAATATTGATAAGACAAGTAGCACACAATAACATGAAGTCCGAAACATCTGAAAAACTATATCAAGAAGCGCTGAATTATTTTCCAGGAGGGGTCAATTCACCTGTGCGAGCGTTTAAATCTGTTGGTGGCAACCCTCTATTTATGGACCGAGGTGAAGGGTGCCATATCTGGGACGTCGATGGCAATTGTTATATAGATTTTTGCTGTTCCTGGGGGCCGCTGATCCACGGTCACGCCGAGCCAACTGTTTTAAAAGCTTTAAATGATACGATGTCGCGGGGCACTTCGTTTGGGGCGCCTACACAATTAGAAAACCAACTTGCGGAGCTTATACTTTCGAACAACCAGTACATTGATGCCATACGATTTGTAAGTTCTGGAACAGAGGCGGTGATGTCAGCCATTCGCCTGGCACGGGGCGTGACCAAACGGGATAAGATCATCAAATTCGATGGGTGTTACCACGGACATGCGGATGCCATGCTGGTAAAAGCAGGATCAGGATTGGCAACATTTGGTGAGTCATCATCAGCGGGAGTAACAAAGGGCTCTTCCAATGACACGGTTGTGTTGGATCTTGGTGACAAGACAGGCGTGGAAGCTGCTTTCAGCAATCATCCAAATGAGATTGCTTGTGTGATCATTGAACCGGTTCCAGCAAATAATGGCTTGTTGTTACAGGACCGATCTTTTTTGCAATTCCTGAAAGAAACTTGTGAAAAAAACGGAGCGCTGCTGATATTTGATGAGGTAATCTCTGGATTCAGGCTTGGTTTCGAAGGAGCTGCCAGGCATTACGATATCCAGCCAGATATTATTACCTACGGGAAAATTATTGGTGGTGGATTACCTGTTGGCGCGTACGGAAGCAGTAAAGCAATTATGGGACACATTTCCCCCGAGGGTCCAGTCTATCAAGCGGGAACTTTATCGGGAAATCCAGTGGCCATGGCGGCCGGAATTGCACAGCTGAAGGCTTGCCTGAACGATTCGTTTTATACTGACCTCGCCCGGCATGCAGACGCATTTTACGCCATTATTCGCAGCCATATTGAACGCAATAACCATCCTGTACAGCTCATTACGATTGGATCTATTTTCTGGTTTGCGTTTGGGGAAGCGAAAAAATATAAGAAGGCCTCGGATATCGATCCCCAAAGCATGGAAACGTTCAACGTATTTTACAAGCAGCTTCTAGAGCAAGGTGTGTATTCGGGACCTTCTGGATATGAAGTGGGTTTTGTATCAAGTGCCCACACGGAAMSKKMKCTRKYWCAKSSRRCKSRMMRAAYKKGMCAKGSMSWRGAYGKTMMYYMMCWWKSMYSRKKYYRMYYKSSAACTATGATAGGGTAGCKCCCATTTAYGATTTATCCAAGACCTTGCTGTTTCTRGGTGCGATTCAACATTGTCAGAATCATCAYCTCCCTTTACTCAAAGAGGCGAAAAGAATATTGCTRATAGGCGGAGGAACAGGAAAGATCATTAAAMCTTTACAAGCAMATTGCMRTTTCGAARCTTTAGATTATGTGGATAATTCTCCGAATATGATYGCCTATGCYGAGCRATATATTCAGAGMCATCACGCGCATYTGGTRGATAARATYAAWTTTCATSAGGAAGATATTTTCAAWTATTCMWCTGCSACAAAATAYGATGCYATYGTCGCCCCATTCGTTCTTGACTGYTTTACCRACGCCCAGCTAGMTRTTTTAGGCGAAAARCTGAGTGGATGGATGRCYYCMGGAGGCCTGTTGCTTTTCTCTGATTTTCATGAGTCAGAGTCRTCAGGTTCTTCAAGACTTCTGTCCAGAATGCTTACCAARTCACTTTATTTTATGTTGAATGCCATCTGCAGATTGGATGTTGACGMACTGCCGAATTTTGAGCGCATGTTCAAGAAGCAGCATTGGCTTTTAGTGGATGAGCACACCTTCTTTCTGCGCGTCCTAAAAAGTTCTGCTTACAAGCGTGTTTAAATGGCACTAGCTAACAGCACCAACAGAAACTGAACGATCATCGTTCCTTCGAGGCCCAATGAATAAAAGTACTCCGAGCTACTGGGCTGCGCCTTGATCACCAGTATCCCAGCCACTACACCTGAAGCAGCCAACGCTAAAAATATTTTTGCATCACCGGCATACGCAACATAATGCACCCATTCAACGAGCACAAAAGCAGCAAGTACAACCAATGAAATGATCTTTGAGTTTCGAACTCCAACAGCTCCAGGAATGGTCTTTAAACGGGTGTTTTTATCAAAATCCAGATCGCGTATATCAAAAGGCAAGGTGATGGCGAACAAGAACAGCGCCCTTCCTAAAATCATCAACTTGACAGATGGCTGTAAGAGACTGCTTTCCAGCCCCTCATGCCATAAAAAAGGCATACAAAACGAAATGTAGGTGACCACGCTTACGATTATAAATATTTTTAAATAAGGAATGTCTCGCAACCGCACCCACCTTCCTCTCGCCGGTATCAAGGCAAGGGTGTAACACAACGCAATCACCGTGACAGGTGCAAACCAAAACAGCTGAAATGAAAAATATGCTACGAGCAATACCAAGGCACTGAGCAAGGCGCCTAGCATAATAGAATTGAAGAGTATTTTATTTTGCAGATACCAGGAAAATCGTGCGGAGTTCTTTCCTTGATAACTGTACTGAACTGGATAAACTCGATGAAAACAGTAAATRAATAACGTYAARACATAAATCAGCAGTAGAAACTCCAGATTYAGTCCSAGGTCAAATATRATCTGTGTTTCATAGGCGAGACAGGTAACYGGAACTGCTACGAAGACRTTSGAAAAGAGAAGGAARTCTAAAACTTTTTTCAGCKGCTTTASTTGGCTTKGTTKATTTGAGCWYKYACCCCWATYGCKATCARCCCYSCAAKGTAYCCWATRATWGAACCSGTWACTGCCTTTTGGATCTTAATGTTCTTGGCTTTGGTGACATAACCTGTAATATAGGTATCTTCYCKTAAYAGATCAGGATTWGAAACACCCTYSTCYTTGACYTTRTTRGTAAARGATCCYGAYAGCAGMGAATAGGGCAWYACTGGAAGYARRCCAWRAAAYGGGYCYAAYWWMAWTACAGAAACACCCCCGATTATTATTCCACCWACRAATAWAAGYGGAACCTTYGTRTTTYTTAWCGCGTCYTGYTCACCTATGATAAAAAGYTCCATYTCYCTAAGTGAAWACTCCTCTGCATTCATTGGYTCATAGAAAATGTCCGTTTTCCCGTCCCCATATTTAATCGCGAAAACATTGTTCTTSGCGATATATATCARCTTGGTTTTCTTYCTTTTTTGCACTTCKAGCTGAATRTCYAAAGAATCTATCTCCTTTACTATTCCATAWGAGACGCGGCCACTGAGGAAYACAATGGTGTCGTCGGCTACTGAGGAGGCTGYCATCAGAATTGARCAWAYGATCGGAAGAATAAAGTTTTTCATAAAGCCCTCAGAGTTTAACACGATCCACAAATGTAAAAATAAACCATCATGAACAAGGGTATAAAGAAGAGATATTCCACAAATATTTTCTACTGATCCGTTTGTTTACAAACAGGTAAAATCAGTAACTTCGCACAGCCTAATCATATCATGAAACCAGCCATTTTAGATCGCAACAACACAGTCTTGATAAAGTAGGCGATTTCAACCAACCTATCCTATAGACAGACCTGGCGGATAAAGAGCCATAATAAATAGATGAAGATGAATGAATTTTTAAGTCGGCATGTAGGGCCGGACAGTTCGGAGGAAAGAACAATGTTAAAGGCGGTTAAGGCTGAATCCTTAGATGAACTTATTACTCAAACCGTTCCCGACAATATACGATCAACCACTCCTCTTAATTTAGAGCAAGGCATAAGCGAATACGCATATCTCAACCACATTCGGTCTCTGGCCAAGGAGAATCAAAATTTCAAATCATTTATTGGACTTGGCTATTACAATACCATCACACCTCCAGTCATTCAGCGTAATATTCTAGAAAATCCGGGCTGGTATACCGCCTATACGCCTTACCAAGCCGAAATTTCTCAAGGCAGACTGGAAGCGCTCATCAATTTCCAAACGATGGTTACCGATCTTACCGCGATGGAAATTGCAAATGCCTCGCTGCTGGATGAGGCAACAGCTGCCGCGGAAGCAATGATTATGTTCTATCATGCAAGAAGCAGGGATGATGTCAAACAGGGCAAAAATCAATTCTTCGTTTCAAATCGCTGTTATCCGCAAACGATTGAGGTTCTTAAAACCAGATCCAAACCATTTGGTATCGAATTGTTAATTGAGGATCATAACACCTTTGAATTCGGTGCCATGTGCTTTGGCGGATTACTACAGTATCCCAATATGAACGGTGCGATTTTGGACTACTCTGATTTTGTGTCTATGGCCACAGAGAAAGGGGTTAAAATTGTCGTAGCAGCAGATCTATTAAGCCTAACGCTGTTAACTCCTCCTGGTGAATGGGGAGCGGATGCCGTTGTAGGCTCTACACAGCGATTCGGCGTACCTTTAGGATATGGCGGCCCACATGCAGCGTATTTTGCCACTAAAACCGCATACAGGCGAACCATCCCCGGACGAATTATTGGGGTATCCCAGGATGCCAAAGGCAATATCGCCTATAGAATGGCCCTGCAAACCAGGGAACAGCATATTAAGAGAGCAAAAGCAACCTCAAATATTTGCACGTCGCAGGTGTTATTAGCTGTTATGGCGGGCATGTATGCTGTTTATCACGGTTCACAAGGACTTAAAAAAATAGCACAGAATATCCATGACGGCGCGAACAGATTGAATGAAGCACTAAAAGAGGGAGGAATAAAGGTGCTCAATGATAGCTTCTTTGATACCATCCACCTCAAGGTAGAAGGGGCAGTCGAAGTGGCTAAAATCAAAGAAGCCGCCTTGGCCCAGGGTGTCAACCTTCTGTATTTGGAAGACGGCCATATTTGCATTTCTGTTGATGAAACAACGGCCCAGGCTGACTTGAGTTTGCTTGCAAATATATTTGGAACTACCCTTGCTGACTCCGCTAGCACCGATCCAATACATACCACCCTTACCAGAAAAAGTCCGTATTTGACCCATCCTGTTTATAATACACACCACTCAGAGTCTGAGATGATGAGATATCTGAAGTCCCTAGAGAATAAGGATCTTTCACTTACCCACTCGATGATTCCGCTTGGCTCTTGCACCATGAAGCTCAATGCTGCGGCCGAACTTTTCCCGTTGACCTGGCCGGAGTTTGCAGCAGTCCATCCTTACGTACCCAGTGAACAAGTTCAAGGTTATCTTAAGATGATGAATAGCTTAGAGGGCTACTTATGCGAAGTCACCGGATTTGATGCAGTCTCTTTACAACCCAACTCCGGGGCACAAGGTGAATATGCCGGTTTGATGGTCATCAAAGCCTACCAGGAAAGTATCGGTCAGCCCGAACGCAACGTTGTGCTTATCCCTTCTTCTGCTCATGGCACCAACCCTGCCAGTGCGGTGATGGCTGGACTATCAATTGTTATAGTGCAATGCGATAAGCATGGAAATATCGACTTCGATGATCTCTCACAGAAAGCTAAGGACCACAGTGCAGATTTATGTGCGTTTATGGTCACCTATCCATCTACACATGGCGTATTTGAAGCCAGTATTACAAAGGTGAACAAAATCATTCACGAATGTGGTGGACAGGTTTATATGGACGGTGCAAACTTGAATGCCCAGATCGGCCTAACCAATCCCGCGACTATTGGGGCGGATGTTTGCCATCTCAACCTGCACAAGACCTTTGCCATCCCTCACGGAGGTGGAGGCCCAGGTATGGGGCCCATCGCTGTTGCCAGTCACCTTGCTCCGTTTCTACCAGGACATGCCAATGTGGATGTAGGAGGGGAGAAAGGAATTCATTCAATCTCCCAGGCACCGTGGGGAAGCGCCCTAATCCTATGGATCTCATATGGCTATATAAAAATGTTGGGAGCAGAAGGGCTGACCCACTCCACCAAGATGGCTATTTTGAATGCAAATTATATTAAGGCCAGATTGGAAGATCACTTTCCTATTCTCTATAAAGGAATGGAAGGGCGGGTCGCGCACGAAATGATTGTCGATTGCCGGGAGTTCAAGAAAACAGCCAATATAGAGGTAGAAGACATTGCCAAGCGCCTGATAGATTACGGTTTTCACGCGCCTACCGTTTCGTTTCCTGTTGGAGGAACGCTCATGATTGAACCCACGGAGAGTGAAGCATTAGAGGAATTAGACAAATTCTGTGACGCTATGATTTCCATTCGTGGTGAGATTGCTGAATTGGAAGACGGTACGGCAGACAAAGAAGACAATGTACTTATCAACGCCCCCCACTCCGTTCATGAGGTTACCGCTGATATTTGGGACCATGCGTATAGCCGGCAAAAAGCGGCCTATCCACTGCCCTGGACCAAAAACTTTAAGTACTGGGTACCTGTGAGCCGTGTTGACAATGCTTATGGAGACCGTAATCTTATGTGTGCATGTCCTCCGATTGAGTCATTTATGGAAGCTGACGCTTCAATTGGAGAGTTATAGGCTCATTCCCGATTCAAGTTAAGCTCCATTCTACAATTCCAGGCAACCATTGATGGTAACGTACGTCTAAAGATCGTTCATCAGGTAAAGTCGCGGCTGTATCTCTTGCTCATCCTGAATAAGCAAAAAAGCCTTTTACTTGTACCATTTTAATAAAGTGCTATCTTTGCCCGCTCCTTATGATTAGTTTAGTACATTATTGGGCTATTCGGGGATAAAAAAGAATTTAATTTTTTTGAAGGTTAGTTAATCGGAAATAATGAAAAAAGCTTTACTCTCAGCCATTTTTATCTCCTCTGTATCGCTTGCGATAGCCCAGGATACGGCTAAAGAGAGCAAATCAACTCCGGTTAAAATGAACCAAACTTCCCCATACGCAATAATTGACTACAAGCCCATTACTGTTAAAGGAGAAGCTGTACTTGTAAAGGAAGAGAATACAAAGAATAGTGAGCAGTCCAAAACAAAACAGAAACAATCAAAGGCTGTAATTAATCCAACCCCCAAGAAGGGAGCAACAGATAACCATAAATAGAGGCCACAACCTTATTTAATATAAAGACAGAACGATGAAAAAAGTATACAGTTTGTTCGGAGCTATTTTTATTGCCAGTGTATGTTTTGCCCAGCAAAGCACTACCGGGGTAACCAACAGCCAGGAGGCACCTAAGCTAAGGGTTGTTAAAGCTGCAACGCACAGTGCCACAAGGATTGATAAGGCAGTTCCTAAAGAGAACACTGATAACACCAAGCCTACCACCACGAATACTGCTACTCAAACACCTGCGACGAAGCCAGAAAAAACGCATGGCGAGGGTACGAAAAGCAAAAAACAAAATACTAACAACTAATAAAGGATAGTATTTCTTTCTCCATATTCTAACAACTCAAATGCTAAAGAAAATGAAAAACATTAAAAGTCAAATCATCGGGGCGTTCCTCGGAGTTCTATCGGTTCTGGGATTTGCCGGAATGGCAAATGCTCAGTGTAATCCAGGAGAACTTGAGGTTTTTATTGATGTGGTTACTGACAACTGGGGATTTGAAGTATATTGGGAGTTAGCGCCTACAGGTGCTCCTTGTGGTGACCCAGGTAATCTATTTGTTGGTGGCAACATCCTTCAAGTAGGATGCGCAGGAGGAGGAAATCAGACAGCGTCTGCCGGAGGTTATGCCAGTAACGCAACCACTACAGAAGGTCCATTTTGTCTTGTCGTTGGTAACGATTATGATATTATCTCTGTCGATGACTGGGGAGATGGCGAGGCAATATTCAATGTAATTATTGGAGGTGTCCCACTATTCTCGTTTACAGCAACTGGGGCAAATAATACATTTACATTTAATGTTAATCTACCGGACAATAACTTGGTGATCAATCAAGCATATTATGACACCCTTACACCGGGAGTTGACAGTACTAGCTCAACCTATTATACACAAACTCCAATCAGACAAGCGGAACAAGATCTTATCTGGTTCGCTGCTGATGTATTTAACCAAGGGGTAAATGCGCAAACCAATGTTACATTCAATGCATCAGTAGTGAATGGAGGAAGCACCGTTTTCAACGGTAACGCTCCAAGTACTCCCTCTATCGCAGCCAGCGGTGCTGATGTTGCCATTGTTTCAACCGCTTTTACACCAACTTCTCTGGGAACTTACGATGTGACTCTTACTACTTCATCGGATTCTACAGATGATGTTCCAGCTAATAACACGGTTACTCGCGCAATTGAAGTGACAGATACGGTATATGCAAGAGATGCGGGGGCCTCCACAGGAAGTTTCTGGTTTGGTGGTGGCACCTTCTATAATGCAGGACAGCTTTTTGAAGTCTTCACTGCAGATACAGCGACGTCTATATCAGTGATGTTCGGAACTTTTATGCCGGCTGGAAGTATTGTGAGTTACCATTTGTGGGACGGCAGTTTAACAACTCCCATCGCATCTGCCTCATTTCATACGRTTACTCAAGCTGAGCTTGGAACGTGGGTAACACTTYMATTCGATGCAGGCGACGTGCCGTTGGCACCTGGTGCATACATTGCAGGGTACGAAACTTTTACAGATACAGTGACGTTTGAAGTCGCAGCAGAAGCTGCTCCACCACAAACTTCATTTGTGGACGTGGATAAAGATGGTACATGGGGTTTTACCACCAACACGCTTTTTGTAAGATTGAACACTAAAGCACCGGCCATACTTTGTAACCTTGGTGCTACTGTATCGACTACAAGTATACCTTGCCCTGGGCAAGCTACAGGAACGGCTAAAGTAACTCCTACCGGAGGAACAGCGCCTTTTACTTACCAGTGGGATGATCCAGGCAATGGCACAACTGATAGTATCGGTGGATTGATCGGTGGTGTGTACAATGTTGTGATCACTGATGCAAACGCATGTACTTACAATGTTGCCGTAACCGTTACTCAACCTGATGTATTGGTGGTAAATGGAAGCGCAACGAACGTTACGTGTAACGGAGGTACTGATGGTATTGCAACCGTGAACACCACGGGCGGAACTACACTCACTTATCTGTGGGATGACCTGGGAGCTCAAACTACTCCTTCTGCTACTGGATTGGCTGCAGGCACGTATACAGTGGTTGTAACTGATGGAACTTGCGGTTCCACTTCAGCTATCGTTGTTGTAACAGAACCAGCGGCAATGGCCCTGACTTTTAATACTACGGTTGCGAACTGCGGACTTGACGGTGGCGCGATAGTGACAGTAGTCGGTGGTACTTCGCCTTTCACCTATGCGTGGAACGATCCAGCATCACAAGTAGATTCAAATGCAGTTAACCTTTTACCTGGCTCTTATATTGCCACAGTAACAGACGGAAACGGTTGTGTTAGCTCTGATACCGCTACGGTAACTGGAACTCCAAGTGTTGTTATTGACAGCGTATCTGTTGCCAGTCCATCGTCTTGTGGATTAACTGATGGTACTGCGACCGTGTTTTTCACTGGTGGTACCGGCACGATCTTCTTCTCATGGAACGATCCGCTGGCACAGAATACAAGTACTGCTAACACATTAGCTGCTGGTACTTACCAGGTAATTGTATCAGATGCGCTATTGTGTTCAGATACAGCCACTGGTGTTGTGACCGACCCGGGAGCACCTAGCTTGCTCTTAAGTGGTACCTCAGACGTCAATTGTTTGGGTGGAGCTGATGGAAGTGCTTCTGTCTTGTTAAGTGGTGGTACTGGTCCTTTTGTGTATTCTTGGGATGACGTACAGGCACAAACCACTGCAAACGCGGTCAATTTGCCTGCCGGTAATTACACGCTAACAGTAACGGATGCCAACACATGTACTGCATTTGTCAGCGCGACAATTGGTGAGCCTTCTACTGCAGTTGTGGTTGATAGTATTACAACCGCAGACATCGCCTGTAACGGTCAAACCAACGGTACATTAAGTGCTTTTAGTTCAGGAGGAACCGGTGCCCATGCATATAGCTGGACGCCTAGTGGTTCTACGTCCTCTACGGTAACTGGTGCTACTGCTGGAACACATACGGTAACAGTTACTGATGCGAATGGTTGCACAGTAACCGACAGTCGCACTATAAGTGAGCCAACAGCACTCGGATTAACCACTACCGCTACTAATATTACATGTTTCGGTAATGGAGATGGCAGTATAGACCTAATGGTAACAGGTGGAACTGGTCCTTTTTCGTACTTATGGAGCCCAGGTGGCAGCACTGTTGAGGATCCAGGCAATTTAGCAGCCAGTGGTTATTCGGTAGTTGTAACGGACGCCAACGGATGTACATCCAATGCGGTAGCAAGCATAAGCGAGCCGACACAATTATTGGGTACTGCAGTGTTCACGAACGAAACTGTAGCCGGTGTTAACGACGGAAGTATTACAGTAACTCCAACAGGTGGAGACTTACCGTATTCACCAACTTGGACAGGTCCCAATGCATTTTCAAGCACCAGTTTAGCATTGGCAAATCTTGAGCCGGGAACATATAACCTGACGTTGACAGACGCCAGCGGATGTGAATTTATGCTAACTCAAGTAATAGCGCCTGGAATAGTAGGGATTAGCGAAGTGGTCAACAACGTTGAGTTCAGTGTATATCCTAATCCTAACACGGGTCAGTTTATTGTAGAGCTTAATAATCTTGATAACAATGAATACACCATCGAGATCAGAAACATCATTGGCCAGCTAGTGGTTAATGAAACTGTTAATGACTCTAATGGTAACTTTTACAAGAAGATGAATCTGAACACAGGCAAGAATGGAGTATACTTCATCAGCCTTGTAAGCGAATCTGGAAAAATTACCAAGAAATTGATAGTCTACTAGTCTGATTCATTAAGATTTAAAAACCCTGTATTCTTAGGAATGCAGGGTTTTTTTATGCCCAACATTGACATGTTGGTTGCAATCCCTCTTTTGCGTACGTTTTAACCTCTGTTGATGAATCGGCCAGGCAGCACTTGGATGCAGATTGGTTCAGAACAGAAGACCTGTGCCAAACCAAATGAGACGTGCGCTGGCATAAATCAATAGGGCGCTTTAAGCATTCTTAGTAATAAGAAGGAGTTCGCAAGYGCAACAACCACTAGAMAGGGATTGCGAATCCTTGATACTTTTGCACAGTGAGCCTAGAAGAGTTTCCCAGGTGCCCCAAGCAGGAACCTTGGATTAGCCGCCCTGTTTTAATTTCTTGAGATAAGAGGCTGCAAAGATGAAGTCATTTAACTCCTTATTGTCCGAATTCAGAATATCTTTACTGGATCCCTCCCACCACTTTTCACCTTTATAAATGAAGGCAATTTTATCCCCAATCTCCATAACCGAATTCATATCGTGTGTATTGATAATCGTGGTGATTTGATATTCCTGGGTGATCTCATGAATAAGATTGTCAATAACAATTGCCGTTCGGGGATCAAGGCCCGAGTTGGGCTCATCACAAAGCAGATATTTGGGGTGCATGGAGATCGCTCTTGCAATAGCAACTCGCTTCTGCATACCCCCACTTAACTCAGCAGGAAACAGATTATTTGCATTTTCAAGCTTTACACGATTGAGACAAAAATTAGCGCGTTCCACCATTTCCTCCTTGGTCATTTTGGTAAACATAGAAAGCGGAAACACAACATTCTCCTCAACGGTCAACGAGTCAAACAGTGCACCACCCTGGAACATCATTCCAATCTCCTTACGAATGCTCTTTCTTTCAATTCCCTGAGATGCACCATCAAGTCCTTGAGGGTCAGCAAATACTCGATCATCGTACATAATCTGACCTTCATCAACCTCGTGTAATCCAACCATGCACTTCATCAAAACGGTTTTTCCAGAACCACTTTGCCCAATTATGAGGTTGGTTTTCCCTTGCTCGAACGTAATATTCACGTTCTTCAGCACTCTCGTTTCACCAAACGACTTAGATATGTTGTTGGCCTGGATCATCCAAGGAGGAGTTGTGTGATTAATAAGTTGAATAACAGTATCGAAATACTGCTGTAAACAACTGCTTGTGTACTAGATTTACCAACCTCTAAAGACCCACCTTTGGTATAGTAACCGCAATACGCCGACACAGATACTATGATAAAGGCAAAGAAAACAGTCTTGATCAAAGCGTAGGTTATATTAAATGGTTTGAAATCGTATTGAAGTCCGTATACAAAGTCAGATGTGGTGATCACTCCGGCACTCACCCCTACTGCCCATCCCCCAAACATGGCCAGTCCCATGCTGATGATAACCAAAAATGGGAAAATGAATACCGCCGCTAATAATTTTGGCATTATAAGATAACCTGCAGAATTTACCCCCATTATCTCCAGGGCATCTATCTGTTCTGTAACGCGCATTGTACCAATTTCAGAGGCGATATGCGATCCCACTTTTCCTGCTAAGATCAAACACAAAATAGTAGGAGAGAACTCAAGAATGATGGATTCTCGAGCGGTAAAGCCAATTAGATAAAGTGGAATCCAAGCTGAATCAATTCCAAATGCCGTTTGAATCACGATCACAGCCCCCATGAATATCGACAGAATGACCACGATACCAAGAGAGTCAAGTCCCAGGGAATCAATTTCTTTAATGGTCTGCTTAAAATAAATAGATGCTTTTTCAGGCTTGTGAAATACCTGCCGGATCATTAAAAAAAACCTACCGATGTGTTTAAATATATTCATCTTAAAGCTCTCGGCTTCATTATACTAACGATATTGTGTACTTTTGATTATACAAGCCTCTGATTTAAAATCAGAATTTGGACAACAAAACCACCGTGTACGAGTGAATATGGGAAAAAGTTATAAAAATATTATTGCCGCTCTTGGCATTGCCATTCTTGGCTTCACCTTCTCAGGCTGCGGCTTGTTCAAAAAGGGTGGGAAATGCCTGGAATGCCCCAAATGGAGCATCAATGGTGTGACACCATCTATGCCGGATCCAGGCAGCGGAGCTCTCTTTCAATAAAGAGCTTAACCTTGCGCTAGTTGCAGATTGAGCTTAGCAATGGCTTTGTCAATCATATAGATACCCTTTCCATCCATACCAATAATGTCAATCTTATCCAAGATACCTTTGAATACCATCTCTTCCTCATGTTGTTCCGAAACGAACCATTGTAGAAAGTTGAAGGTAGCATAATCCTTTTCCTTCAGACATATTTCCACAATACCATTTATGCACTTCGTATTTGCCTGTTCCTGACGCAAAGCGAGCATAAACACATCTAAAACAGACTTAAACTTTTCCGGGCTTTTTGCAATTGGAGGGGCATGCGCGTGGCCTCCTGTTTCGTTTATGTAATGAAACAACTTCAACATATGTGCCCGCTCTTCTTCTGATTGACGGTACATAAAAGTGGCAGCACCATCTAAACCTTTTAACTGGCACCAAGAGGCCATTCCCAGATAATAATATGAAGCGAAGGCCTCGTGAGCTATTTGCTTATTCAGTAAAGCTTCAATTGTTTTAGATAACATGTGCCGATTATTTAATGGATCATTTCTTTATTGTCTAACAATAATATCAATTTTATTTCGATTTTCGCAGTGCTAATTTTCATTAAATCAGTAAAGTGCAAAACACAAGAAACAAGCACATTTCTTCCAAAATTTCACCATATCTGCCATCACATAGTGTTGAACTGGTGAGTTTATGGCTGAGTAGTACAAATGTCCATTTAAAAGTCACCAGACAACGCAGTTCCAAACTCGGAGATTACCGGCCGGTCAATCGAGGAGAACAACACCTAATCTCCGTTAACGGCAGCCTGAACAAGTATGCATTTTTTCTTACACTGGTTCACGAAATAGCACACATGAACAACTTCATAGTTCACTGCAATAAGGTTAAGCCCCATGGACAAGCGTGGAAAAATGAATTCAAAAAGTTAATGGCCCAATTTGATCTCCCATCAGTATTTCCGGCTGCTCTCTTACCCGCTATTGAAAATTATATGCACAATCCTAAAGCCTCTAGCAGTTCTGACACATCACTTTCATTGGCCCTTAGAGCGTACGATGAACAAAATAACGCCTCAGTTGWAATTTCAGAAATTCAAATGAATGCCCATTTTACKACACATAATGGTAGGGTTTTCATCAAGGGCCCAAAGCAGCGAAAACGCTACAAGTGCAAGGAATTGGCAACGCAACGCTTGTATTTATTCAATCCAATCACCGAAGTTATGCCGGCTTGAACGCTGTGATATTGCCTCACACCCTCGATGAGCAGGAGTGCGTAAAAAAACGATTATTTTTATATATTTGCCAGATATGATCGTCGATTATTTTGCGTTATAACAACTGCGCATAATACCCCAAAAAACATGGCTCAGGAAATTGCTAATTTGAATAAGGAGTTCCTCTTGTCAGAGATGGCTGAGAACCTTGTCGGATCAGAAATAATCAAATTGGCCAACGAAGTTGGAGCGAAAATCAAAAATGGAGAGTCCGTTTTTAATTTAACCATTGGCGATTTTGACCCTTCTATATTTCCCATTCCTGAAGCATTAAAAAATGAGATCATCGAAGCGTATCGTGCAAACCAAACCAACTATCCTGCTTCCAATGGCATTGTTGAGTTAAGGAAAGCCGTTTCAGATTTTCTTTTGGCCCGAGGAGGAGTTACCTACAACGAAAATCAAATATTGATTGCCGGTGGGGGCAGACCGCTCATCTATGCAGCATTCCAGGCCATTATTGACCCGGGTGACTCTGTTGTGTTTCCCGTACCATCCTGGAATAACAACCATTATTGTCATTTATCAGGTGCCCTACAGGTTCCCATTGAAACGGTAGCAGAGGATCATTTTATGCTCAAGGCAGAAGCGCTAAAACCACACATTGAAAGAGCAAACTTAATTGCACTTTGCTCCCCGCTCAATCCAACGGGTACCACGTTTAGCAAGGAAGGGCTGACCGATATTTGCAATGTTATTGTTCAGGAAAACAAGAGAAGAGCGGGTGTTCAAAAACCAGTGTATCTATTGTTCGACCAGATATATTGGCAGTTGACTTTTGGAGACACTGTACACCACAATCCAGTTGAACTGGTTCCTGAAATGAGAGATTATACCGTTTTTATAGATGGGATGTCAAAAGCATTTGCGGCCACCGGTGTGAGAATTGGCTGGGGATTCGGCCCACAGAAAATTATAGATAAAATGAAGGCGATCGTGGGGCACATTGGAGCCTGGTCACCAAAAGCAGAACAGGTTGCAGCAGGGAACTTCTTAAGAGAAGATGAATCGGTCAATTCTTATCTCAAAGAATTTAAACTGCGGATAGAGCAACGCCTGGATGGTTTTTTCAAAGGCTTTAAGGAATTGAAGTCCATGGGATATCAAGTGGATGCAATCGATCCACAGGCGGCCATGTATTTAACGGTAAAAATTGATCTCAAAGGCCAGAAAACGGAAGACGGTACAGTGCTGGAGAACACTTCTGATGTTACCAGGTATTTGCTAGACGAAGCTAAAATTGCACTCGTGCCATTCCATGCATTTGGGGCAGAGCCCAAGTCTCCCTGGTATCGGTTATCAATAGGTACAACCTCTATGAACGATATTGATCGCTTCTTTGATAATTTGAAGGATGCACTCGCTAAACTATCTTAAAACCCTCCTTCCAAAACAAATTGATGAAGAATAACTATTGCATAATTATGGCCGGGGGCATCGGAAGCCGATTTTGGCCCATGAGTACTTCGGAAAAACCCAAACAGTTCCTGGACATCCTGGGAGTTGGAAGAACTTTGATACAACAGACCTATGACCGCTTTGCAAACATTTGTCCGGTGGAAAATATTTACGTTGTTACCAATGAAGTTTATAAGGACCTGGTTATTGATCAATTGCAGATCAATCCCCAACAGGTTATCGCCGAGCCTCTGCGTCGTAATACTGCTCCTTGTATAGCGTATGCCAGCTTTAAAATAGCCGCACTTAATCCCGATGCGAATTTAATCGTTGCTCCGTCTGACCATTTGATCTTGAATCAACCTGAGTACGAAAAAATTATGGGCCTCGCACTGAATCAGGCGATGTCTGAAGACTGTCTTATCACACTGGGTATTAAGCCCAGCAGGCCGGATACCGGGTATGGTTATATACAGTTTATTGAAGCCAACAACGAGCAAAGCGGCTTGATTAAAAAGGTGAAGACCTTTACGGAGAAACCAGATCTCACGCTAGCCGAAGAGTTCCTGGAGAGTGGTGACTTTTATTGGAACGGCGGTATTTTTATCTGGACCGCAAAGAGCATCATGAATGCGCTGGAGGGCTTGCTACCCGAAGTTTATAACCTGTTCAAAGAAGGAGAAGGAAAGTACAATACGGCGGAAGAAGCGGCATTTATTGCCAATGCCTATGAACGATGCAAAAACATTTCCATCGACTATGGGGTGATGGAGAAAGCCGAAAATGTTTATGTGGTCCTTTCCGATTTTGGATGGTCAGATCTAGGTACTTGGGGTTCTCTCTATGACAATCTTAACAAAGCGGAAGGAGGCAACGCAGTTGTAGGGAAGAAAGTATTTATGTACAATTCGTCCAACTGTATTGTGAACATTCCAGATGACAAGCTGGTAATTCTACAAGGCCTTGACGACTACATTGTGGTCCAGTCGGAGGATACTTTGCTTATTTGCAAAAAGGCTGATGAGCAAAAGATTAAAGACATGGTAAGCGAGGTAAATGGCCATGCCAAGTAAGCCCGTTCACCAAATGACCTACCCTATCATCTTGGCAGGATCCACCCATTGATCGAATTCCTCTTCTGTTACATAACCAAGGCCGAGTGCCTCTGCTTTGAGGGTTGTTCCGTTTTTATAGGCCAGCTTAGCGATTTCAGCGGCTTTCTCGTAGCCAATATGGGGATTCAGGGCGGTAACGAGCATCAGTGAATTTTGCAAATTCTCTTTGATCGCCCCGTAGTTCGGCTCTATTCCCACGGCACAATTGTCATTAAAAGAAACACATACGTCGCCTATCAACCTGGCAGACATCAGCAGATTATAAATCATGACCGGCTTGAAAACATTGAGTTCAAAATGGCCATTCATCCCACCTGTTGTTACTGCAGCATCGTTGCCAACCACCTGGGCGCACACCATCGTCATCGCCTCGCATTGAGTAGGATTCACCTTGCCAGGCATGATTGATGAGCCGGGCTCGTTAGCCGGAATAATCAACTCACCAACTCCACATCTTGGACCCGAAGCAAGCAAGCGTATGTCATTGGCGATTTTCATCATGCTCACCGCCAGCTGTTTCAATGCGCCTGAGGTTTCTACAATCGCATCATGAGCAGCGAGTGCCTCAAATTTATTTCCTGCTGAAACGAATGGCAAGCCGGTAAGATCGGCAATGTGATTGGCTACTTTCTCTGAATATCCAGCCGGAGTATTGATTCCCGTTCCAACCGCTGTACCGCCTAAGGCCAACTCCGATAGATGTGCAAGTGTGTTCTCCAGGGCCACGAGACCATGATCGAGCTGAGAAACATAGCCAGAAAACTCTTGTCCTAAAGTTAACGGTGTAGCGTCCATCAAATGCGTTCTGCCAATTTTAACAACCTGGGCAAAATCCTTTGCCTTCGAATTCAAGGTATCACGTAGCTTCTTAACACCGGGGATTGTTGTTCCCTTAATCATCTTGTATGCTGCGATGTGCATCGCGGTGGGAAAAGTATCATTGGATGATTGTGACTTGTTGACATCGTCATTGGCGTGGATGAGGTTTTCACCCTTCCCCAGCTCGTTCCCTTGAAGAGCGTGTGCTCTATTGGCAATCACTTCATTTGCATTCATGTTGGATTGTGTGCCAGATCCAGTTTGCCACACCACCAATGGAAAATTATCATCCAATTTTCCGTCGAGTATCTCATCGCATACCTGGCCAATTAAGCTGGCCTTTTCCTTATCCAAAACACCTAATTCCTCATTGGTAATCGCAGCAGCTTTTTTAAGATAGGCAAAGCCTCTCACCACTTCTATCGGCATCTGCTGCCCCCCAATTTTGAAATTATTTCTTGATCTCTCGGTTTGAGCACCCCAATACTTATCGGCGGGCACTTCCACTTCACCCATCGTATCTTTTTCAATTCGATATTCCATGTACTCTTATCTTTTTATAATAAATCATTTACGTTCTCCGGAGGCCTTCCAATCACGGCCTTATTGCCTTTAACAACAATGGGGCGCTCAATAAGAATGGGATTCTCCACCATGGCTTTGATCCATGCGTGATCAGAGAGTTTTTTGCCTTTGAATTCTTCTTTGTACAGCTTTTCCCCTTTTCGCAAAATCTCCTCAGGCTTCATTCCCAATTTTGACAAAAGCACAGAAAGGTCATTCGCTGATGGCGTCTCTTTCAAATATTCTATCACCTCAACATCCACTCCGCTTTTGTTAATAAGCTCGAGGGTTGCCCGACTTTTTCCGCACCTGGGGTTATGGTAAATCTTCATTTTCAACAGCTTCAATACAGGCCAAATYCGACACTATAAAAGTATGCATTTTAATCGCTCACGCGCCCAAATTCCATCAGGTATGCCTTAATAAATTCATCAATCTCCCCATCCATCACCGCCTGTACATCAGAGGTTTCAACATGGGTCCTCAAATCCTTAACCAACTTATAGGGTTGCATCACATAATTCCTAATCTGAGATCCCCATTCTATCTTTTTCTTGTCCCCTTCTATCTTATCTCTCTTTTCTTGYTTCGCCCTCATTTCCAATTCATAGAGCTGCGATTTTAATAAKCGCATGGCTTTCGCTTTATTATCAATCTGAGAGCGGGATTCTGAGTTCTCTATAATAATTCCGGAAGGTGCATGTTTGAGCCTGACCGCCGTTTCTATTTTATTCACACCTTGCCCTCCGGCACCACCTGACCTGAATGTGTCCCAAGAGATATCCCCGGGGTTAATTTCAATTTCAATACTATCATCCACTAGCGGATACACAAACACAGAGGCAAAAGAGGTATGGCGTTTCTTATTGGAATCAAAAGGCGAAATGCGAACAAGCCGGTGTACTCCGTTTTCCCCTTTGAGATATCCAAAGGCAAAGTCTCCGTCGAACTCTAAAGTGACCGACTTTATTCCTGCGCCATCACCCGGCTGATGGTCCAGAGTGGTGATTTTAAATCCGCCTTTCTCCCCCCACATGGCATACATTCGCAAGAGCATATCTGCCCAATCCTGACTTTCGGTACCTCCAGCACCTGAGTTGATTTGCAACACCGCATTCATGCTGTCTTCTTCACCTGACAGCATGTTTTTAAACTCGAGATCCTCAACGAGCTTGAGCACTTGTGCAAATTGATCTTCGACTTCCTGGTCAGATGCTTCTCCTTCAGCATTGAATTCAACGAGCACGGTAAGGTCCTCATTGGCAGCATTGCTTTGTTCGAATGCTGTTGTCCAGACTTTCTTTTTGCTAATGGCTTTCAGAAAGGCCTCCGCCTTTTTCGGATCATCCCAGAAATCAGGGGCTTCCGTGAGCTTTTCATCTTCGCTTATGCTTTGGAGCTTGCCATCGATGTCAAAGATGCCTCCTCAGCGCATCCAGGCGCTCCTTCAGATCGTTCAGTTGGGCTGTATTAATCATGGAAGGTCTTAAGTAATTAGTAAACTAGTATTTTCACACTTGAGCCAGCGTTATCTCCACTGGCCCGCAAAATATAAATGCCGGGGTCAAGATAGGAAATATCATACTGAACTGAAGTACCAGAAACACTATTCTTTGAAATCTTTTGGCCCACACTATTGAGCAGCTCCAAGGTGTTATACTTCGTCAAATCCTCCATCCGAATTTCAAATCGCCCAGAAGAAGGATTTGGAACTACAACAAGGCCCAATCCTGATAATCCTATTTCATCCAATCCGACCCCACAAGGATCTTGAAATCCTATGACGGCTAACGGAAAGTTGAAGGCCTGAACAAGCGTATCTGGACCTTCCGGAAAGAAAAGRCCCGATAACRCATYGCCCTGCCCCCCATACACTTGCGCATTGGTTACCATACAAGAATAAGCTCCCATATCGCTTGCACTGGGGTTTGTAATCGTATAGGACGCTGCATTAGCACCAATGAGATCAGATCCGTTCAATGTCCACTGAAAGTTTAATGAATCACTACTTCCAACACTCATGGTGAGATTGTCATCAAAACACAGTGCAGTATCTATAAATGCATCAGGCTGAATGTCAGGATATACAAACCTCCCAAGAGCGGTACGATGATCTGAGAAATCAAAAATGTCCCACATGACRCTGTCCACACTCCTGAAGGTAATAATCTTGTTGTATGATTCAATAGGGAGCAARTGATCCGCCTGTCCCCAGACATGGTCAATTATGTTTCCAGTGTCAGCATAGGAAAACGTCGATTCGAAGTACCCTGTGTGCAAAGGGATAATTGCATTTGTTTTCCATCTMAGTGAATCGTATTCAATCCCATCGYTAGGGTCGGTATTTAAATCCCCTCCAAAAATTACTGCTTCATCAGCGGGAATGGCCATT
>JAESRW010000015.1 GCA_016764395.1 Flavobacteriales bacterium
ATGTAAACGTATTTGGTGGGCATCGGATCATTTCTCTGCAATTTGAAATAAAAACAGGAGCCACTTTTACTTTGTTGCGTAAATGGCTATAAAACAAATGGAACCCAAAATCAGCTCGGCGCAGGGCGCTCCCAATGATTTTGGGTCCTAATTGCTAGGCGAAATTTTCCCTGAGTACGCATCGTTATCTTATTATGAGGACTCTCCTATTCTTTATCGCAACTCTTTATGCCGGTATTGGTAATAGCAGTGCGCAATTAGCCGAAGATTGGAGCCCATGGGACTTCAGGGACGATATTAAGGAAATCTTGGAGGTATCCAGAGAAAAGAAGATCACACAAGTCACTTTTGATGCTATTGACTATTGGGACACCGTTCGACGGGAAACAAACCTACTGTATTCCTGGACCTCAGATAGCACCTTAACCCTGGTAACTGAATTCAGTAGCAAATCTCAATATCTCAAATCCACCGCGTATCTACAACGAGTGAACGGAGTTTACTTCACCACGAGCCTATACAAGCTTAATACCATTGAAGACTCAAAGCGAATGCTAAAATGTGTACAAGGGGAAGACCTGAAAATTCGCCTTAAATTATCTTCTCGAGCATTCAAAGACACAACTGTAGTGAAAGCAGAATGGTTTGATGGAATGTCTCCAATTCTCTACTATTTTAGTTCAGAGAAGGACTTACTAAAGGAAGTACATCTGTCTGATTCCAGCATGTACATTTACGCATATCACGATGATGATTCAATGTCCGTGATTTATAATGATGATAGCGGATATCCAAGTTATGAATTGGATATCTACACGGTCATTAAGACTAAGATAGGGAGAAGGCATTACGAGGTTGTTAGGACAAGGTACAATAGAACTGTTAGAGCAAATGAGATACAGGAAGGCAAACAACCTGACCGTTTTAGCAAAACGCCAATTCGCAAAGAGTACGTATACAATAAGAAGGGTCTACCAGAGTTGATTACAGCCGAAGATGGAGCAACGATGCGGATCAGGTATGACGTAACTACGCCTAATAATAACTTTTTGAATAATGATCAGGATGATTAAAAGGAATCAGTAACGTCATTAAATAAACGATCATGCGTAACTTACCAAACATGCATCCAGGTGAAGTCCTGTTGGACGAGTTTCTAAAACCGTTGAACATTTCAGCTTACAGGCTCTCCAAAGACACCTTTATTCCTCAAACCAGGGTTAGTGAAATCCTCAAAGGACGCAGGCGAATAACTGCGGATACCGCATTAAGGTTTAGCAGATACTTTGGAAACTCAGCCAAATTCTGGCTCGGCCTTCAAGATGATTATGATATTGAAGAAGAAGGGCTCAATAAAAAGGAGGAGCTGGATGGAATCATCACGATAGCGCAAAACGATACTTAACTCAGTAAGAATTTAATTTATCAAACAGTCAGATCTTAATTCTAATTACCAAGAAAGAACCAACCAACTTTGACATTTGACATTTGACATTTGACATTTGACATTCGAAATTTGACATTTAAACTACCCATCTCACTGAACAATCGGTATCAACCCCCGAATCCCCATATCCACCACCGTATCTCCATCTAGTGGTTCATAGAACCCATCCATATCCGCGTCTTTCCACTCAAAGCTATTGTTCGTTGAGCACGAAAAGGTGATGGTTACATCGCTGGTTTCAGTTCCACTAATGACCAAAGAGCCAGGAGAAAATGCACCTGTTACCACACAAGAGCCTTGAGGAACTGGAGAGGTTGCAAAGATTGGATTGGGAACAGTGGTCGCACCAGCAGGTGCCTGGCCGGTCGTGACATTAAAGTTGGTTTCAAAACCCCAGTATCCTTGAAGCTTATTCTGATTTACCACTACTGTGCTATCCTTAATCGTATACGATTGAACATAGGTTTCCTGTCCAATAAAAGAGGCAACGGTTCCCGTTAGGTCGAGCAAAATGGGGGTGTTGACCCTGAGCTGAATGTCATAGTTCTGGTAGGAAAGTGAAGCTCGCAGGTATTGATACGTTCCGGCCGGAACAGAACTCAAAGGAACCGATAAAAAAGTCTGCCCTTCACTTACCCGAATCGAGTTACTATGATCAATTGCCGTATCGCCACCAGCGGTTGACATGGGACTCTCATAAACAATATGCCCACCTCCAAGTGGCGTCAATGCCGATTGTGCGAATTCAATATAGTGTACAGAGATCTCGTTGAATTTAGGATGCTGGGCTGAATTTCCAGTGGGAAGTGCACTTGGTGCTCCGAGATTGTCTAGCCTGGCTTGTGTGGAATCAAAACTAAATTTGATGATCAGCTGAGGAGTGCTGGATACAGGGGGATTGCTGCTCGTGTTTGGATCTGGCGTTGGTTCGTCTTTTTCACACGCCACAAGGGCGGTGATTAGGAAACAGAGACTGATAAGTTGTCGCATAGTGTATAATTTGTCCAAAATTACGACAAATCATCTAGTGTCGCGTCAAGCGTACTGTGTGGGTAAGTTGAAGGGGTTTTTCTTTTTTCAAGGCAAAAAAACTGACCCTAGCCTTTGCTACGGGAAGTTTTTTTAACGTGGAAAAAATGGAAAAGATCGAAACTTGGCCCCGCTAAAGTATGCTTGACGCGACACAAGGGCCTTTCCATCAGAACTTCATGCAGGGTATGATGACGTTTTTCTTGCCTTTACCTCTTTTGTATTCCGGCTGCGCATATTCGTAAATCAGCGTTATCTCATGTGCCCCACCGGAAGCTTTTGTCAACTTGGAGATGGTGAGATCATAGCTGTAACCAATGCTTATTACATCCTTCTGTGAATAGCCGATGAGAAATACGAGCGCATCGCTATTCCCATATCCCGCTTGAAACGATTTTAAACCTGGAAGGCCCCTATACCACAGGCCACCTATCAGGCCATTAAGGTTGACATAGGCCCCAATATCAAGCTGGTCCCATTTCTGTTGTGCTTTATAGTTGGCAACAAGGGAAACACTCTTGACAACACTTCCTTTCGCCGTCTTGGCAAGAGAAAGTTTATAGCCACCATGAAGACTGAATTTCATTGGCAACTTGCTGGTTAGGCCAATAAAGGACTGGTTGGGTGTGGTGAGATGATCCAACGCCAATCCAACCCAGGCAGATTTGGAATAGGCGGTATAGCCTGCCGAGAAATCTGCATACTTGACCTCAGTGTTGCTTAAATTCTCCACCGAAAAGAACGGGTCACCACGTACAATCTGATCCCAAAACACAAGCTGATCTGAGCTTACTGCTCTTGTTGTATGGGAAACTCGGACGCCGAAACTTGAGAAAATATTTCTGGTAATAGCGAACTTATAAGCATAGGTCAAGCCAACACTGGTAAATCGAAGTCCAGCAGTTCCAGCTTTATCGCGAACAAGCAGCAATCCCATACCGCTATTGATTTTTGGGATGCTCTGATCATATGCAATCGACTGTGACGTCCAGGTGCCGGGAAGTTTAGGCCACTGCTTGCGATAAGTTCCGGCCAGACGGAATTGTTCTGTGTTGCCCGTAAATGCAGGGTTGAGGTACATAGAAGCTGCATAGAATTGTGAAAATTGAATGTCTTGTCCGCGGGCCTTATCTATATTTGACAATAGAAGTGCGGTTGCAATAAATAGCATACGATACCTGTGTCTTCTGGCCATGGCTGTCTAATTTGTTCCGTCTAAAAGCTTCAGTTGATTGCGTATTTCACTCGTTTTAAATACTTCATATCTACCGGATAACTGTTACTTCCCCCAATCGTTCAATTGCAACGCCATCTATGAAGACCACGTTAATCTTCCACCCGTAAGTGTCTTGCAGGGCCAGTTTCCCTTTGTAATATCCATCCCAACCAATATTGAGATCATCAGTTACGAAAACCACTTCACCCCATCTATTGAAAATAATCATTTTGAAAGTAGCCGCATACTCAATCTCCGGAAAGAAGACATCATTGTCATAGGCGAACGGGTCGTAAACTCCTCCATTAGAGCCATTAGGGTTAGGGGTGAACGCGTTGGGCAGGAGTATGTCATAAAATGGACTGATGGTGATCTTTAAGTCACAACTGTTTACGCATAAATTAGTATCAACTCCGATGAGAGAAACATTATATACCCCAATCGTATCATAAAAATGGACAGGAGATTGCTTATTGGATGTCGCTGCATCTCCAAAATCCCAACTATACTCTAGCCCATTCACTCCACCAGAAAAATCAATAGTGGAATTTTTTGCATCGGTTTCAAATGGTTCGGCGCTACAGGTAACTATAGGAAGCGGATAAGCGATCACGTAGCTATCTCCAGCAGAGGTGGTCTTGCAGCCCTTATCAGATGTAATTGTTAGCGTAATGGCGTAGGTTAGGCCTGAAGTGAAGGTGAACGAAGGCATTGCCTGAGCTGATGTTGGAGTTGTGCTAAAACTCCATAAGTAGATCGCATCAGTCGGTGATGGTGTTTGGTTCTCAAAATCAACGGTGAGCGGAACACAATCTGAAGCCCACAGAGAGTCTAATGTAATAATAGGGACTGGGTTAATTATTACGGCAATCGAATCCTTCACTTGATTGGCGCAAGCATCAGTGATGGTAAGGACATAATAAGTCTCCGAAGTTGGGCTTACATCAAACGGTCCAAGGCCACTACCCAGTGTATTCCATGCATATGTAAAAGAAGAGTCGCCTGATGCATAAGTGGCGCTAACCGGCAGCGTATCTCCTGGGCAGATAGCACCAGAAAACATCGAAATACTATCCAAACTCAAGGCGGGAGGTGCGGTAATCACAACAGAGGTATCAGATCTACTGCATCCAAAGGAGTCAACCATAACAATGGAATAGACACCTGCGGTCAGGCCTGTTGCAGTGGCAGAGTCTTGATTGCCGGTTGCTGGATCCCAAAGATAGGTGTAAGGCGGTATCCCTCCTGCGGCACTTGCTGTTGCAGCACCGTCTGAAGCAGTATTGCAGGTGGCATTGCTGCTCGTTACCGCAAGGGTTAGTATGGAAGTAGGCTCTATGATGCCCGCAGAATCGGCTAACGTACATCCGTTTGTATCGGTGATAAAAACTTGATAAATGCCTGGCACTAACCCGATCGCGGAGCTGGTGGTTTGCATTGTTGAATCATTCCATAGATAGCTATATGGAGGGGTTCCTCCTAAAACCAACGCTGTTACTGATCCACTGGAGTCTCCTATACAACTCACGTTGATGCTTGTCAGTCCCGCAGAAAGCACTGCACCAGGTGCTGTGATAATTATATTGGTATCAAGAGCGGTACATCCGTTGTTGTCTGTAGCCGTGACACTAAAAGTTCCCGCCAATAATCCGGTTGCAACAGAATCGGTTTGAGCAGATGGATCATTCCAAAGGTAGGTGTAAGGTAAAGTTCCTCCACTTGCCAATATGGAAGCGGTCGCGTCGCTACCTCCGAAGCAATTCACATTGGTAACGGTGTTATTGAGAGCCAATGGAAATGCCGGTTCAGTTATCACAAGTCCCGAATCGATGATACAATTTCCGGCATTATCAGTAACAGTGACAGCATAGATACCTGCGCTTAATGAGGTGGCAGTTAGATTGGATTGGGCACCGGGGTCATTCCAGGTATAGCTGTAAGGTGGGGTGCCTCCCCCTGCTACGGCCGTAGCTGCACCGTTATTGCCTCCATTACAAGTTACATTGGTTCCTGAGGTAGACAGCGTAAGGGGTGTTGCCGGTTGAGTAATCGCTGTGTTGGTGTCCACCATGCACAATCCATTGTTGTCCGTCACGGTGACACTGTAGTTTCCCGCTACTAGTCCGGTTGCCGTGGAGTTTGTCTGATTATTTGCGTCGTTCCACAGATAGGTATATGGTGATTGGCCACCACTAACAGAAGCGTTGGCCGTACCATTATTGCCGCCGTTACAGCTTACACTTACAACGCTTAGTGTAATAATTAACGGTACCACTGGTTCCGTTACCGTTATAGCCAAGGTATCGCTGCATCCATTGGAGTCAGCAATGGTTACATTATAAATTCCAGCGAACAAGGAAGTGGCCGTTGAGTCAGTTTGGTTATTGGGATCGTCCCATTGAAACGTGTACGG
The DNA here is from genome assembly GCA_016764395.1 of Flavobacteriales bacterium. Classification (GTDB taxonomy): domain Bacteria; phylum Bacteroidota; class Bacteroidia; order NORP154; family NORP154. The sequence continues at coordinate 6,106 of JAESRW010000015.1, forward strand.
GATGGTCCCTCCACTTACATTTACAGTGGCAGATCCGTCATTACCACCGGCACAATTAACGTCAGTTTTGGAGATGCCAGACAGTAGATTAGGTGGCTCTATTAAGGTGAAACTAAGGGTGGAATCGCATCCCAGACTATCACTTATGGTAACGGTATAGGTTCCCGGCCCAAGTCCGGATACCGATGGCCCTGTCTGGGAAATAGGGGCGTTCCAATTTATGGTAAATGGGGAAACTCCTCCAGATACTGACACAGAAGCCGTACCATTACTATCTCCAAAACAAGAGATATTAGAAGTTGAGAGGGTAGGGATTGCGCTAAATTGAATGATGGTAATGTTTAAGCTGTCGGTGTCTGCTGGGCACGAACCGTTGCCCGTGGTGACGATAAATAAGTCGAAACTGCCTGATGCAATCTCGGCAGGACTGGGGTCATATGTGGTATTCATTGAATCTGCAGATGGTAGAAACACACCACCACCGCCAAACCAAGTACCCCCGCTGGCTGCAGTAACTGTTGCAGAAAGGTTAATTGGAAAAGATTGTACGCAGGCGGCCTGATCTGTGCCGGCATCAATACCAATAGCTGAAGAAAAAGAGGAAACAACAATTGTATCATATATTGGTGGGCAACCTGGGAATGCCGAGTCTCTTAGCTCAACAATGTACGTTCCAGCATTCACAAATATAGACTGGGTCGTATCACCCGTATCCCATAAATAGGTATATGGTGGTGTTCCTCCCGTTCCCGTTGCTGAAATAGTGGTGCCGCCACTCCCGAAACAGATGGTGGGTGTAGTGGGCTGGATATTTACAAGTAATGTTGAATTAAAGGTAACCCTCACGGTATCGCAGGTTATCAAGGTGTCACAACTTCCTAAGGGAATGCCACATATTTGGAAATCTACAAATGGAGGAAATCCGGGCTGAACGGTAACCATGGTGCTGTCACAATTCGCCGTGCAACTCAAGAAGGAGTCAAAGTCTCCCAAGCTGCCTGGGAATACAGAGGTCCATGTTGTGGTGGTGTCTTTATAGCCAATGGCGTGTATTTGTCCGATGCATCCGTCGTTAACTACAATCGGGGGGCCAACACCAGGTTTAGGTACAGAGGTGATCGAATATACATTCTGACTGGTGCCCGGTTTGCAAAAAGTGATCAGATGGGGTCCTACTCCGGAAAGACATAAGGGGTCTCCCACTGGTGTTGTATTGCCACAGTTGTTTTGGTAAAACAGCGCTCCCACGGGTAAGGTACCGGAGAAGATATCAAATATAATGGCTCCAGCATCAGGATGGAGCGTAACTGCGAATTCGATGCACTTATCTCCGACAGTGACGCCACAACAGGTATCATCACGCACGGTATCAGGACTGAAATAGATGGCAGATGGATCATTTGAAAGGTCAACGGTGAAGGCAGGCACGTTAGGGCCACAGATTTGAGCTTCGGCAATAGGGGTTGAGCCGAGGAAGATCAATATACCATACAGCGTTCTGAACAATAACTGTTTCATCTGTTCTCACTGGTTAAATCAAACGAGAGGGAATGTCTGATACTGGTCATAAGCAGCTTTATGTAATTACGTTTTCATCATCTGTAGGTTACAACCATTGTGGGAGATAATATCTACATTGATAGGTTGCTAATTTAAATTAATCCTGATAGTTATTGACTTTTTACCAGCGTCAAATGCTACGGGGAAGATGTTGTTTGTTGAGATTGCAAGCTTATAGTGTTGTCACCCAGTGCTTAGTGAGGGCGTGAAAAAGAAAAATTATGACCGAATATTGAGAGCACTCAATCACCAATTTTATGGCTTAAACTACCATTGGTGCTCGTTTTATGGCTTTTCTGACAGTTTTATCGCCTCTTGTACAGAAATTTTTTGGCCTTTATAGAAGGCAACAATGAATGCATCCGGAAATCCCTGCAACTTCACTTCGTTGAGTAAAACATCCTTTGCATAAACATAATTATCTGCCAGGCCAACCACATATTTAAACAAGCCCGCTTCTTCATATTCTTCAATATTTTCTAACCCTTTGAAATTTACCGGGGTCATAAAAATTGGTTCTCTTTTGACCAGCAGTTGGATCTTGAAAGTGACTTTTTCCTCTTCCGGAGGTTCTGTTCCAGATACGTCACCTGATGACTCAGCACTGGAGGTATCACCTGGTGGTTCGGTACTGAGCATATCCTCCAAAGGTTCTTTTTCGCTATCCAGGTTTTGCTCAGTGGAAACCGTATCTTCTATTTCTGGGATGATCTCCTTCTTCTCCTCTGTCAAAACGGAAACTAATGAGTCCATTTTTTTTCTAATGACCGCTATCTCAGCAGGCGTGGGTTCAATCGTTTTTGTGGATAATGAATCTTCAGTTAAAGAATCAACAGGAGTCAAAATTTCCGGGACTGTTTCTTCCTCCTCCTCTTCAGGCTCTGGTGTTGTCTTGCCGGAAGGGATATGATAACTTAACATGACCCCGTGCGTGTTGAACCCATATGCGGACAGGTCAGAAATGACATAATCAAAAGCATAACCAAATTGAAATCGCTCTTTGAAATTGTATTGAAATAGGAAGACAATCGCATTATTACTTCTATATGTTCCTCCAATAGTAATTGCATCTTTGAAAGTAGCGTTTACATTCAGGTCTATTTGCAGCGGTGCACCTGAAACATATTTCAGCAGCAAGGAGGGTGCTATCCAGATATTTGCTTGTGGCTGTATGTTGTACCCAGCTAACAGATAGCTATGATTGGATAATTTGGCAATCACTGTGCGGTCTTGGCCAGTGTAACCTGAAAAATTGAGCTTATTCTGAAGTAGGTGATAAGAGGCTCCTCCTAAATATAGTTTTGTGGAAGCGTAATAGAACCCAAACCCTGCATCAGGAACAATTATATTTTCTTTTCCGAGAGGTATTGCATTGTCCTCCTGAATGGTCTTTCTCAAATTGCTAAAATCAATGGCTTGATTAAATAATCCACCTTCCACACCAAGCGATAACTTGCCTTTGGCCATGTTGAGGTGATAGGCGTATGCAAGCGTAACCTCATTTTGACTGGTTGCGCCTATGCTTTCATGTATCGCTTTAATACCAAACCCCATGGTCCTGGATTTGAAAGGGGCGTCTATGGTAATTGCCTGAATCTGAGGTGCCCCTTGAAGTCCTATAAATTGCTTTCGGTATGCCAAGGCAGCGTTGAATGAATTGGTGCTTCCAGCATACCCTGGGTTTATGAGCATTTTGTTGAACATATATTGGCTGAACATCGGATCCTGCTGCGCAGTCAATTGCAAGTTGAAAATACAAAAGAACAACGCACACAAGATCAGCCTGAGCTTATTTCGTCTCGAAGTAACCATGATGTGCGCATGCCTCAACCCTCTATTCACTGTGTGTTAATTTCTCCTTCCATTCCTTTATCGGTGGATCATTATTGGCCCTGATATTGGTTCACTGCCATCGCCTAGTTCAACCACATAAAAATAGGTTCCGTCTGGTAGTCGCTTACCACCATTTGTCTCCCCTTTCCAATTGTTGTCGATATTGTGGTATTGAGCGGTACTAAATACGATATCTCCCCATTGATTAAAGATCGTGATCTTATTGGTCGGAAACTGTTCAATATTGGGTATTTCAAATACATCGTTGGTCCCATCATCATTGGGTGTAAAGATCTCCGGTAGGGGGTCGAGTATACACACATTGACCGTTATAATTACCTGATCACTGTCAACGCACGCAAGGTTTGTCGCCACCAGGGTATAACTGCTGGTTGAAGCGGGTGTGGTTTCAGGGTTTGGACAATTGGAACAGCTCAAAGCTGTTGAAGGGTTCCAACTATAAGAAATACCTCCACTGGCATTCAAGGTTGTGCTTTCACCCGTGCAAATCTGAACATCAAATCCTGCATCAGCAATTATTGGTAACGTGTCTGATAAAATAGTAACTGAATCTGTAACCACGCAGCCAAGGGCATCTGTTACCGTTAATTGGTGGATGCCGCTACACAAGCTATCCACGAGCGGGATTGTATCCCCGTTTCCCCATAAAAAAGTGTAGGGGCTTGTACCTCCCAAAGGGCTTGCCGTTACTTCTCCATCACATAAAGGTTCGCAAATGGCGACGCTGTCGGTGAAATCTAGTGTCATAGCTGATGGTTCGGTTATCAATACGCTATCCTGAATGGTGCAATTATTAGAATCTGTAATGGTGACTAAATGGTTTCCTGCGCACAAGCTGTCGGCTAACGGTCCTGTATCTCCGTTGAACCACGAATAGGTATAAGGAGGTACGCCACCAGTTATCTGGATTGTTGCATCTCCATCGCATCCTCCATTGCAGGTGATTAAGGTGCTGTCAACGGTGTTGGGTAATAGTGCCAGGGGTTCGGTAATTGTTACTACGGCGACAGTGGTACAGCCGCTCGTATCTGAAATGGTCACTGGGTGAGCACCTGCACACAATCCCGATGTTGCAGGGTCGTTTGGAGTGTTTCCTGAGTCCCAAAGGAAACTGTATGGAGGCGTGCCTCCTCCCGGAGTTACGGTTGCATCTCCGTCACATAAACCACCGCATGTTGCCGCGTTGCTATCGGTAATCGCAGCTGTTAAGGCCAAAGGAGTTACGATGACCACACTATCCATGGCCAAACAGTTGTTTGAATCCTCAACCGTCACCGAATAAACTCCTGGAGAAAGGCCAATCTCTGTATTGGTCGTATTGGAACTCCCGGTGGTGCTTCCTCCACTTGACCAGCTGTAATTGAAGGGGGAAACACCATTTACAACAGTTACAGTTGCAGTTCCGTCAGAATCACCAAAGCAAGTTACACCGCTACTGTCAATCATGTTGGCTGAAAAAAGCGGGGGCTCCGTAATATTAATAATAGGAATAGTTGAGATACAGCCGTTGTTATCGGTTACCGCGGCAATATAGCTGCCCGTGCACAAACCGCTGATATTTGAATTGATGGCCCCAGTTATGGTATCAGGTATRGATAGATTGATCCAAGTATAGGCGTAAGGGAGRATKCCCCCGCTACCCGTTACTTCTGCAGTACCATCACATGATCCKGAGCAGGTRGGATTGGCAGTTGAATTAATGGCGGAAAAAAATCCGTTTGGACCCATAACGACCACATCCAATGTAGCTATACAGCCTTTGGAATCGGTRAYCGCGACCTGATAGGTGGAAGTRCACARACTGTCGGCAGTAGAAGTGGTTTGAGCATTCGCATCGTTCCACAAAAACGAGTAGGGCGGGGTGCCTCCAGAGGCGGAAACAGTGGCAMYTCCATCACAAACCACACATTGRGCAGGAGACATACTATTCAGGCCAATACTCAAYGGGCCAGGCTCTGTRATKGTCAMRGATAAAACRGAGATACAGCCATTGGCATCTACAATTTGAACTGCATAGTTCARCGCACATAAATTTGTTGCCYCAGAATCTGTCTGSAGTGGATTAAGTGGAACCAATGCAGCGTCTAACCACAGGTAAGTATACGGTAGCGTRCCTCCTGATGGCGTTGCAGTTGCAGTTCCATCACAACTATTCGCACAGGATACATTAACTTGGCTCGTAATAGAAGAGAAAAAAATGGAAGGTTCCGTGATGGTAACAAAAGCTGAGTCTATTGCACCAACACCATCGGTGACCACGATTGCATAAATACCATCGCATAAACCAGTGATTGACGAATCCGTTTGCCCTGCTATTGTGTCAGGTATTGATAAATCAACCCACTGATAAGTATAAGGCGCTGTCCCGCCGGTGACAAATGCCGTAGCTGCTCCATCACAAACACTGTTACAGCTCACCGCAGTGGAATCTGTAATGACAACATTGAGCACCTGGGCGYTTAAGATGCCTGAAATTGACAYAAAGACCCCAAYGGCTAATAAAGATTTAAGAGATATAARTATCTTCATGTTGAGTTCAAGATGACYGAACTGKGTRATTTCCTTTAATACGCAATCTGATCATYGAGCGTTATTTGGATCAAATACCATTGAAATRYCTATTGAGAACATGTTAAATTTGACTCAWCCATATWGGGCAAGTATGCTATTTTAAAGTCGTGAAGATAATTGTAAAAATTAAGGTGTTTAAATAATTTMTAGTTCYGTTTTTTGAACACGTAAATNSCTTGCACAGRTTGAACAGATTTCGTAAGTTCAGAACRGGTATGAAGAYTTRCTARRYGAATGCCTTATTCGTATTGGAGGCCAGKCTGTTCCAATGTCTTTTTAGTTTATTTGTACTTGTTACAAYATAAGATAGTCCAGATTTGAAGGAKGAATTGAAGCATATAGAAGGATTATTCAATCAACACTATGAATTTCTGTGTAACACAGCAAATAGGTTACTCAATGATAGAAATGCGGCAAAGGATGTTGTACAGGATGTTTTCCTTCAACTATGGCGCACAAGAATTGACCTGAAAATAGTACAATCTGAGAGAGCTTATTTGTATAGAGCTGTGGTAAACGGTTCTCTGAAATATCTTGCGAAAAACAAAAGAACAATTCTTGTAAATGAAGATTCGGCTCTTCATTCTGACTTAAAGCATCGAGATGTTGAAGAGGCAATGGGCTATCAAGAGCTTGAAAGGGATTATAAAAAAGCCTTAAACCTGCTGCCTCAAAAATGTCGGGCCATATTTGTTTTGAGCCGTCATGAAGAAATGAAGTACAAAGACATAGCGGGGTATTTGGAGGTATCTGTTAAAACGGTTGAAACTCAAATGTCAATTGCCCTTAAGAGGCTGAGAGAATATTTGGACCCGTATCTGACTTTTTTGTTGCTTGCTGCTGGAGTTTTATAAGCTGTTTGTTCTTTCCCGTGTAAGTATTTTTCTGATTAGGGTATTTTTTTTAAGGTGCTTTTTCAGGGTAAATGGATTTTAGGAGATCTTAATAGTATACGCGAATCCTAAAAAATAGAGCCTATGCCTAGCCACAGAATGACACTCCTTCAACTTTTGGGGATCACTTTCATGATCACTTTGTTAAATATAAACGCAATGGCATTTTATACATGCTTAGATGGTAGCGTAGTTTTGCAACATAAGGTATATTTGGATAATGAGCCTGCTGACTTTGATGTCGCCGATAGTGTCTACATTGATATCGTGGAGATTAATTCACCGAATCAAAGCGAACACCTTGAAGAGTCTGGCTTATTCAATATAAATCTTGGTTTAGGGAAGCATTTTCTGATTTATGTTTCCAAGGTAGGGTATGAAACCCAATTTTTCGAATTCTCGACTATTGGAGTTGAGCCTGAAATGAATCTAATGCTTTATCTAGACATTACCCTGAATCAGGAGTTGGAATTGGATAATGGATCAATCATCCACACTTCGAACAAGGTGAAATACAATAATTTGGAAAAGGACCAATACATTAATATTAGTCCGGGAACATCAATTACATTTGACACCAATGGCACCAATTGAAATGGACTCCAATTCCTGGAGCTTAATAGCTAAACATCTTWCAGGTGAAATYTCGTCGGATGAGAMGATTGAATTGCTAAAATGGGCCAATAAGAGCCCSGATAACGCCGAGTTGCTAAARAAGGCTGAAAGGCTGTGGGAATTATCTGGKAAAKTCAATTTTGCTTTWAAGCTTGATAAAGAACGGGATTGGGCGGCGCTAAAAGATAGAATATTGGCAGAATCGMCTCAAGAACACGCACCTGTCCAAAATCAAMACCGGTATMGATGGRTGAAGATCGCCGCGTCATTRATATTACTGATGGGTGTTGGGTTTATTTTAAGAACCTTMCTTGAGGAMGATGTGATGTCAGATCTGGCGGATCAATCAGAAAYAATAACTTATTCASAACCGATTCTTTATTCCGTTCCAATCGTATATATATGTGTTGAAACCACCGACAGTACAAATATGTTCTACCTTCCTGACAGCACCAGTGTGTGGCTCAACAAGAATAGCAGCCTTCTGTATCCTGAAAAATTTACTGGTGAAGTAAGAGATGTACAACTGGTAGGGGAAGCATTTTTTAAGGTGGTTAGRGATTCATTAAATCCATTTATTGTAGGCGCTGGAAATACGCAAATAAAAGTATTGGGCACTTCCTTTAATGTAAGGGCATACGAGGAGGATAATGAAGTGGAAGTAATTGTTGTGGAGGGAAAAGTTGAGTTTTCATCGTTGTATCGGCAAGTGGAAAAGAAAGTTATTTTAGAAGGTGATGAAAAGGCAACTTATCAAAAGAAGGAACAGACCTACACAAAAGAGAAGTATGAAGCCAGGGGTTTCAAATGGCGGTTGAGAGATATCGGACATGATGTCAATCAGTTCATTAGAACAATAAGCAAAAGGCTCAGGGGTAATAAAAAAAGGAAAAGGCAAAAGTGACATACGCTTATGACCGTTAAACTATTCACTGACAGAGAATGCAAGATCTGGTGTAAGTGTATGAAAATGCCTACAAGCTTTTATACTTTATCGGACAAAATCCCGGAACTTAGCGGATTATTTTTCGTCCTAAGGTAGAGATGTAAGTGAATACCAATCTTTATTAGTGAGCTGAGGAGATAAGATGGATAGGAAGACGACACGTATAATAACATATTTACTAATCATTGGGATAGGCGTATTCCTGGGTGGTAGTAAAGGTTATAGCCAAGCTTGCGATTCCAATACCCCTTCTTTTATAGTTGATCTTAGCAATAACCCTGATAGCGCTTGGATTAGTGCTGATACAAACAGGGCAGGTTTTTGTTGTGGAGTAACGGGCAATGTAAGATGTGTTGAGTTCTTTGTAACACTGAGCCCCGATGCAGAGGCAATTATATTCGATATTTGGTCTGGCGCTGTACCGGGCGGTGCCCTGTTTTACCAGATTGACTGTGGCCCTCCTTCTCAGGTGGGAGATCCTCTTTGTCTTTCGGGTGTTGGGCCTCACCGCATTACATTTTGTAAACCGGGTGGCAATACCAATGAATATACGATTATTTCGATTCCAAAGCCTTCCGCGGGCCCTGATATTGCTGTGAACGACGGATGTTCAGGTTCCTTAATCGCAAATGGATTTAATGTACCTACCATTAGCTGGACATCGATATTCCCGGGACTAATAGGGGATTATAATTCRTTTTTAAGTTGCGCCTTCGCCTGTGATAGCGTGACTACTACAGCGGRCGCMTTCGCTCCTCCGTTCGTTGATTACCAGGTGTGTGGCACGCCGATAGGGGGRTGTGATACGTTACTGATTGTRTGTGATACGATGAGGGTCTATTTTAATACTGAATTAACTTCACAGATTTCACCGATTGTGCCTACACTCTGCTTGGGAGACACCAGTGTGACCCTCACAGCCAATGGAATTGGCGGCACGCCACCCTATTCCTGGTTGTGGAGTACTGGCGACACGACCCAGTCTGTTAATGTGAATACCGGTACCTATTGGGTATTGGTTGGTGATACTTCCTACCCGAGTTGCCCACCTGCAACCGATACCGTTGTGGTAACTTCATTTACCTCAGCCATCACAGCTGATGCAGGCACCGATCAAACCGTGTGTATCAATAACGACTCCATTCAACTTTCCGGAACAATTACCGCTGCAAGCGGAGGAGTATGGTCTGGTGGAAGCGGTGTCTTTCTGCCCGATTCAACCAACCTAAATGCCACTTATATACCAGATTCAACCGAAATTTCCGGTGGATCAGTAACACTCATGCTCACAACCACAGGTAATGGTAGCTGTCCTGCCGACACAGATGCTGTTACCATCTCCATCATCAGTTTCACGCTGACGGTATCTAAGAACAAGGGCACCAAGTGTGGAGAGTGTAAGGGGGATATCCATATAGAACTTACAGGTGGGGCTACGCCCTATGATACCGTCTCTGTTACCCCCCAACAACTAGACGAAGACTTTTTCTGGAGCGGCTCTACGCAGTTTAAGTGCCACGATTGTTGTGTGGGCACAAGAACATTCACTTTTACAGATGCAAATGGTTGCATTATAGCGGTGCCCATCACTACTACAATAAAAGATTTTGGTCCCGCTGAGATCGATGACTTTAGCAATGTTTCCTGTTTTGGTGGAAGCGATGGCAGCGCTGAAGCGGACTTGGATAATGGACAAGGTCCCTTCACCTACTTGTGGCTTCCAGATTCTCAGACTACAGAAATAGCAACCGGCTTGTCGGCAGGTTTATATACGGTCATTGTTACGGATGCAGACACTTGTTCAGATACCACAACAGTAACCATTACGCAACCTGATTCAGCGTTATCGTTTTTAACTACAATAACCGATATAACTTGTAACGGTAGTTGCGACGGTGTTGTTACCGCTGTAGGAACAGGAGGCACCCCATCCTATGATTACTCCTGGGCTCCCTCCGGAGGTACAAGTACCAATAACGATACGCTTATTGCATCAGCTTTATGTGCAGGTACCTACTCTTTATATATTCAAGATGATAATGATTGTGATACAACTGTGACAATTGTAATTGCGGAGCCCTCGGTGCTATCGGGCACTATCTCAAGTATTATCAATGTCACATGCAACGGCGACAGCAACGGACAGGCAACCATTATTGCTTCAGGTGGAATTCCACCCTATACGTATTTGTGGGATGACCCTCTGGCCCAAACTACAGCTACAGCAACCGGCCTGGCGGCATTGGATCATTATCATGTAGATATTACCGATAGCAGTGGTTGTTCTATTGAAATCGACGTGATCATTAATGAGCCTGTGACACTTACTTCCAGCATTAGTGGAACGAATGTAAGCTGTAATGGAGGCGCTGACGGCACGGCAACGTTAAATGCTTCAGGAGGAACACCGGTATATACCTACCTGTGGAACACCTCACCCGCGCAAACTTCCCCCACCGCAACAGGACTTTCCAATGGAACGTACGCGGTAACTTTAACGGATTCGAGAGGCTGCACGAACACTGAAAATATAACGATTACTGAACCAGCTCCATTGGTAGCTACCATCACGAGCGCCTCTGACGTGAGCTGTTTTGGTGGTGCAGATGGAAATGCTACCGCTACACCCATCAATGGAACGGCGCCATATACTTATTCGTGGAGTACGAATCCTGTTCAAACCAATGCAACAGCAACAGGTCTAACTACTGGAATTTTTAGCGTCACCATTACAGATGTGAACAGTTGTAATGCCAATGCGAATGTTATTATTAATAATCCTTCGCCTTTGTCTTTGTCCATCTCAATCGTTACGGTGCCTTCCAATTGCGGGGCATCAGATGGTGAGGCGTGTGTAATTCCATCGGGAGGTATTGCGCCTTATTCCTATTTCTGGAATACATCACCTGTACAAAATACAGCTTGTGCTACAGGTCTACCAACGGGAAGCATTAACGTAATAGTTTCAGATGCCAACGGTTGTGCCATTGTTGATGCAGCGGTGATCGGTGATCTGAATGTTCTCATTACGCTGGATTCTCTCCAGGACGTAACCTGTAATGGGGGCAACGATGGGCAAGCTGTGATCACGGTTTCCGGCGGTACATTACCTTATACCTATCTGTGGGACGACCCCAATTCTCAAACCACGCCCACAGCAACGGGCCTTACCGCAGGAACGTACTTAATCACGGTTACTGATCCCAATAATTGTGGGTCAGCTCTTTCGGTAACGATCAATCAGCCACTCCCGATAATTAGCAATATCGCAGCAACCAGCCTGGCCTGTTTTGGCGATCAAAATGGCCAGGCCACCTTAACGCCCTCTGGGGTATCTCCCCCGTATGTGTATGCATGGAATACATCGCCTCCTCAAACTTCAGCAACCGCTACTGGTCTTGCCGCAGGCAATTATACGGTGACGGTTACAGATGCATTGAGTTGTGATACTGCTGTGGTTGTAAGTATTTCACAGCCAAATCTTCTTACAGCCACAATTGCCAGTGTTGATGTGAGCTGCAATGGAGCGAACGATGCCTCTGCGGTGGTAACCGGTACAGGAGGAGTGGCACCGTATACCTATTTATGGAATCCAGGAGGACAAACTTCTGCCACCATCACCAATTTACAGGCAGCCAGTTATGCGGTTACGGTTACGGATGGCAATGGCTGTGACACAGCAGCCACTCTTGTGATCACCGAACCCAATATCCTCACAGTCAATTTAACGAGTGCTGATGTGAGCTGTAATGGCCTTTGTGACGGACAGGTAACTGCAAATGTGTCTGGGGGAACCTCGGGATACACCTATTTCTGGACAACCACGCCTTTTCAGTCAAACGCCTCAGCAACAGGATTATGTCCGGGTAATTATGCGGTTACGGTGGTGGATTTTAACGGATGTGATACAACGGCAAGTACTTCCATAACGGAACCGACTTTATTCATCGGCAGCATCACCCAAGTGAATCATGTAACTTGCAATGGGCTGAATGATGGAGATGCAACTATAACGCCTTCCGGTGGGACCATGCCTTACACCTATTTATGGGATGACCCATCTTCACAAACGGATTCAACAGCTAGTGGTTTATTTGCAGGGGCTTACAGTGTCACGATTACGGATGCCAATGGATGCAATATTTTGAGAACCGTTACCATTGCCGAGCCAGCGTTGCTGACCTCAGCTATTAGCGGAATTTCGAATTTAAGTTGCAATGGCGCACGTGATGGTCAGGCAACGGTGGCGGCTACTGGAGGCACACCCATATACACTTACTTGTGGAATGACGACTCTACCCAAACAACAGCAACTGCGATTGGATTGGCTCCGGGAAGCTACTCGGTAACGATAACTGATGTTAATGGTTGCAGTGTGGTAGCGAATACAAGTATCACGGAGCCGGTGATTCTTGCCGCGACCATTAGCGATAGTGTCAATATGAGTTGTTTTGGGGTAAATGATGGATCAATTACCGTTGCAGTTTTAGGGGGCACCGCTCCATATTCTTATCTGTGGGATGATGCCAATTCTCAAAGCGCTGCAACAGCAGGTGGCCTTTCTGCCGGAAGTTATGTTGTCGTAGTTACCGATGCGAATGGATGTGATACCACAGCAAGTGCTTCGATTATTGAGCCACCTGTACTGACACACAGCATTACATCGGTGATTGATGTAAGTTGTAATGGCGCATGTGATGGTACCGCCTCGGTAGCGGCTTCAGGTGGCACACCGGGCTATGCCTATGTTTGGAATACAACACCATTTCAATCCAATGCTACCGCAACAGGCTTGTGTCCTGGAGTGTATACCATTACCGTTGCGGATACGAATGGATGTGTAACTTCAGAGTCTGTTACTATAGCCGAACCGACAGTACTTACATCAAGTCTGGACCCAGTAGTGATCCATGTGAGCTGTAATGGAGGCGTTGATGGCGCAGCAACTGTCATAGCCTCAGGAGGTGTGCCTCCTTATTCCTATTTATGGGATGATTCGTCAATGCAAACGAGTGCCACGGCAAGTGGACTCTCTGCAGGAACGTATACCGTAGTGGTTACAGATTCAAATAATTGTGGCTCAACAAACAACGTAACGGTAACCATCAATGAACCGGCTCCAACGCTGACCATCAGCATTATCGATAGTGTGGATGTTAACTGCAATGGTGGGAGCGATGGAGAGGCAATCGCTCTGGCATCTGGAGGTACGCCTTTTTATACCTACTTGTGGAATGTAGTGCCTCCACAATTTACAGCAACAGCAACAGGCCTCTCCTCGGGTACTTATACGGCAACGGTCCTGGATGGAAATGGTTGTGACACATCAGTTGCTGTTACTATTGATGAGCCAACCGCTCTCGTAGCCACTTTGACCGACAGTGTTAATGCGAGCTGTAAAGACGGTAATGATGGCAGTGCAACCATCGCTGTTATAGGAGGGACAGCACCGTATTCCTATTCATGGAATACCAATCCTGTTCAAACAGACACCCTGGCTACCGGCCTCATTGCTGGAACCTATATTGTAACCACGACTGACAATAGTAATTGTACTACCTCAGTATCTGTAACCATTACGGATCCAGACTCTTTATCCCTATCGATTTCTGAAACCGCTGCAAACTGTGGAAACCCCGATGGAGCGGCCAATGTAGCAGTAACAGGTGGGACAGCTCCTTATTCCTATTTGTGGAGCCAAGGCGGAGTCACAAATGACTCCATAACGGGGTTGTTATCTGGAGTGTATATGGTCAATGTGTCTGACGCTCAAGGGTGTCTGGATTCTGCCAATGCTTTTGTAAATGATATTGTGGTTTTTGTTGTACAGGATTCCACTACAGATCTAACTTGTTTTGGTGGTAGTAATGGCACAATAGATATCCTGGTAACAAGTGGTACCCGCCCATTTACCTATGAATGGAGCCATGATTCCCTGTTAAATGATACGGTTGCTACAGGATTGGATGCCGGTGCTTATTTCCTGACCGTTACTGATTCTAACGGTTGCAAATCCACTAAACAATTTAACATTAGTGGCCCCGTGGCCATTCTCGACAGTATTTTTATACAACATGTAACTTGCCACGGTGATAGCAATGGACAAGCATCGGTTTCGCCTCTAGGAGGAACGCCTCCATACACCTATTTGTGGAGCACGGTCCCTGCTCAGACGGATTCATTTGCTACTGGATTAAATCAGGGGACCTTTAATATTACTGTAACAGATTCTCTGGGTTGCGATACCGTCACTGCCATTACTATTATTGAGCCGGATAGCATAACGGCAACGATTACGAGTATAACGGATGCAAGCTGTAATGGTTTGTGTGATGGTTCCGCAACGGTTTCTGCCTCAGGCGGAACGCCCCCTTTTGGGTTTTCCTGGGATACGTCACCTGTAAAAACAGATTCTACCGCGACTGGTTTATGTCCGGGTGCTTATACGGTTACCTTGTTGGACATGAATGGCTGTTTGGCGAGTGCGGATACAGTCATTTTGGAGCCGGATACGCTTTCCGTGTTCATCTCTAATTTGGTAAACGTAAGCTGCAATGGGTTTCAGGATGGACAGGCAACTGCAAGCGCAACTGGGGGAACGCCTGGCTATGATTTTTTATGGACCAGCGTGACGCCGGTTCAGACAGATTCAATTGCTACGGGCTTGGGGCCTATAGCTCATTCGGTAACGGTTACAGATACCAATGGTTGCTTCGCGGCAATCAGCCTAATGATTTCTGAGCCAGGTGTTTTTGGAGCGACTTTGGGCAGTGTTGCGCACGTGAGCTGTAATGGCGGTAACGACGGAAGTGCTTCCTCCGTGCCATTCGGTGGTACAACGCCTTACACCTACTCCTGGAGCACCGCTCCTGTACAAACTGATTCTACGGCTACGGGGCTGAGTGCAGGAACGGATACGGTCATTGTCTTTGACCTGAATGGATGTAGTGATACCGTGACCGCTACCATTAACGAACCGCCGCCTCTGATGATTGGTATAAGTGACAGCGTTAACGTCAGCTGTTTTGGAGGTAGAGATGGGCAGGCGACTGTTACAGCTGGAGGAGGATCTGGCCTTTACACATATTTATGGAGTGACCCGGACACACAAACGACCCAAACGGCAACAGGATTAGCTGCTGGAAGCTACGGTGTTACAGTAACGGATGCTGCAGGCTGTGCTACGAGTGTGAATGTAACGATCACTGAGCCACCGACTCTAGCTGTAAGTGTGACCAGCAGTATCGATGTAAGCTGCAACGGGGGCAATGACGGTATGGTGACTGTTGTTGCATCTGGTGGTACACCTCCCTATAACTATTTGTGGGATGATGATTCAACGCAGACTACGGATTCGGCACTGGCTCTTAATATGGGTATATATACAGTAATGGTAACAGATTCCATGGGCTGTGATACGAGTGCGACCGACACGATTGCAGAACCTACCTTGCTCTTAATCGCGATTTCCAATGTTAACAATGTCAGCTGTAAGGGCGATAGTTCCGGATCGGTAACGGTGAATGCTTCTGGAGCCACAGCGCCTTACACCTATTTGTGGAGCGATTCTAATGCGCAAACAGATACCATTGCCACAGCACTTCCAGCAGACACCTTCACCGTAACCGTAACCGATATTATGGGGTGTGATACCGCAATACTTGTAGTGGTGGCTGAGCCTGATTCACTGTTGCTCTCGTTTGAAAGCGTCATAAATGTGGCATGTTTCAATGATAGTACTGGTGAGATAATTTCAAGTGCTTCTGGAGGTACGGCACCGTATACTTTTATGTGGAATATTGCAGACACGAGTCAACTCACAAATGCCACCGTAACTGGGTTACCTGCTGGAAACTATATTGCTACCATTTCAGATTCGCTGGGCTGTACCTATACGGATAGTTTAATATTGACGCAAAGCGCTGAAATGATCCTAACCGTTACGAATGATACAATCATTTGCACCGGTGATAATGCGGTTATTGGCGCGAGTGCTTCTGGGGGCTCTGGAACATTCACTTATTCGTGGAGTGATCCTGCTTTGATTGGTGCTGGTCCTTTCAATGTGTCTCCTCCAGATACCACGTCTTATACCGTTATGGTTACAGATAGTTTAGGATGTAATCTAAAAGATAGTATCAAAGTTAGCGTTGGCCCCGTGATCATCGTCTTCGCGGTTGGTGATTCTATTTGTGTGGGGGATACTACCACGATTTCGACGCTCGTTACCGGTGGAGACGGCAATTATTCTTATTTATGGGAAACGGGTGAAACAACCAACGCAATAACTGTAAATCCAACTGTCAGTACTTATTTCACCTTAACGGTTGATGATGGATGTGCTTCCCCTCCAGTTACAGATTCGGTTTTTGTTCAAGTGAATCCATTTCCGGTACTTGGCTTATTACCGACAAATGCGAGCGCCTGTGAAAGCGCAGCGATTACATTTATAGATCTTCTTGATGACATTCTAGGGTCGACCTACTTCTGGGATTTTGGAGATGGAAATACAGATGTCACGGACAAACCATTTGCAAATAATACATATAATAACACCGGTATATTCAATGTGTCTGTTTCTGTTATGTCTCCCCAAGGATGTCAAACCGATCTCCCAAATTTCGGTCTCGTTGTAATATCGCCGCCACCTACAGCAGATTTTATGGGCCTACCGGCAGACACGGCCATCATACAACCCACTATAGCTTTTACTGATCTGTCTTTTGGAGATTTTGTCATTGGGGATACTATTTCTAGCTGGTTTTGGGACTTTGGAGATGGCAGTACTTCAACTGCGCAGCATCCTGTTCATGCCTATGCAGATACCAGTACGCGAACGGTAATGCTGGCCATAACGAATGAATTCGGGTGCCGGGATACCCTTATCAAAACCATAATAATTTGCTCAAATCAACTTTCGACTCCTAGTGTAATTGTGATCTCACCTATTCCTGATATATCATGCAGCGCTGATCCGGTTGTGACAAGTATAGAGTTCCCGGTGATATCCTTCTCATCGTTCAAAAATGCTCAATATACTTATCATTGGGATTTTGGCGATGGGGACACTGCGAATGTCAATGATACAGTACACACCTATCGTGATACGGGAACGTATAATACGGTGCTCACCGTGACCAATAAATTTCGTTGCGAAAATTTTTGTAGCTTGGAAATCGCAATTAACCCTCATTTTGAAATCGAAGTTCCGAACGCCTTTACGCCTGATCCGGATGGGCCTAATGGCGGAGTGTACAGCATGAATATATTTGATAATAATGTATTCTTTCCGGTAACAAATTATGTTAATGACTTTCATATGATGATATTTAACCGCTGGGGTGAGTTGGTGTTTGAATCCTTTGATCTCAAAATCGGTTGGGATGGTTATTATCGGGGGAGACTCAGCCAGGCAGATGCCTATGTATGGAAAATTGATTTAATATTTGTGAATGGGAAGGCAGTAAATTTAGTTGGAGACGTAACCTTAATACGATAAACATGAAGATTTTTAATGCTGGAACGATCGGAATTTTGTTCTTGTATCTTGCTGTGGCACCTGATGTGTCTGCGCAAGTGAAATATTCAAAGGAGCAAAAACAAATAAGGAAAAAGGCGGATTATCATTTCAAATATCTTGATTATGTCCAGGCGCAGGCGGGGTATGATAGTTTGTTTCAGATTGATAGTACTTCATCGGAACTGAACTATAGGCTGGGCGTATGTGCATTATTGACCAATGGGGACAGGTCTATCTCAGCGGAATACTTTGAAACTGCGAGTGTAAGTGGCCATACGGAAGCACATTCTTATTTGGGAGACTGGTATCACCTTCAAAACGATTTTGAAAAATCCATTGACCTGTATGAAAAATATAAGACTGCCAGTGGAAAAAAAATACTTAGCAAGTCTGAAATAAATAGGCGAATTACTATTTCTAAGAGGGCGATGGAAATGATAAATAACCCGGTGGATGTGAGTATTAAGAATATGGGGCCTGTTGTTAACTCTGAATATCCCGACTATGTTCCTGTCATATCAGCCGATGAGTCAGTACTCATCTTCACCTCTAAAAGAGAGGGAAGCACTGGCGGTAAACAAGATGCATACGGTCATTACTATGAGGATATATATGTCTCTCATAAAGAAAATAATGAATGGCTTCCACCTCGCAGCATAGGCGCCAATATTAACACAGATACGTATGATGCATGTGTCGGCTTGTCATCCGATGGGTCCACTTTGATAACCTATAAGACCAATGCGACACTTACAGGCGGTGATCTATATTGGTCAACTTTGTATGACGGTGTATGGCAAAAACCGGTTAAATATGATCCAAATATTAACAGCGACTATTTAGAGGCCAGTGCCAGTCTCAACTCAAATGGCAATGTCTTGTATTTTTCTAGCAATCGTCCTGGAGGTTATGGGGGATTGGACCTATATCGGGTGGTTCGATTTCCGAATGGGCAATGGAGCTTACCGGCCAATCTTGGCGCTACGATCAATACCAAATATGATGATGATGCCCCTTTTATTCACCCTGATGAYGTCAGCCTATATTTTAGTTCCCGGGGCCATGAAACAATGGGAGGGTACGACATATTTAAGGCGGAATTGAGTGCCGCTGTCTCTGATGGCTCCGGAGGGTTTACAGGGCCTACCTGGTCTGAACCGGTGAACCTGGGCTATCCGATCAATACGACAGACGATGATATCTATTTTGTTGTTTCCGCAGATGGTAAAAGAGGTTATTACTCCTCTAGCCAAATGGGCGGGTACGGTGAGCAGGATATTTATGTGATGCGCATGCCCTATACGTTCAAAGAGCTAACGGTCATCAAAGGTGAAGTTACMTCTGCTGATTCACTGGCAAAACCGCTTAARGCYAGAATTGTTTTGAGSAACTTTGAAACCAAGAAAATGGAAGCATTATATCATACGTTTTCGAAAAGCGGTAAGTATATGCTCATTATACCACCTGATAAAAAATACAGATTGTCGGTGGAAGTTTTGGGTTATCAGACCTATAACGAGGTGGTGCACTTTAAAGCTAAAGACGGGTTTAACATTATTCATAAGCCGATTAGGCTTGAAGCCGGGGAATAACAATCAGAGAAAATAATGAACATCAAAGGTAAAGACAATCGCTTCCTGAACTGCCTGGTGATCAGCCTGTGCCTGGTGTTGGGAGATTGTGCAAGTGCCTTTGCTCAGGATCCACAATTCTCACAGTTTTAYAATGCTCCGTTGTACTTGAATCCGGCATTTACAGGAAATACAATTCAGGGAAGGGTTGGTGCAAACTATAGGAAGCAATGGCAGGGTGTTCCAGGAGCGTTTACATCCTCCTCTTTTTTTTATGATCATAATTTACCCAAGATCCAGAGTGGGATAGGGGTTTTGATGGTACAGGACCGGGCGGGGAGTGCAGGCTTGCGATTTAATAAAATAGGCGGGTTATACTCCTATAAAATGGCGATTAGCAGAAACCTGTTTGTAAATGCGGGTGTACGTGCTTCATATGCCGCTTACACAATGGATTTTGCTTTCCTCAAATTTGGTGACCAGCTTTTGAGAGATGACCCTTTTTCAACGCTTGAGACAYTTACAACACAATCTGTTTCTTATTTTGATTTGTCTATGGGTTTCATCGTATATGGTGGTAGGTTCTGGGTGGGACTCGCGACTGATCATCTGACAAGGCCCAATTACTCCTTCCTAGGTTTAGATGCTCAATTGCCTATTAAGTTTTCGGTTCATGGTGGCTACATTCTACCGCTGAAGAAATCTGACAAAGGTGCAACAGTGAGAAACCTAATGCTTGCGGCCAATTACAAAGCACAACAAGATTGGGATCAGTTTGACATTGGTGCCTACTATAAGATTCAGTCTTACATATTTGGGATTTGGTATAGGGGCATTCCAGGGTTCAAGGCCTTTCAGCCAGGATATTCCAATAACGATGCAGTGATACTGTCGGTAGGTTATAAGGTACAGGATTAYCTGACCATTGGTTACAGTTATGATATTACAATATCCAAGCTAGGTATAGTCTCCAAGGGCTCACATGAGATAGCGATTATCTATGAATTTGCCCGAGCTGAATATAAGAAAGGTGCCAAGAGAAGGCAGTTCATGGTACCATGCGCAAAGTTTACAGACAATGCCTATGGAATTCAGCCATCGAAAAAGAAGAAGAAAAAGAAGAAGGAGTAGCCATTAAGATCAGCTCTTAGGTTTCTTTCTCAAGATTAAGAAGCCCGCTGTTTTTCATGATCTGTATGGCTTTTGCCGTGTTTTCCTCATCCGGCTTAAAAGGACCTGATAGCATAATGAGTCTTTTTCGGGTCTTTCCTTTTTCATTGGTGAAAAGGATTTCAAACCTCGAGCCTGAGAGGCCCCAAACGCCTTTTTTGTATACCACCTCCTTAATATCCGCCCGAGGAATGAGGGGAGTGCCAGAGAAATTAAGACTCCTGATAATGCCATTAATGAGCATCAGGCCAAATCCGCCGAATATGAGTGCCGTTATGTTTTGTCCTGCGAGATAGTTGGTATAGCCTGTGAAGAGCAATCCCGCTGCGAGGACGCCATACAATATCAGAATAGTAGCGCTATTCTCCTTGTATTTAATGTCATCCAGGTTTCCGATGACGCCAGTCTTAGAGAGTATGATCATATCGGGCAGAATATGGCAATATCCGGTTCTGGTTTTAAACTTTTGTTCTTTTTTCCCCATCGCTGCCCGCCTTCAATTTTCTGCAAGGAAGTTAATGAAAATAATGGCGCTGGCCCTATGAGAGGGGTGAAATAACGGCGCTGGCTTCGGAACAGTGCCTGTATATCTGGTAAGATCGCTCCTGCTGTTATTGGGGCGGAATGGTTGGAGTAGGGGCATGGGAAAAAGTGCCGCCGGATACCTGCCCCACTTTTCTATATCTATAACTTGAGTGCCCTCTTGTATGACATCAGGAAATGTTATAACTTTGCAAAACATTGCGGGGTGGAGCAGTTGGTAGCTCGTTGGGCTCATAACCCAAAGGTCGCTGGTTCGAGTCCAGTCCCCGCTACAAAGAAAAACCTTGTACTTAGTACAGGGTTTTTTTATGCACGAGCCACAAGCGAACTTACGGTTGGGTGCCTTTTGATAAAAGTGGGTTTACTCTTTAAAATCATTAAGATTTAACCCTAATGATTTAGTTTTATCTACGCTCAAGATTCTGTTAAAGGGAATGTAGCCTTCATTGATTAATTGATTGCGTAGTTTACCCGCATATTTATGTGCGAATACTTCCTTCTCATTAGTTGGTAGTGCAAAGTACAAGTCTTCCAATTTATTTATTTCAGCATTGTACTCGTTATCAAGCTTATCCCACTCATTCAATAACGGATTAGACTCTGAAGTATCATCATCACCAATCTTAGCATCCAGTTGATTAAGTGTGCCTTTCATATTTGCCAATGGGGTCACAACCTCCTTTAGATAGTGGACATAGTGTCCAAATTCGTGTGGTAACGTCCTATACAATTGAGTCGCTCGAATATTATCTAATTTATATTCTGCACTATAGAATCGTTTCCCCGCATGAATATCATGACCGTCTTCCCTTAGCCGTTCAAGTTCCTTCATTGATTCCACACTGAGTTTCTTATCCCATTTGAATTTCCTGTCTAAATCTACCGCCTCAATTATAACTGCTGGGAAATATTCCTTTTCGAATTCATATGAGTATA
>JAESRW010000174.1 GCA_016764395.1 Flavobacteriales bacterium
TTCCAGTGAAACCAAGCCGAATTCCCAGGGCAAAAATGGTCAAAAAAGCTCCCCCGAAAATAAGGCCGCTATTAAAAACCCAGAAGTATTCACTGCGTTTGGTATGGCCCAGCTCTGATATGAAGTGATTCAACAAGGAGTACGATTCTCCAGCTTCCTTGAACATCCATGCAGTGATGAGCGTACACATGATAATGGTGGTACACCCTACCAGTCCAGCATAGGCGGCTATCTTATACGAGTCGATGGGTTTGCGGACAAGCATAGCGCAATTAACACATTTATGAGGCTACAAAGAGCTTTTAGAAATTATACGGCAGTCCCTTTGTGTATTTAATATTTAATACCGCCATAGACATGAAATCACAGCCCATCTTGTATGCGAATCCATGAATGAGCTACTGCAAGTCCACACCGTTGATGCTAATCTCAGCGAGAGAAGGGTTGGTCCCTATTAGCAGGTCAAATACTTAAAATTCAAGAATCTCAAGCTGAACGCTTGCCACAGAACCATTCGTAAATTCGTATAGACTTGTGCTGAGCGTAGCCGAAGCATTCGTTATTCGTAGGCTATCTAATTTCCGCTCCCAACTCCTTTTTGTAGACCTCCATCAGCTTGTTCATAATCTTGTCTACCTCAGCGTCTTTTAAAGTCTTCGTAGCATCTTGAATAATATAGCTTACWGCATATGACTTTTTGCCCTTGCTGATCTTTCCACCTTCATAAACATCAAAGAGATTAACGCTTTTCAACAGCYTCTTCTCCACACCTTTGGCCAAACGCACAATTTCTTCAAACTTCACACTRGAATCAATTAACAATGCAAGGTCCCGTCTAACAGCTGGATATTTCGGWAGCTCTTTGAATCGAATTTTGTTCACGCCCWTCAACGAYTCCACATTATCCCAGTCGAATACAGCGTAATACACAGGGTTTTTGATATCAAATTGCTGTAAAAGCGYCTGATGTATCGCKCCYAGTTTCACCACATTCYKYTTGAGGATACTRTAKGCTTCWCCTTTCAATTGYTCCGAGTCAACCGTCTCCACRGAAATCCCTGGCTTGGCAATTCCTAGCTTAKYGATGATTTTGTTCACGGCGCCTTTTAGGTAATAGTAATTGGTTGGCTGTTTATCTGTRTTCCAACTTTCMGCATGTACGGCACCAGAAATCAATARRGTCAGATGCTGCTGTTCGCCATAGGTGCCATCYCCATTCRTAAAATARGATTTCCCAAACTCATAAAACTTGACATCGGGCCGCTGATGGTTCTGATTTCTKGCAACGCTCTCCARGCCTCCGTATAAAAGATTTTGGCGCAWGACGTCCAACTCCGTATTGAGTGGATTCATGACCGAAACAATGCTATCCGCCTCTTCATAGTAAGAAGACTTGGTAATCGAATTGTTGATGATCTCAGAAAACCCTGTATCAGACAATAACTCCGAAACAATTTCAATCACATTCGTTTCATTGTGGCTATCCGTAGCGAAGGCAAATTTTGCAGAGCCCTCAACTTCTATATTGTTATAGCCATAGATCCTAAGTACTTCCTCGATAAGATCCGCTTCTCTGGTCACATCAGCCCGGTATGGTGGAATTAAAACTTCAAGATGTTCGTCTGACTCATCTGTCACCTCAATTTCCAGGGAGCTAAATATTTTTTTGATCACATCTCTGCCAATTCTCTTGCCGATGAGCTTGTCACATTTATCATAGTTGAAAGTCACCTTCAAATCTTCGATCGGTTCAGGATAGATGTCCACAATTTCAGAGGAAATATTTCCCCCGGCAATTTCTTTGATCATCATGGCCGCYCGCTTGAGTGCRTAKACGGTAATATTSGGATCCACACCTCTTTCAAATCTAAAAGAAGCGTCCGTRTTCATGTCGTGGCGCTTGGCYGTTTTTCGAATACTCCTGGGAGCGAAGTACGCACTTTCAAGAAAGATACTGGTRGTMGTTTCYGTTACGCCAGAATCGATTCCYCCAAAAACACCRGCAATACACATSSCTTTCTCKGCATTGCAGATCATCAAATCTTCCCCCRACAAGGTGCGCTCTACCTCATCYARGGTCCTAAACTTGGTTCCTTCGGGGAGCTTCTTGACCACYACTTTGTCACCTTCAATTTTTGCTGCATCAAAGGCATGCAGTGGCTGACCYGTTTCATGTAAYACAAAATTGGYGATGTCCACCAGGTTATTGATAGGGGCCARTCCAATCGMCWGYARCTTRTTCTGTAACCATTTYGGGGAAGCTTCTAYCTTCAAGCCGGTTAAGGTAAGTCCAGCATAGCGAGGACAAGCCTCRRAATCTTCTACCTCCACCGCAATATTCAAATCGTGGTTRTCGACATGAAAAGCATCAACGGAAGGCTTGTTCAGGTCYAGCAACTGCTCCCGATGRTCAAAAACAGCCACCAGATCACGGGCCACACCAAGATGAGATGCCGCATCAATTCTATTCGGGGTCAGTCCTATATCAAATATGGTGTCCTTGGAAACATCAAAATACTTGCTGGCATCAGCACCAATCTCGGCATCGCCATCTAAAACCAAAATCCCATCATGTTCTGAACCCAACCCAATTTCATCTTCGGCGCAGATCATYCCCTGAGAYAYCTCACCTCTTATMTTTGTYTCCTTRATCTTAAARMCRKCTCCTTCTRTTGGATGSAGYGTRACRCCMGGTGGYGCTACYACCACTTTCTGGCCGGCYTCMACATTSGGTGCSCCRCATACAATGGGWAGTAARCCCGMTCGCCCCACATCAACTGTGGTAACACASAGCTTGTCKGCATTGCTATGTTGCTCTTTGGTCTTTACYTCGCCAACAATCAAWCCYTCCAAACTGCCCTTGACTGACTCAAACGCCTCAAGTTTCTCAACCTCCAGCCCGCAATCCGTGAGCAATACAGAGAGTTCCTCGGGTTCTACATCCAAATTGAGATAATCTTTAAGCCAGTTATAGGAAATTTTCATAGCGCGTGTTCTAGTCCAACAAAAATAGAGAGAATGCAGGCGCTATTCCAACATAAAGCACAGAAAACACAATTTTCATTCATCTGGGAAAAATGCAACTCATATTGATTAACAACGCATGTTTGATAACCTAGTAACGGATCTTCGAAACCACCATCAATCTTTGCGACCTTCGCACCTGTGCACCGAAGTGCAACAAGGCACGAAGGCGCAACAATCTTTGGGAGCTTTACTTACATCTGATCATGCAAAACCCAAGAAGAAATGCCTTAAACCGGATAAGTACCTTCGTCAAACCTTTGATTTAAGTGAAGATTGCAGTAAACACACGGCTATTACTCAGAAACAAGCTCGAAGGAATCGGCTGGTTCACTTATGAGACCCTCAAGAGGATTACGAAAAACCACCCCGAACATCAATTCTATTTTCTGTTTGACAGGCCCTATAGTGAGGAGTTTATTTTTAGCGACAACATTACTCCAGTACAAATCGGCTTGCCAGCCAGGCATCCCTTTCTCTTTTACCTCTGGTTTGAGTTTTCCGTACAAAGCGCCCTGAGCCGAATTGGAGCGGACCTGTTTCTATCCACAGATGGATATCTTGCCCTTGACACGCCAACCAGATCAATTCCTGTCATTCACGACATAAATTTTGAACACTATCCTGAACAGCTTCCGGTGGTTACGCGGAAATATTACCAGCACTTTTTCCCAAAATTTGCCCGTAAGGCTACACGCATCGCAACCGTGTCAGAATATTCCAAAGCCGACATCGTATCCAAATATGGAATTAAGGCGGATGACATCGATGTAGTGTACAACGGCGCCAACGAAATCTATACGCCCACCACGGAAGAAAAGAAAGTGTTAGCGCGCAATGAATATGCAGGAGGCAACCCTTACTTTCTTTTCATTGGCTCCCTTCTTCCCAGGAAAAACATTGCGAACCTCTTTCGCGCTTTTGACCTGTTTAAGAAATCCACCGATAATCAGGTAAAACTGATGATCATTGGTGAGAAAAGATGGTGGACGAGTGAAATCGAAAACAGCTACAAATCGATGACCCATAAAGATGATGTGATCTTCAAAGGACACACCGCGCCGGATGAACTAAAGTGCATCATCCCGGCTGCGATGGCCATGACGTATGTATCCTTTTTTGAAGGGTTTGGAATCCCCATTGTAGAGGCCATGAAGTGTGGCTCTCCGGTAATTACCTCCGACACATCATGCATGCCTGAAATTGCCGGAGGTGCAGCYTTRTTATGCGATCCCAATTCYCCWGMGTCTATTKCTRAAATYATGAAGMARGTGGCCAATGACCCCGGTGGCCATGCGGACCTTGTGCAGAAAGGATTTATAAGAGCTAAGGATTTCTCCTGGGATTTGACCGCGGAAAAACTCTGGAAATCAATGGAAAAAGTACTCGGACTATGAGCTTGAAACCATATTTGAATACGCGTATAATCGAAGCTGGATGTGATGAAGCTGGGCGTGGCTGTTTGGCTGGGCCCGTTTCAGCAGCGGCGGTTATATTGCCCCGCAATTTCAAACACCCTCAACTGAATGACTCAAAGCAGTTAACGGAGCGTCAACGAGAGATCTTGAGGCCCATTATTGAAAGGGAAGCACTTGCTTGGGAAGTGGCAATGCTGGACAATCACCAGATAGATGAGATCAACATTTTGCAAGCTTCTATATCCTGTATGCACAAAGCGCTCAATGGTTTGATGAAACGTCCTGACGCTTTACTAATCGATGGAAATCGGTTCAGGCAATATGAGGATATTAAACACTATTGCATTATCAAAGGGGATGGAAAGTACATGTCAATTGCGGCTGCATCCATTTTGGCCAAAACGCATAGGGACGAATACATGTTGGAACTGCATGCGCAACACCCCGAATATGGCTGGAACCAAAACAAGGGCTACCCAACTAAAAAACACAGAGCTGCCATTGCCAAGCACGGCCCAACAGACTTACACAGAACTTCTTTTAGATTACTTCCTGACCAAGAGGAGATAATGTTAAAATCATATTGACCAAACAAGTGTAATTTTAAATATGCGAAATATTCTCATCATCTTTTTTGTACTGGTGATTCTTGGGGGCGGATTCGCCGGATATCTCTTCTATACCCAATTACGGACTCCTGCAAGTAAAGCAGTTAATGCAATTCCGACCAACGCTGCTCTAATTGTAGAAAGTAAAGACTTCCAAAAGACCTGGCAATCACTCGAACAGACTACTTCATTTTGGAGGACGCTCTCCGGAATAGGCTTCATCCAGGAACTCAACACGCAAACGGCATTTCTTGACTCGGTATTATCCGCTGAAAGCAAAGTATCCTCTTTGGTAAAAGGGCGCCCTGCTTTCATCTCGGCGCATATGACCGGCACCAACGATTACAATTTCTTGTTTCTTCTAGGGTTGGAAAACATCAACCAAATATCTATTCTCAATGACGCGATTGCCAGAGTTTACCGGGACTTAATGGTTGAAACGAGAACCTATGAGAAAGTAAGCATCACTAAGATTCCGCTTAAAAAAGGGAAGTCTTTTTCTTATGCTGTGTCAAAAGGCATCCTAATCGGCTCCTTTAGCGCGATGCTGGTGGAAGACGCTATTCGTCAACTCAATTCTGGAAATTCTCTTACCAATCCCAATACGGATCCAGCGTTCAGCCAGGTTCATGCAACAGCCGGTGAAGAGGTCGCTGCCAATGTGTATATCAATTATCAGATGCTCCCTAAGTTCTTGGGAAACTTTGTCAACTCGAAAACGGATAAGTCCCTGGCATCTATTAAAGAACTGGCCAATTGGTCCGCTCTTGATTTAAAGATTAAACCCAACTTTTTAATGCTCAATGGCCTCACCTTACCCAAAGATTCTACTGACAAGTTTTTCAGCATGTTCTTCGGCCAGGCGCCGCAAGACATTGAACTAGTGGATATCATTCCTGATAATACTGCCTCGTTCACCTACTTTGGCATTGACGATTTTGAAAGTTATTACACCGCCTTTAAGTTTTTCATGGATGGCAATAAAACCATGTATGATTATCAAAGAAGGATTGACAAGTTCAATACTGACTATGGCCTTGATCTTCAAAATGATCTGCTGTCGATTGTAGGGTCCGAAATCGCTGTCGTGGCGACGGGCAATATCAATACCCCCAATCCAAATGTCGATGCCTTAACCAACTATCTAATTATCAAGCTTAGAAATGAAGATGAAAGCAAATTGAAGTTTAATGAAATAGTCGAAAAAGTCGGACAGATCAATGTTATTGCCCGTGCGGATAGTCTGGAAGAGTATCGAGAACATACGATAGGGGCACTGGGCCTCAGCGGTGTGTGGGGAGCGCTTTTGGGACCCACATTTAGCACGGTTAAAGAAAATTACTATACGTTCATTGACGAGTACTTAATCCTCGGTAACTCTGCTGAAGATATTAAATCTTTTGTCGGTTCAAATCTGGCAGAGCGCACGCTCCAACGCGATATTCACTATCAATCCTTCGCCTCTAATATTTCGTCCAAAGCAAACTGCTATGCGTATTACAACATCCCAATTTGCCTCAAAACCAATCTGCTTCAAGGGTCCGTTACCAATGAGTTGACAGAAGAGATTAGAGGCAATATCGAGGTGCTGCAAGAATTTGAAGCACTGGGCATACAGTATAGTATGAGCGCGATGTCCGAGTATTTGGCCAAGAAAGACAAGATGATGTACACCAATGTATTTCTGAGCTACAACCCCGGATATACAGAGCGGGCGCAGCTCTTTAAGCAGGCTCGGCTGGATGCACCGCTTAGGCGAAAACCATGGGTTGTAATGAACCATTACACCAAGAACTCGGAGATTTTTATTCAGGATGATAACAATCAGGTCTATCTAATCGACAAGTCGGCCAACGTGTTGTGGAAAAAGCAATTGGATGGTCAAATTGTGGGAGGCGTACAGCAAGTGGATATTTATAAAAACAACAAGCTACAACTCCTCTTTAACACCCGGTCACATCTCTATATGTTGGACCGTAAAGGCCGGGATGTTGAAACCTATCCTATTAAGCTGAAATCACCTGCAACCAATGGGCTAAAGGCATTTGACTATGACGACAATAAGAAATATCGAATACTCATTGCTTGTGAGGATGCCAATGTATACAATTACGACATTTATGGAAAAATCGTCAAGGGGTGGAACTGTGAGACCACTAAAGCCCCGGTTTACGCTCCGTTCTCACACTTGACGTTTAAAGGCAAAGACTATATCTTCTTCATCGATGCGAACGGTAGGATTTATACGGTAGACAGAAAGGGGAAAGAGAGAATAAATGTGAAGTCCCGATTCAAATACCTCTATGGGGATAAGTACTTCATCGAGAAAGGGAAATCCATCGAATCCACCTATTTAATGGCGTCTGATTCATCGGGATCCATCTATAAAATATCCTTTGGGGACAAGATGGACAGTGTCATTTTTGACGAATATGAATACCCTCCCTTTTTCGAGTATCGAGATGTTGACAGTGACGGGCGGCCAGACTATCTCTTGCTCGACCAATCTGAGCTATTGGTTTACGACGCGGAGAAGAACTTGATCATCAGTAAATCTTTTGACAACAACATTATCTATCCGCCTGCGGTTTTCAATTTATCAGGGAATGTAGTCAAGGTGGGTATTACCGCAGACAGGTCCGAAGAATTGCTCTTGTTCAACAAGGAAGGTTCTTTATCCGAAGGATTCCCGTTATATGGCAATAGCCCATTTTGTTTGATTGATGAGGGAGGTACTGTGAATCTAATTGCTGGAGCACCGGGAAGAACATTGTATATTTACACTTTAGAGTAGCGTAATTCAATGCAACTTCGGCAACCAACAGGAGATTGTCCGTCTATGATAGAAATCTAAAGACAATTCTATAATGCAAACAAAGATCAAATATCTTCTTGGGCTGGCCGCCCTATCAATGCTCATCATTTCAGCATGTGTTAAAGAGAAGTATGACCTGGGCGCCATGGTGCAGAACGGCGACTGGCAACCAGACCTGGCCATGCCCTTGGTGCACTCGATCTTGACCGTTGAAGACATCCTCTCAAATGCTGAGAATTCGGAAGACGCACTGAATGTCGATCCAGATGGCTTGATGGTCCTGGTTTACAACGACACCCTTTTCTCCAAGAAGGCCAGCGATTTTGTAAACTTCTTCGGCGCCCCGATTCTCATCGATTACACAGGGGGTGGAATGGTCTCCTTGAATATTGACACCATAGACCTAAACCTGGAAGTGTATAATAATGTATTGGGGGGGGCTTTCTCTTTTGAGGACCCGACTCTGAGTATCATTGTCACCAATTCTATAGGAATTCCCGTTAACATGACGCTTTCCACCCTGGAGGCCTGGTCACCCGTAAACGGTACCCTTCCCATCCAGCTGTGGACATCACAACCTCCAATTGTCCTCAATCCACCTCCTAGCTTTCCAACCGTTCCAGGTGATACAGCGGTCACGACCTACACCTTTAACAAGGGCAATAGCAATATTGATGCGTTCCTTCAGATAGGGCCCAAATTCATCTTTTATTCTGTAGATGGCATCATGGGGACCAGTACCCCTAACTTTATTACCGATTCAAGCAGTTTCAGTGTAGAGGTTGAGGTAATGCTCCCATTACATGGAACCGCCAACTTTGTCACATTGGGAGATACGGTCCCATTTTCAATGAACATCAATGATCCAGGTGGCTCAGACCTCAATGATCCGGGTGGTTCTGATGTATTTGTAAATGAAGCTACTTTTGTGATCAACACCTTTAACAGATTCCCCGCTGACGTAGAGATGCAATTGTTGTTTGCAGACAGTACCGGTGCAATTATCGATTCTATGTTTACCAATGGCCAAACCTTCATCATGAACGGAGCTGATATAGGCCTTCCTCCAGCTTTGCGAACCTCCACACCCAAACACAAGGCAACTGAAGTGTTAGTTGAAAGAGCAAAACTGGATAACCTCGGTAAAGCTGAAACAATGATCATAAGAGGAAGGGTTAATACAAATAATGGTGGCGCAACAGTTGTCAAAATATATGACGACTATACGATTGAGGTAAAGGTGGGCGTGCGAGCAAAACTTCAGATAGGAGGGTAAAAACCGTCGTTGAGAATGATACGCTATTTACTTAAGTACACCCTATTGCTACTCACATTCATGCTTTTGGCTCCGCGGCCACAGGCCATGGCGCAGCTGGATGCTACCTTGTACGAAATGTCCACTATCCCACAAGTACGTTATACCAATCCGGCAAAAGGGTCTGATTATAAGTGGTACATTGGTTTGCCAGGTATTTCTTCCATCTATGCCAATTATCATCACAATGGATTTGTAGTTGATGACCTATTTAGCAGACGGGCAGACGATTCAGTGTTCCTGGACCTGAACGATGTTATCCAGCAACTCGGCGATCGCAATTTATTCGGATTCAATTTGCAGGTGGATTTACTTGCAATGGGATGGACAAAGGGTAAGCACCAGTTCTTTTTCAATATTACAGAAAAGGCCCTGCTCCGCCTCAGATATCCCAAGGATCTTATCAGGCTTTTATGGGAGGGAAATGGGGCGTTCCTTGATCAGACAATTGACCTATCTGGTTCTGCCTTTCGCTTCAGTGAATATCGAGAATACGCTTTCGGTATGTCGCGCGCATTTACGGATGATTTAACCATTGGCGCAAAAGCAAAGCTGCTTGGCGGTTACATCAACGCTTCCACCACCGTTAACGAGTTGGAACTCTTTACAGCTCCGAACACATTTGAACTTTCTGGCACTTCAGATATAGAAATAAACACCTCAGCACCTGCAGAAGGAAGCACATTCCCAGATGGCTTTTTCGCGCTTACCAATGTAGGTTTTGGAATTGATCTTGGCGCTACCTATAAAGTGAACGAAAAGCTTTCTGTGTCAGGAAGCATCATCGACCTGGGCTTTATTAAGTGGAAACGCAACCCTTCCAATTTCAGCAATGACCTGGACGGGGTCACATTCACGGGAAACGCACTCAACACTTTCACCGATACCTCTATACAGCAACCATTCGGTGAGATTGTCGATTCACTTTCGATCACTTTTGACAATAGGATAGAAACAAACACTGCTTATAAAGATGGTTTGATTCCAAGAATCTATTTGGGCGGGACGTACAACTTGACGGAAACAAGTACAGCTGGACTCTTGTTTCATGGAGAGTACTTTAAAAAAGCCTTCTATCCCTCCTTCACACTTTCTTATAACTACAAGCTCCCAAAGTGGATTGGTGCCTCGGCCAGCTACTCCATCATGAACGGTAGCTTCTTTAACCTGGGCCTAGGACTATCCGTAAACCTTGGGCCTTTTCAAATTTACGTGGTCAGCGACAATATTGCGGCGCTGTTTAATCTCTCAAGTGTCAATAACGAATCCGCTGCAGACTCAGTGACCGGCTACAATGTTATTATTGCCAGCAAAGCAAAGACCATGCACATTCGCACCGGTATAGGACTCACCTTTGGCAAAGCGGAGAAAGACAAGGACAAGGATGGTATTATTGATAAGGAAGATGAATGTCCAGATACTCCAGGGTCGAAAGAATACAATGGTTGCCCTGATAAAGATGGGGACACCGTGATCGACAAGTATGATGAATGCCCCGATGACCCAGGCCTGCCGGAAAATAAAGGATGCCCAGACAGAGACGAGGACAACGTTGTTGACAAGGACGATGAATGCCCAGATGTTCCTGGAAAACCAGAAAACAAAGGTTGTCCGGTCAAGCTCATCTTGCTCGATCCTCTAGGCAATGAGCTTACGGCCGCAGAGCTCAATGAAGATGGTTTCTTTGTCTTTGAGAACCTTCCAAATAAGGACAAATATCTATTTAAATTGGATGCCGATGATATGGACCTGATAGAAGAAGTTCAGATACTGCAGACACTGGATGGTAAAGAAACGATCCTGACAGCCTTTAAAAATGAGGACGGGCTATTTCTATTTGAATCGGAAGAAAAGCAGCGCCAAAGGCTCTACTTAATTGACCCCAAAGGGGATACTTTGATGATGGCTGAATTGGATGATAACGGGTTCTTTGTTTTCTCCAATTTACCTTCTAATGAGAATCACATCTTCTTGTTGGACGGCGGTGATGATCTTCTTGAAGATCTGCTCATCATGCTCATTGATTCCGATGGGAATGAGACCATCATACGTGCAAAACAGGACGCCAGTAATGATTTCAAGTATTCCTACATTCCACCGAAAGGGCAGGATCTGGACCTACTTGAAGAGGAAGAAATCCCGGTAATCTTGCTGGAGGAAGAGCAAGAGATTATCAAAGAAGCCTTTGACAATTTGGAATTCAACTCTGGCAGTGATGTGATCAGCTTTGGGTCGTACACCGCTCTGCAAAGTCTCAGTGAACTGATGTTAAAAAAGCCGGAATGGAGAATCAAGCTATCCGGCCATACTGATAATGTTGGCCCTGCAAATATCAACTTACTCCTGTCGAAGCAGAGAGCCCAGGCAGTAAAAAGGATTTTGGAGATCAAAGGCGTTGACCCTGATAGGATTATCGTGCGCTATTTTGGAGAAGATGTACCGATTGCCAACAATGAGACAAAAGCAGGGCAGCAAACCAACAGGAGGGTTGAAATGCTTATTCTTCATCCTGAAGACTACGTAGATAAGTCTGCCAAGGCAGATGAGGTCTCCTTTAAGGATGAAGTGGGTATTTGGTTCAAGGTACAAATCGCTGCCTCTTCCAAGCCCATTCAAACCATTAAAGAAAACTTCAAAGGTGAAGAAAATGTATCGGAGTATGTCAACAGGGGCATGTACAAATACACCACCGGCAAGGCTGCCTCTTTAGGGGAAGCCAATAAACTCCTGGCCACGATGAAAGCCAAGGGTTTTACCCAGGCGTTTATCGTCGCATTTAAGGATGGCAAAAGAATTCCGGTTGCTGAGGCTATTAAGCTTAAAGGAGAGTAGCTACTTCGCCTATCCTATAACAGCTTAAGCGTTTAAACTAGGGGGCACTCCGCAACCAAAGGCAACATTTCAACTCTCGTAAAAGTTCTTTAAGGAACCTCTCGTAATAGCCTGTCATGCCCAGACTCAAGATCCTTGCTTTATTCCTTATCATTTGCCCAATTTGCAAATCGCAAACCATTCAAAAGAAGAACATTGCCAAAGTCGGCTATAGTGAACGTCCCATCTACAAGGAAGCAGATCAAAGTATGGAGTTTATTATCTTTTTGAAATCAGATACGATCGTCTTTCTGTCAGTAGCACCTGATGAACTTGGCGCTCATTGGCTAAACCAAACCCAGAGCCCTAAAAAAACATTCAATGAGTTTCTTAAAGATTACAACAAGAAGTACAAATTAGGGTATGACGTATACGAAGATATTTTAACTGCCTATGGGAAAAACCAAGATTCTATCTACTCACGGAGCCATAAATACACCTATCAAGATTCACTGGTTACAGTGCAATGGGAGTTGAAGTATAAGCTGACAACGGATTCGATATTTACTCGGCACTCCAAAAAAAATCAAAGCTACTTTGAAAGTTATGCAATCCTGAATAAATGGTAAGGCTCCATTAATGAAGGGACATCTGAAATTTGCACGCTGAAGCTAGAAAAGCGCTGGCTATTTCTTCTTAGACTGAATCACCTTTCGCAGCGAGATACGCTGTCCCGGATCGGGTTGAGACCCCTCTACCATGCGGTTCATCCTGTACAAGCTCTTTATTTTAACGGCGTATTTCTGTGAAATGGCATACATCGTCTCACCACGCTTAGCTACGTGATATTCATATCCCCGCTTGGCCCTATTGCGTTTAGGCTGGAGATAGATCACCTGGCCCACTCGCAACTTGTCATTCTTTTTGAGGTCGTTGTATTTGTATAGCTGCCACAACATCATATCCAAATTGCTGGCAATTTCAAAATACGTGTCTCCAGCTTTCACAACAATGTATTTCACCCTATTGTGCAACTGTACTTTTCTACCCTTAAGCACGGGCACACTGGCTGTTTCATCTGGTTCGGGCATAAGGGAAGGCATTTCCTTCACTTGATCATACTCGTATAGCTTATACCGCTCAATCAAACTGATGAGCAGTTGAGGATACCTAGGATTGGTAGCATAGCCAGCCTTTTTTAACCCCTTGGCCCATCCCTTGTAATCCGTCTTTTTCAGGTCAAACAAAGAGGCATATCTGCCCCGGCCACTTAAAAACCTGGAGTGGTCGCTATAGGAATCCAGTACATTGGTGTATTTTCTGAAACACTCATCTTTGGTGTCGTCATCCTGAATAAAGGTGAGTCCATCCCATCCTCGGTGGCATTTTATCCCGAAATGATTGTTGGCATAAATGGCCAAAGGGCTATTCCCATTAGCCGATTCCAACATTCCCTGGGCCAGGGTGATACTTGCAGGAACGCCATGCATGAGCATTTCCCGAATGGCTTCCGACTTGTACTTATTTATATACTCTTCAGGAGAGTTCTTATACTCAGCAGGTTGGGCATAGGAATACCCGCTCACCAAAATGAGGCTTAATGCCAATACTGTTCTGAATGTTCTTCCCAAAGTTCAAGAATATACGAGAGATAGATATTACAGTTACGTAATTCAACCCGACAGCTACCTATCAATAAGCTACAAAAGTAACAGGGCAATACCCAGATTGCTGACCCTACAATTCCTTTTATTCACATCAGATTGTTAATCAAGCCAGAAGAACCAGTGGCGAAGGAGGGGGGCCAAGGGAGTGTTTTGAATTTTCCCT
Organism: Flavobacteriales bacterium; assembly: GCA_016764395.1. Classification (GTDB taxonomy): domain Bacteria; phylum Bacteroidota; class Bacteroidia; order NORP154; family NORP154. Next base: position 13,822 of record JAESRW010000174.1, read on the forward strand.
CAACCCATTTCCATGGTCCCATTACCTAAATATACACATCATTAATCACAAATCACAATTCAGTTTTATTCGTTTTTGAGCTGAACTAAATAATCTCAACACCCGCGCAATATTGTCCCAGGGGCGACGTTTATGCAATACCTCAGGCAGTCCACCCCCCTAGGTTTATACAAAGTCGTACCTTTATTCACCTTTTAATAAATTATCAATGAGGAACCTGCCCCTTTTGTTGGTATTGGCGATTTTCGCAATCCCTTTTAGTGTTAACGCTCAAAGAGTACCCAATGCGTATAAAACACTGCAACAAAAAAACCCAGAACCTGAGACAGCCTCAGAAGTTGATGGCCGTACGCACATCAATTGGCATCCGCTAACCAAAGACCAATTCACAGATGAGGTCTTCCTGTACTACCTCTATTTTCCCGGAGCCTCTTATGGGGATAAAAGCAGTGAGTTACCTGTTTATTCTCAACGTATTGCTGTTCCCTCAGGAAGTTCTATTATAACTGCAAGTCTGAGCGACGTGAGTTATGTGGAAATTGAAAGTAGTGAGGCAAGCAAGCTAGCGGACCTTTCTCAAATTGGAGCTGAAATTGAACTCTCAACTTCTGTACAGTGGCATCGCAAACGGGCGCACGGAATGGTGAGTTTTATACCTATAAGGCTTAACGCAAATTCTGGCAGGTATGAAAAATTGGTCGCGTTTAAGTTGAACACATCCATTTCACAAGGAAGCCAGGCCAAGCAAGGAACACTCAAGACTGCGAGTTATGTAGCCAACTCTGTTTTGGCAACCGGTTCATGGTACAAGTTATCGGTTAACCAAACCGGAGTTCATAGGATTGACCATACAGCTATGTTGAGTATGGGCATTGACCTAAATACAATCAATACGAATAACATCAGAATCTACAGCAATGGTGGCGGCATGTTATCGAGGGTAAATGCTGATTTCAAATATGACGACCTTACTGAAAATGCCATTCAAATAGTTGATGGTGGGGATGGCTCCTTTGATGGTGCTGATTATATCCTGTTTTATGGAGAGGGCGCTGACAAATGGACCTATAATTCCACAGACGGGCGATACCACCATGAGGTGCATGACTATTCCAAAAACACATACTATTTTCTCACCACCGATGGAGGCACCGGTTCGCCAAAGCGCATTCTACCCCAAAATGGCGGTACAGGCGCCAACGTGACGGTAACGTCATTTGACGACTATCAATTTCACGAAGATGACGCTGTGAACCTACTCATCTCCGGCAGGGAGTGGTATGGCGAGTATTTTGATGATTTTACTTCCTCATATGGTTTCCCTTTTTCCTTTCCCAATCTTGTAACTGCTGCTCCAATTTATATTAAAGGGGCTATTCTTGGAAGGGCGCTTGCTCCAGTTACGGCAACGACATTCCGGGTTACCGGCCCTGGTTTAAGCCTGAACTTCACGGACAGCAATGTGGGAAATGGCGATTATATCTCACCTATGGGGCGGCTCATGATCAATGATGGCACTTTTACCTCCAGCCTTCCTTCATTCAAGATCACCGTGACCAATACTAAAGGAAACACCACCGGTTGGCTTGATTATTTAGAGCTGAACGTAAGGCGTTCGCTTGCCATGGCTGGAAATCAAATGAACTTCAGAGACGCAGCCGCTGTTTCTCCGGGAAATATGGCCAAGTATGTGCTGAGCAATTCATCTTCATCTGTTCAAATTTGGGATGTTACCGATCCACGCACCGTAGCGCTTCAACAAAGTACATTTACAGGCTCTAGCACAGAGTTCACCTTAGCCGCTGACTCTTTGAAGCAATTTCTCGCTTTCAACGGCAATACGTTTTTCACGCCAGTTGCTATTGGAGAAGTCGCCAATCAAGACATCCATGGAACCATTGGGCAGCCTGAATTGGTAATTGTAACACACGCCAACTTTTTATCAGCTGCTAAGGACCTCGCCAGCTTCCATGAAGAAACCGACGGAATGGATGTTTCAGTAGTTCAGATGCATGAAGTATTTAACGAGTTTTCATCGGGAGCCCAGGATGTTACAGCCATCAAGGACATGATGAGAATGCTCTATAACAGGGCGACAGACTCTGCAAAATTGCCTAAATACCTATTGCTCCTGGGCGATGGCTCTTATGACCACAAGGGCCGGTTGGGAACAAATACCAACTTCATCCCTACCTTTCAGTCCGTCAATTCGGTCACCCCCATTTCAACCTATGTGTCCGATGATTATTTTGGGCTGTTAGATGATTCCGAAGGGGAAAGTTCAACAGACCCAGTTGACCTGGGTATTGGCCGCATACCGGTTCAAACAGCGGAGCAGGCCCAGGAAATGGTAGACAAGATTCGACATTATCACACTCCTGCAACCTTGAATAACTGGAGAAATACCATTTGCTTTATTGCAGATGATGAGGATGGCAACCTCCATCTTACTCAGGCCGATGGAGTGGCAGTGAATACGGTTCAGGCCAATTACAAGGATTATGATATAGATAAAATTTACCTGGATGCATACAACCAGGAATCCACGCCTGGTGGCCAACGATATCCAGATGCAACAGATGCCATTAACAACAGAGTTGAAAAAGGTGCCCTCATTATCAACTACACGGGACATGGCGGAGAACTCGGCTGGGCACACGAAAGAGTACTGGAAAATGCAGACATCAATAGCTGGGAAAATTACGATGCCCTTCCGCTGTTTGTAACGGCTACCTGTGAATTTAGTCGGTATGATGATCCTGCAAGAACCGCGGCGGGGGAATTTGTTTATCTAAATCCGACGGGGGGTGCCATTGCTATGCTCACCACAACAAGAGTCGTCACTTCTGGCTCCAATTTAACACTTACAACCAACTTTTATAAAAATGCATTTGAACCCATTAACGGGGAAATGCCAAGACTTGGGGATCTCTTTATGAAGACAAAGAATGCATCAATTGGTGGCTCCTTTCAAGCTGCAAACACGCGTAAATTTGCATTGCTGGGAGATCCTGCAATGAGATTGGCTTACCCCGAGCATGTTGTTATGACGGACTCAATCAACCAGCAGGCTGTCGGCGGGACCAGTGATACACTTAAAGCACTCAGCAAAGTGACCATCACCGGGCATATTGAAAACACTAGCGGTGTCAAGCTCACAACGTTTAACGGAACCGTTTACCCAACCGTATTTGATAAAGCTGTTAGCGTTACCACCCTGGCAAATGACCCCACAAGCTCTGAGAAGTCATTTAAGGTTCAGAAAAACGCACTCTTCCGGGGAAAATCAAGCGTGGTGAATGGTGAGTTCTCCTTCACTTTTGTGGTGCCTAAGGACATCGCCTATCAGCCCGGGTTGGGAAGAATAAGTTATTATGCGGAGAATGGAATAACAGATGCCAACGGGCCCTATGAAGATTTCATCATTGGTGGAACCTCATCCAATATTGAGTCAGACATTGCCGGCCCACAAGTGCGTCTTTATATGAACGACTCTAATTTTGTTGACGGAGGCCTAACTGATGAAAACCCTACGCTGCTTGCTTTTATTTTCGATGAGCATGGAATTAACACAACAGGAAATGGAATAGGACATGACATCGTTGCGGTGTTGGACGGAGAAACCGATAACCCTTTTGTGTTAAATGATAATTACGAAGCAGATAGGGACAACTACAAAAGTGGGTCCGTCACGTACCCATTTACCGACCTGAAAGAAGGGCCGCACGAGCTGAGCTTTAAAGTTTGGGATGTATATAATAATTCTACCCAGGTATTCGCTGACTTTATTGTAGCCCGCTCTGCAGAACTTGCGTTGAGCCACGTATTGAACTACCCCAACCCATTTACCACATATACGGAGTTTTGGTTTGAGCACAATAAACCCGGAGAACAATTAGATGTTCAAATTCAGGTGTTCACGGTATCAGGAAGATTGATTAAAACCATCAATGCTGATATCATCACCCAAGGATTTAGACCAGATCCAGGGGAGTGGACAGATTTGCAATGGGATGGTAAAGACGACTTTGGAGATGACATAGGAAGAGGCGTTTACGTATACCACCTACAGGTTCGCTCCTCATCAGGAGATTACGCGGATCAGTATGAAAAATTAGTCATCCTTAAGTAACAATAAAGAAAGGCCTCTGTCGTTTTATTGTACATCAACACCGTTCAATCTGGAAACCATATCTTTAAATAAACGTATAAATTTCTATCTTTGCCCTTCATCTGGGCATATAAGCTACATGAAATCCCTCTTCACACACATCTTCACCCTCTCAGTTCTGACACTGATCGGGTTCAACCATGCTGAAGCCGGTGGTCCCATTGGCACCAATCAGTTGGCTGGAGGTAACGTAAATACAATCACTACAGCAGTCCCTCTATTGATGATTTCCCCAGATGCACGGGCGGGTGCTATGGGTGATGCTGGTGTTGCCACAACTCCAGATGCCAACTCCATTCACTGGAACCCCGCTAAGCTGGCTTTCATTGAGGATGACATGGGATTCGCAGTATCCTATACGCCTTGGTTGCGTGCATTGGTGCCGGATATTAATCTGGCCTATCTCTCTGGATACAAGAAAATTGATGATCAACAGACAATTGGAGCCTCCCTTTTGTATTTCTCATTGGGAAACATTGTGTTCACCAATATTGTAGGGGAGGTTACAGGAGAATTTAACCCCAATGAATTTGCTTTTGATGTCGCGTACGCAAGAAAGCTTGGAGATCAAATTTCTGGTGGTATTGCTATGCGATATATCTATTCAAACTTAACAGGTGGCTATTATATTGAAAGCGCTGGGGAATCAAAACCTGGCCAATCTATCGCTGCTGACCTCTCAGTATTTTATACGGACGAGGTAACCGTAGGAGAAAAGGATGCTACCCTGGGTTTGGGTATGAATATCTCGAATATCGGTGCTAAGATATCCTATACGGAAACCGCGGATCAAGATTTTATTCCGATTAACATGCGACTTGGTGGTGCACTTACCATCAATATTGATGAATACAACACGATTATGTTTGCAGGAGACATCAACAAATTGTTGGTGCCAACCCCTCCTGTATATGATACAGCCGGTGCCGGCAACTCAGGACAGGGGAATATCCTTTACGGGAAAGATCCCAACAGGTCCATTGTCTCGGGAATGTTTGGATCATTCAGTGATGCCCCAGGTGTTATCATCAACAGCGAAACCGGGGAACGATCTGTATTTCGGGAAGAAATGCGTGAGCTTACCTACTCGGCAGGTGTAGAATATTGGTATGATGGGCAGTTTGCGATTCGTGCCGGGTATTTTTATGAGCATGCCACCAAAGGAGCCAGGAAGTATTTTACCCTCGGTGCTGGCCTAAAGTACAATGTATTTGGACTTGACTTTGCTTACTTGATTCCAACTTCAGCCAGGCATCCACTGGAGAATACCCTTAGATTCTCATTGGTATTCGACTTTGAAGGCTTTAAAGAGCAGGCTTCTTCGGACACTCCTTCCGTTGAATAGTAAAGTCTCTTTCTTCCTTAAACCGCTTTGCCTATCTTCGCTGCTATTGCAATTAGCATAATTTGTCGCACCCACTTGCAATGAAGTACAGAATTGGTTTTGGCTATGACGTTCACCAGCTTAAGGAAGGTGAAGATCTTATCCTGGGAGGCATTCAACTGGCACATTCTAAAGGAACGGTGGGACATTCCGATGCCGATGCTTTGATTCATGCTATATGTGACGCATTACTCGGTGCAGCCAACTTAGGAGATATTGGGCAGCACTTTCCAGACACTTCTCAAGATTTTAAAAATATTGACAGCAAGATCTTACTAAAGGAGGTGGTTGCACTACTCAAGAGAAAAGGCTACAGTGTTGGGAATATTGACTGTACGGTTTGCCTGGAATTACCCAAACTAGCACCTCATATAGCGGAGATGGCCCGCACAATGGCAAACGTGATGAACATTGATGCCGGTGACGTTTCAATCAAAGCAACTACAAACGAGCGAATGGGTTTTGTGGGAAGAGAAGATGGAGTGGCCGCTTATGCGGTTGTACTTATTCAGTCTTAGGTTCCTTTTCCTTTGCTTTCTTCTTTTTCTTAAGCAGCCTGCCTTTCAGTCTGTGTGCCAGACCGAAACCTACGATATAGTCGAGTCCAGGATTTTTTACATTGTATGTTTGCTGAAGCCTGTAGTACAACGAGAATTCATTTCTATTCTTCAAGTCAAAATCTACCCCTAACGTATATCTGTTCTTGTTGAATTCTGATTTGTTAAAATGGTAATAAATCTCGAATGCGAAGAATGGTGAAAACTTCTTATCTAAATCCAATGCGACCTCCAGCTTATTCCGATTGAAGGTGATTTCCCTAACGCCCTTCAGCTCATTTCTGAATTCTCTTTGCATGCGATTGCGATAGGTAATAATGAATGGCTTCATTTTATATCTCAATCGAAGATCTCCTGTATATCTATTTCCTGAAATAAAACCACCTTCCCTTTGTCCCCTATTGATATAGCGATAATTAACCGTATACCTTACATATTTATTAAAGCGGTATGATAGGCTTGCTTCCGTAAAGACATTGCCTATAGCCGATATATTGTTATCCAGCCTCAGCTGTTGCTCCAGGCTGACTTCCATCCTTTTATTAATTTTCTTCTGGATGCTCACCCATGTCCACAGTTGTGCATCGTTGTTCTGAGCGCTCACCACACCAACCCACAGGATAAATAAAATTCCAAATGCAGCAAATCTCTTCATGTTTTCTAATCACCCGATGTTCCTGCCTCACTCTCCTCCTGAATGGAGGAATAAGCATTTTCACCTTCGTAATAAAACACCCGAACCCTGGCTGTATCCCTTAAAAAATCAATTCTCCCTATTTCAGTTCTGTGAATATTGAGTCCGGTCCGCTCCCGCAAATCTTGCATCAATGCCTCATTGTTCTCGGGTTTTATCAGGTCAATTTTTTCCAGTACGACGGTTTTTCTTGATTCACTCTTTAGCAACCACAGCTTTTCAAGGCCATAGGTCACGCATACAATTACCACGTTGGTGAAGACGAGCTCTGCATAACTGATCTTTTTATTCGCCAATCCATTAATGGCTGCCAAACCAATGACCACAAACAGGTAGGTCATTTCTTTAATCGGGATGGGATCAGTTCGGTACCTGATGATCCCAAATATGGCAAATAGCCCGAGGGCAAATCCCAAGCCGAGCTTGACACTTGAGAGCAGCTGACACAAGAAAAACACAATGACGCTGAACATCAAATAGGTAAACAGATAGTCTTTCCTCTTGGTGATGGGGTAATAAATGGCCCTAACAATCAATACGGCAATACCAAAGTTGAATACGAACCGCACCAGCAGCTCCATGAAATCATTGGGGTTAATATACTTGATGCCAAACAGTCTGGCTATCATATCCGGGTCATTGACTACTTCCATTCTTTATCTTATCTATCGTTAGTACCTTTTCCTTGAACTTATTATACTTCAAGCCTTCTTTAAATGCCTTAGAGTTCATCTCTTTCTTAAGCAAAACGGATCCAAGGCAGTATTTACTCATGCTCATGGATCTGATATGAAAAGAGCGCATCTGTTGAATAAACGAGGAGTTCACATTGTACTTCTCCTGCTTCACTTCACCAATGACAATTTCGTGCACTTTCACCTTCTCTCCTTCGTGTATGAATTCCAGATCGAGGTCCAGCGTTACGCGCTCCTTGCTTCTTAAGTTCACCAAGGTGATTCGCCGATAGCTATTCCAGAGTTTTGCTGAAATAGCTTTGGGGTCTATTTCAACATGCTTGGTAACAAATGCCGCCGCATTTTCAGAGAGGATGGCCGAAAGCGCTGCCTCCTTCTCCCGTTTTTTAATGGTCCGTCCCTTGCTGTTCTTGGTTTTTACCTCAATGAAGGCCTGATCAGAATCCATGTATTTTCTGATCCGTATTTTTTGCCGGCTGAGCTTTCCATTGTGATGCTCATGGTAAAATTTAAGCTCTTCAGTATCGAAATACACGGTGGTATAAGCACTGCGCCTTATGCCGTCAATTTCAAGCATGTGATAATCACTTGAGAGTCCTTCAAGAATATGAGGCAACTGAGAAGCGGCAAAGACGTATTTGGTTTCCGTCCTATTCATCAACTTCACCGTATCCATCTCTGAAAGAGAAACGGCGTTATACTTTTCCAAAGTGTCGCTTAATAAATCCACTAACTATTTTGTGCTATTGTAATTATCCTTACTCAAAGCGATATAGGCACGCTCATTCAATTTTTTGAGCCCTTAAAGATAGCCAAAGACTCCCAATCACGGAAATTGCTTGATAACAATTAGAAGAACTCCAATTAACGATTTAAGGTATACTTCCTTAACTTCGTGAACAATCAGATAGCATATGAGTAGAGAATTAGAGATTAAAACAGTGATTACGGAATTTGATTCATTGGACGAACTTCCAGCGTCTGATGCTGCACTCCTTGAGGTAGCAGGCAATGCTGCAGACTCTGCTTATGCGCCTTATTCTCATTTCAATGTAGGGGCCGCGGTATTGCTTGAAAACGGCGAGATAGTTCCAGGGAACAACCAGGAAAACGTGGCCTATCCTTCAGGCTTATGTGCAGAGCGGGTGGCTTTGTTTTCTGTTGGGGCCCACCACCCAAATATTACCGTAAAAGCGATCGCCATCACCGCAAAATCTGAGAGATTTAACCTTGATGAGCCATTAGCGCCCTGTGGCGCTTGCCGACAGGTAATGGTCGAATACGAAAAAAAAGCCGGCCAGTCTATCCGAATAATCCTTCGAGGACAGGAGGGAAAAATTCATGTTATCAATGGAGTAACCGACATCCTCCCGCTTTCTTTCAGCTCCGATAAATTAAAGGGCAAATAAAGGGCGTTCATTATGAGGGTAAGGTGAATATGTCAAATTGAATTACCATCAATAACCCCCACAGAAACTCGTTATTGCCTGAGGCTTTTATATTTTTGTTAGGCTTGCTAACGGCCTGAAAATGCACCACAACATTCTAGATTCACCCATTCAATTTCTCAAAGGAGTGGGCCCGAAGAGGGCTGAGCTGTTGAAAAAGGAGCTTGGCATTCACACGTATTATCACCTGCTTACTCACTTCCCTTTTCGATATGTAGATCGATCCAGGATCTACAAGGTTGCAGAGTTGAATACAGACATCCCTTTCGTGCAATTGAAAGGAAAAATAGTGTCGATTGACATGGTGGGAAAAACACGGGCCAAGCGCCTGGTGGTCAAACTTCAAGATGACACCGGCACCCTTGAATTGGTCTGGTTTCGCGGAGCTAGATGGTTTCAGCGCACCTTGAAGAAAGGCGAAGAGTACCTGGTTTTTGGAAAGCCACAGGCATACTTTGGGACCCTTAGTATCCCCCACCCGGAAATAGACCTCCTTTCAGAGTCTGACACGTCCATTGGATCACCTTTACAAGCTGTTTATCCTTCCACCGAAAAGCTTAGCGCACAAGGCCTCAATAGCAGAGGAATTGGAAAACTTCAGCGAGAATTATTAATCGTTTCCAAGGGCTTTCTACCGGAAGTTTTAACGTCCAACATTATTCAAAAAAATGGGCTCCTACCAAGGGAAGACGCCTTTGTACATATTCACCTACCCGGCAATAACGAGCTGCTCAAAAGAGCCTCTTTCAGATTAAAGTTCGAGGAGCTTTTCTTTATTCAGCTTCGCATACTAGAAGCCAGACAAACGAGGATCACCGCTTTTCAAGGCCTCAACTTCTCACGCGTAGGAGATCACTTTAACACGTTCTATAAAGAGGTGCTTCCTTTTGAATTGACCGGAGCACAGAAACGCGTAGTAAAAGAAATTCGCGCCGACCTGGGTTCTGGAAACCAAATGAACAGGCTGCTGCAAGGCGACGTTGGAAGCGGGAAAACCATCGTAGCATTTATGATCATGCTAATCGCCATTGACAACGGGTATCAAGCTTGCATTATGGCTCCAACTGCCATATTAGCGAACCAGCATATGATCTCAATTTCCGAACTTGCGGCTCCGTTGGGTTTAAAAGTTGCGCTGTTGACCGGTGCCTCTAAAACTGCCGAACGCAAAAAGCTCCACCAGCAGCTGGAAGATGGGGAATTAGACATTCTAATTGGGACCCATGCCGTTATTGAAGACAAAGTAAAGTTCAAAAACCTAGGGCTAGTGGTGATCGATGAGCAGCACCGTTTTGGCGTCGCACAACGCGCGAAGCTATGGAAGAAAAACCCTGTAAAACCACCGCATATTTTGGTGATGACCGCAACACCCATTCCCCGAACATTGGCTATGACGCTTTACGGAGAACTGGATGTATCCATTATTGATGCGTTGCCACCAGGTAGAAAACCCGTTAAGACCGTCCACCGTTTTGACAATTCCCGTCTCAAGGTGTTTGCTTTTATGAAGGAACAGATCAAAGAAGGCCGGCAGGTATACGTAGTATATCCCTTGATCAAAGAATCGGAAAAATTGGATTATAAGGATCTGATGGATGGATACGAAAGTGTTGTCAGGGCCTTTCCCATGCCGGAGTATCAATTGTGTATTGTTCACGGACAAATGAAACCGGCAGATAAAGATCTGGAAATGGAACGGTTTGTTAAGGGCCAGGCCCAGATAATGGTAGCAACCAATGTAATAGAAGTTGGGGTTAATATCCCCAATGCAACTGTCATGATAATCGAAAGTGCCGAGCGTTTTGGTTTATCACAGCTACATCAACTTCGTGGACGTGTGGGAAGAGGTGCTGATCAATCTTTCTGTATTTTAATGACGGGCCATAAACTTTCAAATGATGGCAAATTGCGCATGGAAACGATGGTACGCAGTAACGACGGATTTGAAATTGCAGATGTAGATTTGAAGTTGCGGGGACCGGGAGATTTGGAAGGCACACAACAAAGTGGAATCCTGGACCTGAAAATTGCTGATCTTGTGCGAGACGTGCAGGTTTTACAGGTGGCTCGAGAACAGGCATCGACAATATTAGATGCTGATCCATTATTAAAAGCACCTGAGAACGCCCGGCTGGCGAAACACCTCAACGAACGCTATCGACATGTAAAAGACTGGAGTAGAATATCATAATCGGATCAATTCTGGTGCATGTCCAAGCAAAACAAGCTGCGTTACATTGTATATTTACTAAATTTGCAAGGCTAACAACACCCACCCATCATGAAAAAAACCCTCTTTTTTTCCACTATCCTGTGCATTGCATTTTTTGGATTTCGAGCTCCTGAACCTCCACCGGTTGATAATTTTTGCACACAACTCAATAAAATGTTGGACGCTGCCAAAGAAGGATTCGAACCTGTTAAAGGAACAGCCACCACAAGAATGATCACAGGTACAGAGAAGAATTTTTTCGTCTCCAATGTGAAATTTGTTGATGGCCGAGAATGCTATATCAATGACGTACAATCTTATCCGGAGTGTGAGTGTGTTTTAGAAACAGACACACGTATCACTGAGAAGCTTTCCGCCTCTTATGACGCGTACAAAAAGCAAATTAAGGAATGTATAGGCGAAGAATGGATCATTACAGAAAAAGACAGTACCAATGATTTCTATTTGAAGGACACCAAGTACAAGAAACTGGTTGTTAAAAACAAAATCGAGAGAAAAATGAAGTTCCATTTATACATTTACAGCAGTATGATTGAGAAAAAACGGGTCGTTGAGCTGAAATTTGAGGGTTTAGGTAAAAAATAAGGTAATTATATACCTTTTTACACCAAATAATGTCATTTATTGGCGATAGAACAATATGATGCCTAGTATACCACCTAGTGTTAGTACTACATTTATCCAAAATACCACGAACCTCCTGTTAATCAGTATTCTCAAATCCTCCAACTCTTGGATATCCTCTTTTTTAGCACGATAATTAGGCCAATAGACATATAAAATGGTTTCAGTCAACGTCTTCGTCCATGATTCCTCCTCAAAAAATCCTTGCGTTTTAAAAAGGTCATATTTCCGAGAAGCGTGGCTAAGAAGCATCATATAAACACTCCCGATACAACCAGACAAGATGGTTATGCTTGTAATTATCGAGATTAAGCTTTCCATTACTCCTTATTCTCGTTAGGGTTGTAGTCAGTAGCTTGTCTAAGGGTCTTATTAAATGGAGATAGACTGGCTTGTTCTTTTACAGCATCTGGATAGGTTGTTTCTGAAGTATGCTTAAGGGCTTTTATGAAATCTTGGCTATTAAGAGATTTCATCTGAACTTTCGCAATTTTTAACAACTTATTGAACCGCTCCTGCTTATCTATACCCTCTGAGATCATTACCGAATTAGTACTCTCTAGATTAGAAAGCACTGCTAATTCGTTGATACTTGCTATATCCCTGATGTTGCTCCCTTCTAAAGCCGCAGTAGGATTGGCTTCTTTCCATTGTTTCGCAGTACACCCAAAGACCGCCACATTGAGTATGTCAGCCTCTACGGCGTAAACAATCCACTGCTTATCCTCATTGATATTGAGAGTCGGAAGGATATAGTCTCTTATAGAGTCCGTATGTAGCCTGTAGTTAACCTTACTGAGTACTCTTCTGACGTTCCATTCCAGGTTATAGGCGTTGTTTTCTACCTCCTTTAACCTCTGGAACTCTTTTATCAGCAATAATTCAAAAGTGGCACTAAGCCAAGAACCAAATTTGAATGCAATATCTTTATGTGCGTATGTTCCTCCATATCTGCCTGATGTAGAGACTATACCTACCGCATTAGTCTTTTGTACCCATTGTTTAGGGCTAAGAGTGAACTTTCTATCTCCGGCTTGAGACATAAACTCCTCGAAATCGAGTAGTTTAAAAGTATCGTTGTGTATTTGCTCCCAAACCCCCAGATACTCAATAGTATTCTTGGAGCGCATCCAATTACCAATAATGGCGTTTTTGCCCTCAAAGTTTTTGACCATATCGGTCAATGATATATAGTCCGTTTCGTTATGCTGAATGATTGATATTTCCGTATTGTCTACGGTCAGTTTTGCTACTTTACTCATTTTGTTAATTCTTTGTAAGTTATTCTGTGCTCGCTATTTAAGAGTAGTTGATTAAGCCTTGCACCTTCTCCAAAGGTACGGGTATTATACCTAAAACTCATTTCGTCAATGTACTTCTGTAGGTGCTTTGGAGAGGCATAGTGGTATACACCGATAATTGACCTCTTAAAGAGTCCCCAGAAGCCTTCAAGAGAGTTTGTGTGGATAAATCCTTGCTTCACATACTCGCCTCTGGCGTGATTTACTACGAAGTGCTTATAATATCCTTTCAACCGCTTGTACGTATTGTTCTGGTCTGTCATCAATACCGTGTTTGGTGGCATATTCTTTAAGATAACAGGAAGTAATTCCTTTGCACTAGTGTTCTGAACTACTTTTGCTTTTACATCCTTTCCACGTTCCAACAGCCCTATGATTGCAGTCTTTCCTGCACCACCCTGAGTACGTCCTGTGCGGTTACTGGAGTGCTTGTTTTTCTCCTTACCACCAATGTAAGTTTCGTCCACTTCAACAACTCCATCCATAGGCTTTCCAGAACCGATCTCACCAAAGCAGTTACGGATTCTCTGAAGCATGAACCACGCAGTTTTTTGAGTAGTTCCGATGTCCTTAGCTAATTGCATAGAGCTGATACCCTTCTTGTGAGAAGTAATTAGCCAGATGGCTAAGAACCACTTCTGAAGTTTAACCTTCGTATTATCGAAAAGAGTATTGGTCTTAACGTTGAAGTATTTTGCAGTGTTCTTGCACTTGTATTTGTTACCTTTACAGTCATACACTTTAGAGTTAGGATCAAAGGGAGATACTACGTTGCCATTCCAACGAATTGCCTCTAAATGATTGATACAAGTTTGTTCGTCTGGGAACTCTTGCAGAAGTTCTAGTATGGTATTGAAATTTTTGTTAATCATATCTGGAAATGTTGATTCTTTGTCTTTGTATACGACAAATATAAGTAGAAGGTTACACTATTCCAAATGATTTAGTGTAACGTTGTATATGGCTACCAAAAATAATCCCTCCGTAGGCACATAATTAATTGTGCTTTGCCGCGTTCTTACCAAACAGCGAAAACAAACGACCAATGCTCAGCTTTGGATGAGCCTAAACTAAAATTTCACTTTACGAACTGCCTGGCCTTTTCTCGTGAATCAAACCCTCCGCCAAAACCAACATCTCAATATCCAGGGGCTATCCCCTCAAATAGACATTGAATGCGTTTAGTCAACCTGAAGCTCTGATACAAGTTTCGTAAATTTGTGCAAAATTGTGATGAGGTACTTGCCCCCTGAGCACAGGCCAATGGTGCCTATGAAGTCGAAACG
>JAESRW010000016.1 GCA_016764395.1 Flavobacteriales bacterium
CGCAGGGATTTCCGGTGATGGTAAAATTGGAAGGGCAGCCTAAAGATTTATCAAATGTTACATCGCATTCAAAAGGATCAACAACAGTGCTATGACAAAGAGGCGTAGCAGGTCTGAAGATCGTATCGATATCGGTGTGATGATTATACACAAACCCATTACCCACATCAAACGCATCCCCTTCAAAAGAATTACAGGTATGACTAAAAGTATTACCGGCTGGTCTTTGCAAAGCTAGGGAGTCAGCCAAGGGGTCTGTACACAACCCTTGCGGATCCCCAATATCTCCGGTAATATTTGGTATGTCGAAAAAATTAACAGGATTATCAAATTCATTGCATTTGATCTGTAAACCGGCATTAGAGTTAAAAAAGGGATGCCCCTGCGTTTGTATCCCAATACCCAGATCGTGAAATACCATAGCTGTCATTCCACTACAAGCTTCCCACTGCTCAGCATTCTGCTATCTTGCCTACCTCCTAAGGTGGACAAGTGAAGAAAATAAAGTGCCTATCACTTACTTCGTACTGCGCTTTTTYCCGATGTGTCTGTCGTTTGCAGATTATTCAGAAAGTTTATCGGGATTTTCCCCTAGCTTCTTTGCATCACTTTTTACCTTGCGCTCTAATTTTTTAAGGTCCTCTTCGGGTGGTAATGCTTCGGGCTTAATACCTCTTTCAAGCAATACTTTGCGAACTCCTTTATTGTTTTTGATGTGCTCYGCTGAGATTTGCCCTTCGCTTGCAAGCTTTTTATCCCGTGTATTGAACACCGTAATTTCTGTGGCAAAATCCTTTGCCTTGATCGTTATGGTTGGAAGAAACTCTGCCAACGCACGGTTGTCAGGTATGCCCAGGCGTTTTTTCATTTGTTTGGTGGTTTTACCGCCAAACAGCGCTGCGTCTCCCTTGCTGCGGATGATGCCGAAATTTTTGTCGCTGCCGGTTTGCTCGTAAATCAGACTGCTCATTTCTTTTTCTGAGTAACTTAGCTTTTCCCGTGCTTGCAGCCGSTYCMAAKNCWWYRAGKCGTTSYTSRATMASYTCRWAYYKRCGKGTTTGAACKGYAAAGTAGTTTTGAGCAAAAGCAATGGCTTCTTTTTTGGGGTCTCCGTTTTGAGCGATGAGGTAGCAGGCGAAACGGGTGAGCATGATGTCGTCTATTTCCCGTTTTGTTCCGGAACCAATGGCGACCATTTTCCCGGCATCGGCAAAATGGTCGGTGATCTCGTTATCATTGGTTTCACAGGCTGTTTTGGCTTTATTAACAACATTCAGAAAATTATCCCACTTGGTATAGCCCAACAGGTGTTGCAAATCTCTGGCAAACCAAAATTCAATGCCACTATCAGTGGTGTTCGCATGTTCCTCAAAGTTGGAGGTAAGCGATTGTATGAGTTCTGTTTTCATCTGTCTATATTTTATCTTTTATTAAGCCGGTCAGACCGCGCTACGCCAAAGCTTCGCGCTTGCGCGCCATAGCGCTACAGCGCGCGGCGGCACAGTGGTACTCGCTTGTAGTCATGCTCTTGTGTGTCAGGCAGCTGATCATGTTCGTTTCTTGTGTGTGTAATTGACTTTAAGCGCTCACATTGAATGCCCATGATTTATTTAAGCGCAGTTGTGCACGAAATTCGGTCATGGTCATTTCATAATGTTTCTTTTAGTGTACTAAAGATAACTATGATGACAGATAGGCGAAGCAATGAAGGATTAAATCCTTTACGTAGGGTTCAATTATTTTGGTCCAATAACTTCTTAACCTTATATCTGTGCCTGCCCAAATATCCGAAGTATTACTTTTTCATTCCAATGCTTTATTTCACCAAAGATATAGATACATAAAAACGACTGCCATATTATCAGATGAAATTACGTGATTATCAGCCCACTATGTCGAGTTCACAGCTCCAGCTTTCTTTTTCTTATCGCTCACCTCTTCTTCAGGCCTGCGAATAAGGCAGGTTTCACCAACCGTCCCTTCAACTTAGCTTCAAAAAACGCGTGTAGGGGGAATATAAATGCGGCAACACTTGCGTTAATCAAGAGCTTGAGTCCTGGAGCTCCACCTGTCCAGGTTTCCACGTAGGGATCTCCGAGTACCAATAGAAATTCAAAGAGGATAAGGAATGAGAAAAAGATAAGCCCTTCAGCTACTTTAATGGGCAGTGATAATTTACCGAGCAAAGCCACCAATACACTAATGAGCAGTAAACAAATTAAAATCACAGAATACTGCAGATTGTCCCGCCTTGATGTTGTTTCAGCTTCAAGCCTTGCGGTTTCTTTTGCTTCCTGTTCTTTTACCAGTTGTGCTTTCTCAAACTCATATTTTGTTTGCTGGCGAATGGCTGCTTTTTGTGTTTCTTCGTTGTTGATGCTATCACGCATTAGGATGTGTAGTTCGTACATCTCCAGCGCCATTTGGTAATCGCCATGCTTTCTGGCGACTTTGTTCAATAAACCGGAGTTAAGTGAAATAAGTTTAGGCGCTCCAATTTCCTGCGCGATTTCCAACCCACGTTGGCCAAATTCTAAAGCGCTTTTTAGGTTTCCCAGGTGAAGTTCAATAACTCCAATGTTTTTTAAAGAGTTGGCTATACCGCTTTTATCACCTATCTCTTCTTTGATCTTCAAGCTTTTGTGATTGAATTCCAGTGCTTTGGGGATGTCCTCTTGATAATAATAGATAACCCCAATATTGTTTAAAGAGAGCGCTATTCCACTTTTCTCACCAATCTCTTCACGAATCTTCAAACCCTTGTGATAGAACTCCAGTGCTTTGGGGAGGTCTCCTTGCTTCTCATAGATAGCTCCAATATTGTTTAAAGAGTAAGCTATACTGCTTTTATTACCAATTTCTTCCCATATTTTCAAACTCTTGTGATAGAATTCCAGTGCTTTTGGAATGTCCCCTTGATCATTATAGATACGCCCAATATTGTTTAAAGACATAGCTATACCGTTTTTATCGCCAATCTCTTCTCGAATTTTCAAACTTTGGTGATAGAACTCCAGTGCTTTGGGAATGTCCCCTTGATTCTTATAGATAGCTCCAATATTGTTTAAAGAGTAAGCTGTACCGCTTTTATCACCTATCTCGTCCTTAATCTTCAAGCTTTTGTGATTGAATTCCAGTGCTTTGGGGATGTCCCCTTGCTTGTCATAGATATACCCAATATTGTTTAAGGAGTTAGCTATACCGCTTTTATCACCAATCTTTTCCCTAATCTTCAAACTTTTGTGAAGGAACTCCAGTGTATTGGGTATGTCTCCTTGATTATAATAGATACCCCCAATATTGTTTAAAGCGCTAGCTATTCCGCTTTTATGACCAATCTCTTCCTGAATCTTCAAACTCTTGTGGAAGAACTCGAGTGCTGTGGGGATGTCGCCTTGACTGCTATAGAGATACCCAATATTGTTCAAGGCCTCAGCCAGGAAGAATAAATATTTTTTTTCAAGTGAGCCTGCCTGCGTGCCGTCGCCAAAGGCTTTGTCCGCCGGAGACCGGACAGGCAAGGTGGGTGGGCGCTGATTGAAGTCGGAGGATGGTCCTTTGTCGAGATTCTCTTCAGCCAGATCATGTGCTTTTTGCCAAAGAACCAAGGCAGTGTCAGGGTTGTTGAGGTAAACTTCTTCACCCCAAACTAGGTAGGCCCTACAAAGTGATGTGTCGCGTGCCTGTCCGGCAGGCAGGTGGCCTGCGTTCTGGATAACACTCCTTAAAGAATCCACCTTCGCTAATGCTTCCACCTTCGCGGCCGCTACGGCGGACAAGTCGGTGGACACGTTCACCTTCGCTTGGGCTTCCACCTTCGCGGCCGCTACGGCGGACAAGTCGGTGGACACGTCAACAACGCTCCTACTATCAAGCGCATCAACTGAAAAGCTCAGCAGTAACATGGAGAGTATTACTATCGCCTTGTTCAGCATGTGGCGTAATGAGGCAAGGGAAACAGCGATTTGAATGAAGTGACTCATTATCATTGGCCTAAGATAGTAATTCCCAATTTAGGCGAGCTTGCTATACATAGGGTGAATTTCCCGGGTTAAGTATTAGACCGACCCCTTGGCTAAAATTGGAAGTAGATGAAGGCAACCAGATCCGCTGACATCGCCTGGTAGACAACAAACACGGCCACAGTTGCCACGCTGAGCTGAGCGGTAACCGGGAGCTTGATAAAGGTTTCCCTATACCAATCCTTGGCACTGGAAGGTAACCAATGAATGACATAGCCAATAAGCATCATGACAAACACCAAACGGTAGGAATACAAAATTTCAGGTATCAAGCTGGCGCTGAAATTGGATTTAATTTGATTCAGGATTTGTATGGAAGTGTCCATGGTCTCGCTCCTAAACCATATTCGCGTGAAAGTGATAAAATTGAAAGTGATGAATATCTTGAATGCTGTTGCGAACATAYTGTTGATTTSCTCATAAGGACTGATCTTTCGCCAGAGYTTGTAAACCAKCAATCCCAAGCCGTTCAAMCCTCCCCAAATAATAAACTGCCAACTGGCGCCATGCCACAGCCCACCSAGGAGCATGGTRATCATCAAATTSACATTTTCCGTCATYGCACTTCTGAATCKGGGKAYCCARACYGCYAAKARTAGMACSMWTGAAACCAGGCTWACCAACACWGARACCARCCACATTTKMCCKGCYAGCAAWGCAAYAAATAMCARWATAAYAAARSYGCWYACRWAGGTMCCWATWGAMCCTMCCCGATTCCCTCCYAATGGAATGTAYAARTAGTCCTTTARCCAGGAGGASAGRCTCATGTGCCAGCGYTTCCAGAAYTCYCCCACACTGGTWGCYTTATAAGGWGAATTGAAGTTTTGGGGCAGCTCAAATCCCATGAGCAAKGCRACACCTATAGCAATGTCCGTATAGCCAGARAAGTCAGCRTAYACCTGGAGWGARTACCCGTAGAGYGCCATTAAGTTTTCAAACCCYGTGAACATGGTGGGGTTCGCAAAGACCTTGTCGATAAAATTGACCGCGATATAATCACCGATCACCACTTTTTTGATGAGCCCTTTTAAAATCCAGAAGGAGGCCAGCCCAAAATCATACCGGGTCAATTGATACGGTTTGTACAGCTGAGGGATAAATTTTGCTGCCCGGACAATCGGTCCAGCTACCAGTTGGGGGAAGAAAGAAACGTAAAATCCAAAGTCAAGAATACTCTTAACGGGGGCTATTTTTTCTTTATACACATCCACGGCGTAACTGATCGTTTGGAAAGTGTAAAATGAAATCCCCACAGGCAGGAGAATTTGATCCACAGAGAAATGATTCCCGGTAGCTTCGTTTGCCCAATACGCAAAGTGGTTGAACACCTGGAGGTCGGTACCGAAAAATTCATTGAAAGAKTCGGTAAARAAATAAGCRTACTTAAAATAGACGAGCAGTRAGAGATTGATGGCCACGCTCAGGCTCACCCACAGTTTTTTGGTGAMKTTCCCCTTAGAAAGGTGGATCAACCAGGCTATGAGATAATCWGAAACTGTAGAGAAAAGCAGAATGCTGATAAAGAACCCGCTGGTTTTGTAATAGAAGRATAGGCTTACAATGAATAGGTAAGCATTTCTCAATTTGTTCTTCTTGTGCAGCACCGTATAAAACAGCAGCACAATGGCCAGAAACCCCCAGAAGAAAAACCGGGTGAAGATCAACGGGGACTGCTCGTCATATAACATGAGGTCCTTGAGCCCTTCCCAGGTGAGAAGACTCAGCAACCAATCCAATAAGTTATTTAGGCTATTCAAAGCTTAGCTTCAGGTGATTATCGTATGCCTGCACCAGGGCGGAAAACATGAGGTCCCCYACCAATTTGTATCCAGAATTGGTAAAATGAATTTTGTCTCGTTTAACCAGTTTGTTGAGTTCCCAAGTTCTCGATGAACCCAAACCACCCATAACGCCATAAAGGTCCCACACCGCAGCTCCGTGACGCTTTGCCAAAGAGATCATCACCCTTCTCACTTCTTCCGCCCTTTTATTGGGATACCGCCGTTTAAAATAACTGTCGTTATTGGTCGTGAAAATTATGGCTGCGTCAGGAGAKACGGTCCGTATCCATTGAACGAGTGTGTCATAGTTGTGTTCGTAATCTTCTGCGACAAAGTCRTCAWAGTAAGCGTCATTAATACCCATGCAGAAAATTACCAGGTCGGGTTTTAATGCGGGCAGGTGCTGYGTGAATTTATCGCACCTAAGATAGCTGGCSGTACTCGCTCCATTTGCCCCGATAGCGTGGTATACGAAMCCWGGATCATCATTYTCCARAGAGAGGCCATACAGGTTAAAATGATYCTGWAKAGAATCTGTTTTSGTGATGGTAAARGCAACAGAATCAAGRTAGTGGTCGAATATAAACTCCGTRTACCCMATTTCTTTATTCACCACAACCGTGTGGTTGGAATCGGCYACAAACGCAAGYTTGTAACCGGTGCTGTCAAGGTCGTGAAATACTTTTACCCTGTTAAAATCATATTTGGGACAGTGCTTATTTCTAAAKGTGATCTGAAAGGTGGASRGCGTATCATAASTTGTTGCAGTGATTCCAGCAATACCATATTCAGATTTGTGCTTTTTGACAGCGGATCGGAACCCTTTCCACGTTCCGGTGTAGGTGACTTTATAGTAGTATGGATTATTGGTATGTGCCAAGGTAAATGGAAATAAAAATCCCCGCCCACCATTCAAACCCGGAGAGAACTTGAAAAAGTTTTTACGTATGCGATCGGACCAGACATCTGCTTGTATATGGGACCCACCCACCTGCATCACAGATATTTTTCCTTTCCCCTCAAAGATCAACTCGTCAAACTTATTGAACAGTGCCTCAAAATCACTGCTGTCGTTATAGAAATTGATGGCGTTGTTCTCGTAATGCACAAAGTCATATTGCTTCACAATGTGAGGGTTCTCCAGCTCCTGAGCCAACATGATGCCCGGAAGCAGCAGGATGCAGGCCATCAGCAGCCCAAACCATTTATGAACAAGTCTTGTCATGCGTTTATAATTGAATTGTATCAGTCGTGATTGCTTCGACATTTTTATATGCGGCATATTTTTCCATCAGCTGTTCATAGAACATTTTTGACATTTTCCTTGCGCCTTTTTGAGTGAGGTGGGTATAGTCCGGGGCCGCCAACGGTGGATCAGCCGCAATCCATACGGGGATCGAATTCAAGCCTCCCATGGACTCATACATATCCCAAAACATGCAGTTCGACGCCCTGGCTACCTCCTTAAGGACATCCCTAATTGGTGGCAAAAAGGGGTGGGTAAGGTAGGCCGTCTTCACTTTTATGGACATATCAGCGGGGCCTATCAATATGATGGTGGCTTCCGGGTTCATCCGCTTGAGCATCACAATTTGTGAGGTGAACCACCTACCATAATTGAGACATTCCTCCTCGCTATCTATATAGGGCACTGTGTTACCCCCGAATTCCAAAAGGATCAAGCTAGGTGCGAGTTCTTTAAACATAGCACCTAGCAAGTCCCTGTTCTGCTTTTTAAAGAGGGTACCCGAGGAGCCTCTTAATGGTATATTGTCTACGACGATCCCATTATGGCCCTCTAAAGAAATGCCATAAATATCTGGGCTATCATTACCTTGGAACACCACCTTAATCTCCTCTGGGGTATGCGCCAACTCCAGGTAAATCTTGTCCAGCAAGGCACCTGTCACCAGCGTATCCGCCAAACGCATTTCGCCGTCTACCATAACTTGATAGGTTACCTCGCCTTCAACGTTGCCATAGAAGATCTTGAGCTCATGGTACGTCCTGGTACGCTTGTAGGATTTTCTCGGCTTCTTGATGATTACCCATCCCTCATATTGTACTGAGTCGACCGGATTTACCGGTGCGAAACGGCTGAAATTCATCAGGGCGCCGTACTTCATATGTTTGACTGTAGTATCCTTTCTGCCGAATCCACTGTAGCGTTTCCAGTTGTCGCTGTAGGTGGTATTCACAAATAGTTTTGGCGACACTTGCACAATGGGAAACATTCCGCCCCCATAGCCAGAGAAAGCCGTTTGAAGTTCGTTCCTAAGATAACCGGTTATCCGGTCGCATTCGATCTGTGAATCACCATAATGCATGACACGTACCTTCTGCGTTTTTGCCCATTCCAAAACTTTGAAGAAGTTGTTTAAGGATGGATTGGATGCATCTACGAACAGTAATTTTTTTTTGGCTGCTTGCAGCGAATCCAGTTTTTGCTGAATTATTGAGGAGTCCACTACGTTCAAAACGATCGCAGTATCTATCAGGAGCTCAACGAAATCAATTTCGGACACTGAAACTCCTGTATCGGCCTTGTTAAAGAATTCTTCGGAAGTGGGAAACTGGAGTTTTATTCCCCCTATTTCAAATCCTTCAGTGGGAAAGACGGCCATGAGTCCGAACAGGAGCGCCATGATGCCCAATAGCACCATCAGCACCTTGAATGGGTGGAACGTTCCCTCTATTTTTTCTTTATTTTTAATAGCAGATTGGGTTGAATGTTAGCGTCAATATTGTTGAGCTCCATAATATTTCGAGCAGAAATACCGGGGTACTTCTTGGCAATACCATCGAGGCATTCTCCTTGCTGAACGATATGCGTGATATACGCTTTATTATCTGGATGCGTCTGTTCCGTACGCTTAGCTATCGCAGTAATCTTAGTCCGTTGCTCCCTATCGTAAATGACCAATTTTTGTCCGACGTCAATTCTTGTGCTTACGCCCATATCATTCCAATATTGGATCTGAGAAACTCCAACCTTGTAGCGCTTTGCAATGATACCCAGAAACTCTCCGGATTTGACCGTGTGTATAATCGCGTTCGCATCTCTTGTTAATGCCTGGTCAGACAATTTAGGCTTGGGGTACAGCAAAACGGAATCCTGATAGAGATATAGGCTGTCTTTCATCACTAAGAACTGTTGCTTAAACCCAACAGAAAAAACAGCCGTATAATTGGAAGGAAGCTCGTCGGTGTTCAAGGCAGGGTTCAAAAATCGCAACTCATTTAGGTCACCCTTGACCACGTCCTTCACTGCCTTAAAGAGCAATCTTTTGCGTATTCGTACGGTATCGGTATTCATTTTAACTTTAAGTGAAGCTGCATCTCCTTTCATGTTTTGAACATACTCCAAAGCTGCCAATGCAGGCACAATATCACGCATCTCTTCAGGCAGGAACGGGTAAATCTCCCAAAATGAAGTTGCTTCATGTCGGCTCAATGCGCTGTTGATGGTGGCCGGGCCACAAGTATAAGCTGCTAGCGTGAGTTCCCAATTGCCGTAGAGCTTATGGAGGTCAGAGAGGTAAGCTACTGCAGCAACTGTGGCTTTATCCATCTCTCTACGTTCATCAATGTTTTTCTCAACTCTCAATCCATACCTGATGGCTTGTGGGTAGTTGAGATGCCAGGGGCCAACACCTCCATGGTCGTTGGAAGAGGTGGGGCGGTAGGATGAACACACTGCGGGTATCAACCCCAGCATTTGTGGCAGCCCTCGTTGACTTAGAGTTGAAGAGACCGTTGTACTATAATACTGGGTCAATCCAAACAGAAGCTTCAACCTATCGGGATTGGAATGCATATAGAGTTGAACATAATGGCCCACAGTTTCATGGTACGTGATCGCTAGGTCCAGTTCATCCAAATGATCCTTAACTTCAGACTCCCGGTATTCGAAATTTCCATGGATATTTTGGCCAATTGCCCAATCAGTGCCTGATTGGGCCAATAGCTGGGCTACGTGTGGATCTTTTTCCAGGCTGCGAAATTCATTCGCATAAATAGTCTGTACAGGATTGGGTGCATTGCGCTGCTGAGCACTCACACAAGCTGTTATAAACAACAGCCCGATGGCCGCAAAAGACATTGATTTTAACATATCAGCAAAAGTCAATCAGTAAATATGCCAAATAAGCCCATGCTGAAAAGCAGAGACATCAGAGATTATACACATGGGTTTGTTGAAAGAGACTGTACTGTCTTCCGCTTTTCACCCCAGCAAGGCTCTGTTTCTGATGGGTTTCTGGCGCTGATCCTTTGAAATGGTTGTTGTGAGACTGCTTTTGGATCTACCATTACTCAAATTGAAGAATTGGTGAGGTGGCCCTTTGGTGTAGTTTATTGGAACATACAGCATCTAATATCATGGCAATTTATTAACCACGGAGGGCACTAAGAAGGCACAAAGACACAGAGGTTTGACAAATTAAATCACTCTTGGTGAACTCTGGGCAATCTCTATATACTCTGTGTTTAAAATTTTATACGCTGCTCCCACCTTGAAACGGCCAACTACACACCCAGGCGTGCGTGTGCACCTCTAGCTTTAATATGAATCGGGAGTTGTTGCATAACGGAAGACAGGTGACTGTATTCAGCAGCGTATTTAACCCACATTAATTGGCCACATCATGTACATTCCATGGCTTTTCTGGACACGACTTCTAAACCTGGTGATGCCGGCCGGATCGCTTCAAAGCATCTTACCCAAAAGCCCAATAGGGTGCGGAACTCGTTGGTGTATACTCAGATGCCAATGGGCCTGGTTGATGAGCTAAAGGCGAAGTTCAGTATTATAGATATCAATAGGAGGATACAATAAGCCAGGCTTGGACTTTATCTTAACAAGGTCACATGCCCAATGTATCGATGCCTCTTTCCATCTGAATCAGTTAAATGAACCCACCACACATACACGTCCATTTGGGCAATCTTATCAGAATTATTAGACGTTCCATCCCATGGTTTATTGATATCATCCGTTTCATAAATAAGGTCACCCCACCTATTATAAATTTGCATATTGAATACCTCTCCTATCCCAATCCCTTCAGGTATGAAAACCCTGTTTTTTTCAATTTCACTCGAGGGACTAAAAGCATTGGGCGCATGCAACGAGATTCCGCCTTTTATGACAATATATTGAACCAAAATATCCGAACAGCCCATGCTGTCAAATACAATCAACTTTACCGGATAAGTTCCGGTATCGGAATTACTATAGGTGTGCACCGTGTCAAAATTGGTCGAGGTTGTAAAGTCACCAAAGTTCCATAAATAATCTGTGGCCCCAGTGGAGGTATTGGTAAAATTAACGGTTGGGCCGACAAGCGTGACTTCTTGAGGGAATAATTCGAAATCCGCTGTTGGCAATGGAGATACGATTACCGGAAGGACGATACTGTCACTACATCCATTGCCGTCAGTTACCAGGAGGGATACAGCATAGGTTCCCGCACTATCATATAAATGAATGGGGTTTTGATTGATCACGTCAACAGTGCCATCATCAAAATCCCATGCCCAGTTGACGATGTTGTTAAAAGACAAATCTCTTAGGTTACTGGGTTTCATCTGGCAAACGGTATCTGAAGTAAAAAGAGGGGTTGGCAAGACAAATACTTCCACCTGTATGAGCGTATCAGCCATACATCCACTATCCGAGGTAACAGTAAGGGTTACATCGTAAAGGCCAGCAGCGCCAAACACGTATAAAGGGTTATCAACTGAAGAGTTTCCTATGCCATCGCCAAAGTCCCAGTCCCAGAAGGCTATTGAACCAGTGGTAACAGTAGATGCATCCGAAAATTGACTTTGTTCATTCAGACAAACGGGCCCATTGTTAAAGTTTGGCGTTGGAACAGGAAAAACGGTAACGGTTTGAAAAATCGTGTCTTTACAACCATTGTTTGAGGTGAGCACCAGGGATACATCAAAGTCACCCGACGTTGGAAATAGATGACTGGTATTTACTGAGTTATCCACTGCTGATCCGTCCCCAAAATCCCACTCCCAACTGGTTATATTTCCCGTGGAGGCGTCTTGAAAGTTCAGAAGGTCATAAAGACATTGGGGAGCAAATCCAAAATTTGCCATTGGTATCGGATATCGAGTGGTTACCGCTGTGGTCGTATCCGTGCATCCAGAATCACTGGTAACTATAAGTTGCACTGTATAAATGCTGTCAATGGAATATACATACTGTGGTGATTGTTGTGTAGAAGTAACCCCATCTCCAAAATCCCACTGGTAGCCAACCATTCCACCGCTGCTAATTGTAGATTGATTATTGAATACTGCCGGGTCATTTAAACAGTCATCACCAACGGCAAACAAGGCATCAGGTACCGTAAATACCAATACCGTTGTTTGGAACGTATCCGCACAGCTATTATTACTCCCCACAATTAACTCAATGTTATACGCGCCATCCGCGGAATACAAATGAGAAGGCAGTTGTTGCGTCGAACTAGTGCCATCCCCAAAATCCCATTGCCAACTTGTAATCGTATCGGGAATGTTGATACTCGACTGGTCGTTAAAGAAAACTGTATCATACAGGCATTGGTTGGCTACACTCAAAACAGCATTGGGCTTCGGATAAATGGTAGTTACTGTTTGAAATGTATCCACGCAATTGGAATCTGTCTTGGCGATTAACTGAATGACATACGTACCATCCGACGGATATTGATAAACCGGATTTTGCTGAAAGGAGCTTATACCATTCCCAAAATCCCATTGATAACCATCAATACCACCGGCACTGATAGTTGACCCGTTGGTAAATTGTGCTGAATCTGTTAAACAAACGTTGGCAGTAGAGAAGTTGGCAACAGGAACAGGATGAACAACAACGGAGCCCACTGTCGTATCGATACACCCACTATCCGAGGTTACTATGAGCATTGGATTGTAAGTACCCGGTGATAAATATTGGTGAGCGGGATTTTGTTGTATAGCGCCACTGGTGTCTCCGAAATCCCAGGACCATTGGCTGATGTTGCCCGAACTCAACGTAGATTGGTCGGTGAATGGCGCTGCATCATAACGACAAACATTGATGCTACTATAGGCAGCAATGGGCACAGGATGCACAAGAATCGGCTTGGTGATGGTGTTGGTACAACTGCTGTCCGAAACCGTTGTCAAGGTGACTTGATAAGTGGAATCCACCAAATAATTATGAGATGGGTTTTGCGCGGTGCTGGTGGATACGTCACCGAAATTCCAACTCCATGAAGCTATGCCACCAGAAGTGATGGTTGATGAATCCGTGAAACTCGCAGCATCATACAAGCAAATATTCTGAGTGGTAAAGTCAGGTACAGGCAATGGATTTACCACAAGATTCCGAAGCACTGTATCCTGACATCCGGTACTCGTAATAACGCCAAGAATCACTCCGTAGGTGCCGTCTGCATTGTATACGTGAGCGGGGTTTTGTTGGACTGAGGTGCTGGCATCACCAAAATTCCAAAACCAAGAAACGATATTACCAAAACTACTTGTGGACCCGTCAATAAAGCTATTTGAATCCTGTAAACAAACATTGGAAGTAGAGAAATTAGCCAACGGAAGCGGATTTACAATAACCTTAACCGTGTCGGACGTAATGCAGGCCAGCCTGTCTGTTGTTACAATATAGATATTTGTATCAGGTGCTGAAGTGAGGTTTGCAATGGTCAATTGAGGATTGGCTATTGTTGCATCATCCAAGCCGGTGATAGGGGACCAAGTGTAACTGTAGCTGTTAGAAGGGAAATCCCCAAGCGGAACAATCTGATTTGAGCAAATTATGGTATCCAGCCCCGCATTGATGAGTGGCACATTAACCAGTATCTGGGATGGATTACAAGCACATGCATTAAGAGCCGTGTCAAGAACGGCAATAATTGAACAAGAATTGCCCGAAGCAACGTCCARGATYGARGTAAAACTCACCGTCGAATTGGTGTTAATCWGACCGGTTAGCGTATCGTTCCCCAAAAATATATCTCCAGTTGAGARCGTTCCATTCCCATCTGAATCCTGATAAAARCTAATSGTGGTATTSGTTCCWGCCAAAATYGTTTCACCGGTATTGAGAAGATCATAATTGATGCTTACCGWTTCTCCTAAAGGCGGMTTGGGTACCGCAACTGCATTGGCACTCACAAAGGAGAGGTTCGCTTTAAAAGTAAAAACGGGCAGGGTAGTATCTCCAGTAATAATATTGATRCTGCATGTGGTTCCMGAGATCACACAATTTACACTTTGTTCATTGGTGGTTCGTGCCCCAAATCGATTAATATCGCAAGACAGTAAGTTGGCGTCACCAACATAATTAAACGAAAATACCGTACTATCTCCAGCARCTACRCCCGGCGGTAGCTGCCAGGTGAGGTACGAAATACCATTCAAAACGACCAMSGAAGGAATTGGATTCACCGGGGCATTATTGCCRGGAACAAAAGAKCCAGGAACRTACGTAACTCCAGCMGGTAAYTCGACCGCGAYGGAATCAGTAGRGCCGAAAGCCAAAGGACCTTGRTTATAAACGACAACGTTCAATGCAGTACTGTTGGCRCAGGGTGAAATGAAAGTGGTACTTAACTTAATMTCWGATACATACGGCTCTGTTGCGCCRTCAATTAGCAGCGGTGCCGTWGTTGTGAACTCTTGCCCTATATTGAGCCCACAGGCGGTTGTTCCATTAAAATTAAATCCGATAATRCTTCCGGAAGTGTARTTGCAATCAGTTTCGATCTTAAAAGCGATCTTAACYGCATTCARTCCAGGGTCCARAATKCCCTGCAATCCATCAACACCYAACTGAGTGTTCAGYRCACTTAATTGCCATTCCCAAATSGTACCYCCCACAAAAACAGGGTCGGAAAGTGGCACGAAAGGACTCGAAGCAGGATAACTCAGCTCCGATAATCCCGGAATAATGGTGGCTCCAACAGGGAGAACGATTGTCAGTGTGAGACTGTAAGCTGTTCCGAGCTGGATATTGATCCCCTCAATTACATAGTCTGTTGTATCACACAACTGAATAGGAATTAAAGGAGCGGTAACGTTTGAAACAAATGTTGCAATCTGTGGAGATAATTTCAACGTAATTTGCTCCGTTAGGCAAGGGTAAGAACTTACATCTGCAGGGTAGCCTTCATTACAATTCCATCCAGCGTAAACAACAATGCTATCCAGCTGACAGGAGGTGAAATTGGCGGTCAGTCTAAGATTTCTAATCTCCAAAGCCGACAATGTATCCAGCTGAAAGAGAGTACCGGTAAGCGGTATCACCACGTTATTATCCAAATCATAAACTTCCACAATCGAAACACCAGAAACTTGAGGCATGGACAACCACACATTCATGGCATCTACGTTGCTCGAATTTGATATGCTGATATTCCAGGACGGGGTACTGTCCAATGCGTTGATGGTTGGTAACAAAGCCTGCAAAAATAGTTCGGGCCCATCGTAAATAATTTTATCCTGAGTACTGGTACTGGAAATAGGACTCGTGCCGGAACCCATTAAATAAGCTGTTTCCGCAAAAGTCCAATCATAGGTGATATTTAACGCAGTATCCTGGGTTACCCTACAGGAAGGGGCGATAATAACCTGAAGGACTCCAAAAAATCCATCGTCACTAATTGGTATCGTGCCTCCATAACCTTCAAAAAACTGCTCTACCAAAAAATCCAGGGTATCTGAGGTAGAATCAACCGGCACCAAGTCGACCCATGGGCTGGTGCTGGACACAATTGTGCCAGCTGTTCGAACATGATTAAACCGGGCAGAAATGTATTCAAAACCTACAGGAAGGGTCGCCCTCAATTCTTTGATATGTGCCCAATTTCTATATTCAAATGGAAAGAGGTTTCCACCGGCGTAATTGGAACAACAAGGACCAATACTCAGGTAGTAATTCTGCGTTATTGTTAGATTATTGCAAGCACTTACCGGGTAGCTGTTAGGCCCCCAAGTGGTAAAATAGTAGCCGATTATTGAAAAACTCGTAGGAGCGGGATTACACCAATATTGATCAGCAGATGCTGTAGGATCGGGAATGTTACTGGTATAAAATTCATTGGTCGAGAACGCTTGTAAGATAACACCTCCAGGGTTGGAGTTTATACGGTATTGAGCTGTGAGCACCAGGCTGTCACCATCATCATACACAAAGCCGCCGGGCACACAACCACTTGCGATTAAGCCTGCTACACTCATATCATATTCCCATACCCTTGTCGTACCAGAAGTAGTCACCGTAACCGGTATATTGGCACAAGTGAAAATACTGGAGGTTGACGCCTGATAGATGGTCAAATTTGCATCRATGAAGACCATCCTGTTACCATTGGTAATTGAAGATGAGGCATAAGCATAATCCCAAGAAGGATTGGTGCCGCTGGTTCTTACTACCCCAGTGAAGAGGGAGGAAATGGTATCGCCAAACATGGCACGATTGGTTTTTACTTTTGAAGTATCCATAACGGTCAATGGAGGGTCMGCTARACCGTTGTTATCATTGTCTGGTAAACCAAAACTGGAACGCTCCATCACCGCATTAAAATTCGAGATTCCCTCAGGACAGGAGGCAGGGCAAACGACTACTATTGACGTGCTTTCACAAGTGATCGGAAGCTCGCAGGAACAAGCTGTGTCCGGTATAAAAAACGATTCTAAACTAACTGTACCAGAGCCTCCCGGACAACTGGAGCAGTCGACGGTGAGGTCTACCTTGATCTCAGCCTGGAGCAAGGACCATGGCCCACTGCCATTAAAGATAGCCGTGATCTCATTCCCTACCGTAGTGACCGAACTAGGATTCCAAGTAGTTACGCCATCTTTATTTAATATATGGAAGTTGCCTCCGTAAGTCATACAAGGGGGCATGGTAATGACATATTTCCAAAAAGCCCCGGGAACTGAAGGATAGGTATTTCCAAAAGCAGCGAACAGAAAATTAAATGTGCCGGTTTGCCCATTGCCTAACCAGGAAGGAGAACCGTTATCCTCYACAACATCTCGCATACGGGCGTAAACCCTCCCCCAGGCATTGGGTATAATGAATGAATTCTGACAWATATTATCGTAGGTTCCCTCATACCKCCAMCCATTGGCTRYTAGCCACCCCGGAGCACAGTTCGTAAAGCAGCAACTATARGTATCCCACTTTAAAAAKACMGTATCACCCGGATTGATAARRGGAATGGTCATATATGCCCTGCCTTTGGGATTGGGYGCCAGGCATGCRWAGGCAGAGTTGTTTTGGGTACTATCAGGAGCAATKGCTGYWGGAGGTGCCCCACCAACTTGAATGGTAAAGCTRTTCTCATCAATATTTGAATACARACCCGCATTATAAACGGTACYGGTRGMCTGGAAAATATCSAGTTGAACATTAAYRGCCTGTCCCAATCCTGTATTAATGATTCKCAGCTGTTGTTGACTTGCACTMCCRGGGCCYAARCAASTGCTCATTGAAGCGATGGGCGTGACAGACAGGGAAGGAATTAAATTTGGAAAYACCACATTCGCATTGGARATGGAYGATTGGCACACTTGGCYATTACARCCCCAAAAGGCYTCAAAATCYGAGAATACCGAGATACAATTKACCACCTCMACCGTTTSACAAATKGTTATGCTYTCACYATTTTCCAAWACRSTATTYCCATTTCCAACAGCAGCAAAATCARCCCCATTTAAAATAGTCGTTTCGGTCAACCCCGAAGTGGTCCAAGTTCCAGCAGTAACCCCGCTAACCAATATCCCTGAACCATGATCTTCAGTAAGTGTAAATTGGCTGAGCTCCCCCAACCCTCCATTTGTTATCGTAATACATCGGGTAAATATATCGCCCACATCCCCAGAGTATGACTGATTGGTAATGCTCACAATCGCTACATTGGGTTGATCAACAACATAGGTGAGCGTAGTGTGTGGATCAAAATTGGGGTTGCCATTCGCGGTATAATCKACAGTGATATTATTCTCTACCGGGTTTGMCAGCAWRAAGGCCATGATATCACAAGCGGCGGAAGCAGTATATGTKATGCTAATATTCGATAARGAGGGRATRTCGGCAAGGGAGAATACGGGCGCATTGGGAACWGAYACATTCAAGTCMGTGGCACCCGTTACGGAGGCTACCTGRTAAATGATACCYTGAGGCATATTTARWGTCARGGAMACATTTGAAAGCAAAAAAGGMGAAGGGTTGTAAATATCAATSGTAAATGTMCCTGGWGAACCACAAACTGTAATRCTKRTAGGYARYCCACTRTTAATRTCGAGCATATTACCCTGKCCCAACAASGAAGTGTAAAAGGAAATTGCAAAWARTATAAGGRTCAGTTTTCTCATAAACGGCTCAAGTGCCTGCTAGCAAGAATTGGCATTCGTAACTTCAAAAATCAATATATGTTGAACGTATATCATCTAGCTTCCATTCAATTTTCTCCAAGCAATGTTTTTACTCTCGCTGATACTAAGCAAAAACTTTCAATATTACCAAATCTACCCTGAATAGGCAATACGGTAACGTAGTTAGCGCACAATTACCTTATCAAAGGGATAACTCCCGATGAAAATACAAAAAACTATTGAAGAAAGGCTACTGATGAAACGGTTCTGCTTCTTTGATTACAACCTTTCGGTTTATTTACGGCAACCCATATTAACGAGTGTTGAACATTGCCTACCAAGCGAATGCTGTCGTTCTTTACTACATGCAAGAGTGTTCTTTCTCTACAATAATTGAGAACACCGGATGGATAATGGCCCATACAGGCTATCAAGATGCCATACGCCGCCACCAATAAATCCAAGTAAAGAGAATTATGCTTGACAAGAGAATAGGCTGAATTGGCTTAAATTGGAGTTACAAACCCCCATATGATTTTACCCGATAAATTGGTATTTGGGATGTGGGATTCGAGTTGAAACAAGGAACTTTCAACTTTCAACTTTCAACTTTCAACTTTCAACTTTCAACTTTCAACCCGCAACCTGTAACCCGCAACCCGCAACCCGCAACTTTACACTTCACACTTTCAACCTGGAACTTGGGATTTACTTAGACATTAGACCAATTAGAAATTAGAAATTAGATTCGGCCAATATTCTGTTTACAGCCGCAATCACAATAATCATCCTGACCAAGGAGGCGATCTAAACTTATTTGAGATTTACCACTGCCCAATAAACCCCCTTTACCACTTCAGCCATTCTCACATAATCCAGCGTTTCAGGCGTATCTGTGGGCATGTGGTAGTTGGCGTTACGGTACCAGGAAGTATTGGTAATCATCACCGCATCGTAGCCATGCTTCCAGTAATTCAGATGATCAGAGTAGTCGATACCGGGGATAATTTTAGGTGCAGAGATGGAACGGACATCAATTGAAGAACCCGCTCTCATCCCTCTTTTCATTTTCCGGGTGAGTCCTCCTTTGCCCAACTTGCCAACAATCGTGATAAAGTTCCCTCTAGATGGATAGAAGAGCTTGAGCAATCCAATAGGGTATTGTTGTGACTTGGGTTCATCGGAGAAATAGCCAATCATTTCCAGGCAGATCATGGCCTTTACCACAATGCCTTTGTCCTTGAGATATTGAGCGTGCACAGCCGATCCCATGTATTCAGATCGAAAATAAGGTGGTTCTTCAAGGGTGTATGCCACTAAGTCGATCCTGTACTTCAGCTTGGGTGCCTGAGATTTTAGGAGTCTGGCAATCTCTAAAATTCCGGCGACTCCGCTTGCATTATCATCGGCTCCCGGTTGATTTTGACAAACATCATAATGTGCCCCAATAATGATGCGCTCACCGTCGGTGGGGCCAAAAGAGCAAATGATATTCTTATACTCTCGATAATCAACTTTATATTTCTGCGCTCTCACATACTCGCTGTGTTTTTTAAATTCAGATTTAATGTAGGCAGCTGCGGCGTTCAATGCCTTCATATTGTCGTATGTTCTCGGCTTCTCTGTATTGGCAAGGCGCTCAACATGTTGCCGTAGAAGCTCAGGAGCAATCACCAGAACAGGAGATTCTTCAACTGAACCAAAAATTGGATTTATGATAGCATAAAGGACACCGCAAATCGTTAATCCAAGTGCAGCTGAAATCTTGATATATTTTTTCATAGAACCGGGCTTTATAATAAAGGGCGCATCTTCCTGCAATTCCATAAAATAGAACATCTTTTGAAAATGCCCTACCTGTCGATGAGGTGCGATGTTTTATGATGGGGCCATTGCTGCTATTCGAGAGAAGTCTTTATTGAACTTAGAGGAAATTTGAAATTTGACAGCGTGCGTGAGGTGGAGATTCACGCATTACTTAGTAGATTTCAACCCATAAGCGACATCTGTCCGAATCGTCGCACGAAGGTTTCTTAAAGAGGTTAAAACAGAAGGTAGGATCAATGCTCCACAGCAAATAAATGGGTATTGATGCGCTGTCCGTCTACCTCAAGCGCCGCCAAATACATCCCTGATTTCAGAGAAGCCGTTTCCAATAGTGTTTCACCTTCTCCGGCAAGATTTAACCGAATGCTGGTAATCTTCGCCCCACTTTCAGAGTATACTTGAATGGAGGCATTTTTGAATCCTGATGGGATGGAATACTGGATACTGGTTCTTTCATCGGTAGGATTGGGGTATACTTTACCCAAGTTCGAAACCTGTTTTAAACTTGCTTGAACCTCTGCGCGTTTTTCCAGGTATTCACTGTTCGCTCCAAGAAATTTAATCTCTACCCGACGATTGCTGCTTTTACCATCGGCTCTGGCGTTGTCAGCTATTGGGTTTAACTCCCCTTTGCTTCGAATAATGATCAGTGTATCGAGAATGCCGGCTTCAATAAGATACTCTTCAACCTCTGCTACCCGGTCTTCAGAAAGCAATTGATTATAGGCTACATCACCCTCGCTGTCAGTATGGCCGGTCAACATCACTTTTTGATACCCCTTCTCTTCATAAATGGCTGTCAGCTTATCCAAGATTAACTTGGCATCGCTATTTAAGGCTGATTGATCAGATTCAAAATGAACCTCATAGTCGGCATGATAGGAGATGAGGCTCGTGTGTTCCAGCATAACGCCTGAATCCAATGAACCGTCAGCTACATCGGCAATGGCTATCTTAATTCTATAGGTTTCAAAAGGCGTCACCTTTTGTTTTATGGACATTAGTTTCGTGAATCCATCATACTCCATATTATACTGCCCTTCATTTCGGACATAAAAGGAGGAGTTGACTGGATCAAAATTTATTTTGGCCTGTCCTCCATTCACTGTATTAATGCTAATTGGAATCTCTGTTCCGGGAAGGGTGGCGAGGTTCACTTGCCCCGATATCCCGGGCCCACTAATAAACAAGGCAAATACATCATTGAATTTCGATCCCACGTACTCATCATACTCGTCAGAGCCGAATACATAATTAAATGATAGGGTATTGGCCATCGGGATGATCTCCATTTCAACAACACAAGCATCGTAGGTGTTAGAATTACTATTCAAGAGACCCTCCAAATCCTCGTCCCCATCCAACCAATTCTGCTTGCGCTTTAACCTATCGACAATACTCTCCTCAATTTCAAGCACCTCTCCATTGGTAAAAGCGGCACTCTTGTTGGTGCCAATTAGCGATTTCACGGATCCTGTTGACAAGATGATCCCCGAGTCGATCCCTATTGCTCCCCTTTTCTCATCAAAAGTACCCAGCGAAAATCGGTTGCGTACTAAGTTGGTCTGTACACTTTTGAGCACGACACCTTCTCCAAGAAAAGCGTCTATACATGCCTCTACATTTTTCTCGTTCATTGGTTTTATTTTAATTTTTTGGGCGAAAGTCAGTGAACTTATTGAAACAAGGATTAATAGCACAAGGCTTCTGCGTATCATATCAATTGTGGTTTGTGGTTCTGTCTTCCTATAACGATCAAATAACTAAAAGTAACAGATATACAGCCAGTTACCAGATGTGAAAATAAGTTGAAAACAAAAATGGTGTTAGAACTTATGAATGCGCGGTACGTGAAATGCCCTTTAAGTTCTCGATAATTTGTCTAGTTTTGAAACAATCTGATAATCCGCCACATATGCTTCTAGATTTCAATGCATGGTGGGCAGCTGTAGAAACGTTTGAGCGAATCTACTGGCTTATTGCCCTCCCATCAAGCCTCTTCTTTCTCGTTATTTTAGTGACTACGTTCATTGCTGGCGACATAGATGGTGAAGTTGGAGACGTTGACGCTGACATAGCGGGGGATGACGGCATAGGATTCCAGTTCTTTACCTTAAAGAACCTAGTGGGATTTTTCACCATTTTTGCGTGGAGTGGTATAGCCAGCATCGACGTTGGAAACGGTACGCTGGTCACGGTTATCATCTCATCTTTCTGTGGCATGGCGATGATGGTGGTGATGGCAGGCATCTTCCATTTCATGGGCAAACTCTCTGATGATGGAACACTCTCACTGCGGAATGCGATAGGAGGTGTTGGGGAAGTTTATCTTACAATTCAACCTAAACGCGGTGGATCCGGAAAGGTACAAATTAACGTGCAAGGTACACTGCGCACATTACAAGCTATGACGGATGATGACGTTGAATTGAAATCAGGTTCAGTCGTTCGTGTTGTAGCAATCCTAAATAATCACTTTCTGTTGGTAACAAAGGAGGGGACTTTCCTCGTCTAACAACAATCTAAAAATCACACCCTATGCAGTTTGGAGTATTGGTCTTAGTAATAGCAACGCTATTCATTTTCATCATTATTTATGCCATGTTGAGGCGCTACAAGCGTTGCCCTTCAGATAGGATATTGGTAATTTATGGTAAGGTTGGCAAAGGGATCGATGCACAAGGCCGATCTTCAAAATGTATTCATGGTGGGGCCTCCTTTATCTGGCCCGTTATTCAGGACTATCAATTCCTTGACCTTACACCTATGTCAATTGATATTGACTTGACCAGTGCCCTTTCCAAACAGAATATTCGTGTTGATGTGCCTTCACGCTTTACGGTAGGTATCTCAACCGAACCGGGTGTAATGACCAATGCTGCAGAGCGTTTACTAGGACTGGATCATTCTAGCGTATATGATCTTGCAAAGGATATCATTTTCGGTCAGCTAAGACTGGTTGTAGCAACTATGGATATCGAGGAGATTAACTCTAACCGGGATAAATTTCTCGCCAATGTAGCGTCGAACGTAGAAGCGGAACTTCAAAAAATAGGGCTCAAGCTCATCAACGTAAACGTTACGGACATCAAGGATGAGTCTGGCTATATCGAAGCACTCGGGAAGGAAGCAGCGGCTAAGGCCATTAACGATGCCAGGAAAAGCGTAGCGGAGAAAAACAGAGATGGACTGGTCGGAGAAGCCAACGCTGTGCAGGAACAACGGGTAAAAGTTTCGGAAGCCAATGCCATAGCAAAAATTGGTGAAGCCAATGCCATGCAAAGGGAACGCGTGGAGGTTTCCGCAGCGAATGCCAAGGCAAAGATTGGTGAGGCCCAGGCGCTGCAAAATGAAAGGATACAAACGGCTGAAGCTTTTGCCCAAGCTAAAATCGGTGAAGCGGAAGCGAATCGAGAAGAAAGGGTTAAAACATCTGGTGCAGATGCCAAAGCAATAGACGGAGAGAACGTGGCCAAAATTGACATTGCGGATTCAGACTCATCAAGAAGAGAAAGACAAGCAGAGGCTGAAAAACGGGCAGCTGCTTCTGAAAAAGTACAGGCAGCGCAAGCATTAAAAGAAGCTTATACTGCCGAGAAAATTGCCGAAGAAGAGCGTGCCACCAGAGATAAAGCATCACAGTATGCAGATATTGTGGTACCGGCAGAAATCGATAAAGCAAAAGTTGAGATTGATGCGGAGGCCAAAGCTGAGAACATCAGAAGGGTAGCCAAAGGTGATGCGGATGGAGTCCTGTTCCGCAAGGAGGCTGAAGCGAAGGGTATTTATGAAGTATTGACCAAGCAGGCGATGGGGCTGGATAAGATCGTAGAAGCGGCTGGTGAGAATGCACAGGATGCAGCACTACTGCTCATTACAGATAAGCTGACAGAAATTGTACAGCTACAAGCCGAAGCAATCAAGAACATCAAGATTGATAAGGTCACCGTTTGGGATTCGGGAAGCAATGGCGGCAACGGCAGCAACGGCAATGGACAAACATCTACCGCCAATTTCTTGTCGGGCTTGTATAAGTCAGTTCCTGCTTTGGAAGACGTATTCAACATGGCGGGCATGGAGCTGCCTACTTATCTGAAGGGTAAAGCCATTGAAGAAGGAGCAGGGAAGGCCCCAACTCCAACGAAGGGCAATGGAGGCGTGAATAAGGCAATCCCAGCAAATACAGGTGGAATTCCACCTAAAAAGGCGGCTCCAGGACAAGGAGGAGGAAACCAACCGGCTTCACCGAAAACAGATGGTAACCCATCGCAGCAAAATCGGCCTGCCCAAGGAGGAGGGAATAACCCGGTTCCGCCGAAAACTGGTGGTAACCCACCGCAAGAGAATCCTTCAGTGTAAGAAAAATGAGACTGGTGGCAGTGTGTTAACACCTTAAGCTATCTCAAGACAAATCTGACAGGTAAATTGTATTGCACGCTTACGGGGAATCCTTTCCGAAGCCCAGGGAGCCAATTGGGCATTTTGCGCACCACCCGGATTACCTCTGCATCACAGTCGGCAGAAATGCCTTTTAGTATTTCAATATTTTCTATTTCTCCCATACTGTTGACCATAAATCTCGCAAAGACGGTTCCGGATATCCCGTTCTCCTTAGCCGAATCAGGATACTGTATATTCCTGGCCAAAAAATATAGCATACCAGATTCCCCTCCAGGGAATTCAGGCATAATATCTACAACTGTGTAGACCTTTCCTTCATCTCTACTTGCACCCGCCAATTGCTCATCACCTTTCTCAATCGTGTCAGTGGCATATAATAATCCATCTACTTTCTGGAAGTAGTCCCATATCCCAACTTTCTTATCTTCTAGATAGTGGCCCGCTGATTTCATGTTGCCGTTACTGTGATAATAGACTGCCTCTCCATTCAATACTCCATCACGGTATTCTTGATTCGCAAATCTAACCAGTTCGCTACCCTCACTTTCAGGTTCGAAGTAAGTAATGAGCAGCCCATTGCCTTCTATGATATTGCCTCCGTAAATAGAATCACCATTAATATCTGTATAGCTCAACAAATTATATTTATTCCCATTCCTGTACTCCATTTCTCTGTGAAGTGAACTTGTGCTATAATAACGCTTTACTTTTCCATGCAATTCCCCATTCTTGTAATTTCTTTCCCACTCAGTGGTACCATCTTCAAAGTAATCATAAGTCACACCATGTATAACTCCATTTACATAAGTCCTGGAGCTAGCGATCTTTCCATTCGGCCAATAACTGATCCAGCTGCTGTCCGGCTCTCCGTTTCTGTAGTGCAAAATGGATTTATACCTATTCACCTCTGGATAAATCTCCCAGGTGCCTGTTCGTTTGCCTTTATTATAAGACCCTTGGAATGACAATACCTCGCTCCACGCAAAAGGCTCCCCCAATTTATACCCTTCTCCATTAGCGTAAAACTTCCACTCCCCAGAGCGTTTCCCATTCAAATAGAATCCTTCGGCTACCTTATTATGCTTGTAATAACTCGTGTACTTACCCTGCTTAACACCGGGATTAAGCGAATCCGTTTCAAAGTTCTCTATAAACAATGAAAGAGGGGGTGCGGTTCCTTTCGTCCGTCGAGCCGAATAACACCCAACCAGTCCGAAGGCCACCAGCAGCGTTACTGCGATTATTGAATTCTTAACATGCGTCAAATAAAACATATCCTTTATCCATTATTCCTCTTCTTTTTCGGGCCCAAAAAGTCTCCGCTGTTCGAGTACCCAAAAACCTAACACGCCCTTTCTAAAAGTGTATTCAATGCTGGCCGCATTCATCATGGCAGGTCCAACAGTACTTCTCTTATAAGACCGAAACTTCTCATGATCAGTGAATACATCGTCTTTTAGCAAATAAATAAACTTATCTGAGACAAACTGGCTTCCCTTTATATCATATACCTCAACAAGCTCTCCTGGTACGGTACCAGCGTAGTTCAATCCCAGAAGCGAGGCACCTAAGATTGGGCCACAACCAAAAACGATATAGAGGAGATAATAGGGCATTACCCAGGCTTTGGTGCGCACCAAAAAGGGATATTGGATGATACCCGCGATCACTACTGTAGCGAGTACCAACCAACCAATTTCAGCCAAACTAATCAGTGTATCGTTATAGTAAGCAATCGAGACAGACAACCCGAAAACTCCTCCAAAGAAGCCAAGAGGATAGGACCAGTGAAATGAATGGTGCGCATAGGAAAGTTTAATCTTTTCAGGTAAAGGGAATTTCCTTCTCATCAAATTGGCTTTCTTGATGAATCCAGAGGTTAATTCGAAATCACCGCGGATGTTCAGCGGGTTTTGATTCAATAATACACAGAGGTGATTATAGATATCCGGTAACTCTTTATGAAATTCAGCCGGCGCCTCAAAAAAGTGTTCAACGGCTACTGCGAAGAACTCCATTTTATTGGAGCCTCCATACTTTCTCAAAAATGAAGATTTCCCATCTCCCATTTTCTCAAATTCCTCGGTGCCAACTTTATCCCACTCATCAAAATAGGAGGCAAATGCCTTATCAAAGGTATATCCATGGAGTACATTGAGCTTTAGCGCATGCGCCATTTCATGCAGGCCAAGATTGCGCTTATCACCTGGAACATCATATCCGTGTTGGAAAGCTTCCCATGACAACCACAAAGTACCTTTCGGAGAGGCACCACCTTTTAGATCCTTGTTTAACAAACGAAAATGGAACGTACTGGGAAACATCATGATAACCTTAAAGTGTGCGATCATATAACGCTTCAATCCAAAGGTAAGTTGAATGGCAGAGGCTCCGACCAGTACCAGTATCTCCTTTGTAATCTTTAACCCTTCCTTGCCGATGAAGCGCTTGCTCTTTATGAAGTGAATCAGGCGTTTGAAGAATTTCTGTTTGCCCTTTAACGATAGTTGATTGTAATATTCGAAATGCTCCCTAAGGATACTGCGAATTTTATTTTCATCCTGGCGAGTGAGTTTACTTCCCATCGGCTAAATGTAACAATAATCAGGAAAGTGTTCAAAAAAGTACTTTGACAAATGCCTGTATTGTACACTCTTATCAACTCGATTGGCTTTATAGGTTAAGATGCAGTTGTAAAGGTTGTCTATTTATATTAATGTCAAATCACACCCTGTTCGGGAGAATTCTACAAGACAGTAAATCCAGTTTGACCGCAAAGGGCGCAAGGTAGGCGCTAAGAACGCAAAAGTAAAAGTAGATTGATAATCCATCGCGTCCTTTGCGAAACCCTTGCGCCCTTTGTGCCTCCGCTAAAGCTTTAGCGACACGCGGAGCGGTTAGATCATATGGCTTCTGAAAAAGCTAAGCATTTTCCCAAAATCAAAACTGCTTGATATGATGACATAATGCAACGTTATTATAAACTAAAGCCACTCGATTAGGGTGTTTCCGTTCGTTCATTTATTCTTGAGTTTTAGTCTTAAAGTGAATATTTTAATTATTTAAACCGATTTGAGAAGCCCGTGTCCTGAAGTAGTGCACAGCTCACTTCAGGACACGTGTCAATCTTCTTATAGACGGAGCTTAGCTTAATCTGAATCGGATAGCAAAGCAGCTGTTTTCACCAATCCTACCATCTCCGCACGATAGCCATTGTCATCCGAAGCCATTGCGCCCTTGGCCAGAGCCAATACGTCTTCGTACTGCAAGTTTCCTTTGTGTTGAGAATGTCTCAGCAACATTCCAAAACCTGCCACAGCGGCAGCCATTCGGAAGTCGTCAGAACTCCTGCTCAAAGAACTGTTTTTATCTATCACTGGAATCACCAATTTCTTGCTCTCATCCTCACCGATGGGTTTGTAACGCAGCTTGATCGTGCATATCTCATCGGTTAGATCATTGGGAACACGGTCCTTGTTTTCCTGGTA
>JAESRW010000175.1 GCA_016764395.1 Flavobacteriales bacterium
TCCGAAAACACATTGGCATATAGCTCATTGACATACTTGGTAATCGCATACGGAGACAACGGGCGGCCGATCTCGTCTTCCTCCTTGGGTAGATCTGGGTGATCTCCATAAGTGGATGAACTACAGGCGTACACCAAACGTTTGATGTTTTCATCCTTGGACGCGATCAGGATATTTAAAAATCCACCAATATTTACATCATTCGTCGTGACTGGATCTTCAATGGAACGGGGAATAGATCCTAGAGCCGCCTGATGGAGTACATAATCCACGCCTTTGATCGCATGCTTACAGTCAGCTATGTTCCTAATATCCCCTTCAAAGAGGGTGTAATTGGCGTTATTAAGAAAGGGCTCAATATTCTCACGCTTTCCAGTAGAGAAATTATCCAGGCATATTACCTCATTGTCTTGCCTAAGTAATCG
Organism: Flavobacteriales bacterium; assembly: GCA_016764395.1. GTDB lineage: Bacteria > Bacteroidota > Bacteroidia > NORP154 > NORP154. Next base: position 426 of record JAESRW010000175.1, read on the forward strand.
TTCACAAATATTGGAACCAATGAAACCTGCGCCACCGGTCACCAATACCTTGGAGCAACTAATTTTCCAATCTTCCGTCATTTATTCACACCAAAAATGTTGATAAAAGCAACTTTCAAACCGCGACAAAAATAAGTTTTAATAGTATATATGTGGTCTGGAAATCACAATTATCAAGGAAATATTGATCACCTGATAATGTTACGAAGGTAAGTACTTACTTTTGCATAGGAAATAAAAGATATGGTTGATAGGTATTCTAAAATAGTCAGTTTCATTTTGCGCTTAGCAGATCTACTGCTGCTCAACCTTGCGTTTTTATTGGCGTCCTATACACGATTCGGTAACTTCCTGGACGTCTACTATTACCGGGACTCCATTACCGACAAGTACATCTTCCTCATTGTTATCTTCAATATTGTTTGGGTGCTGGTCTCCTCAATGCTTCGAATATATGAACTGTATCGGGTTCTGAGCTTTGAAAAGGTAACTATCAATCTGGTTAAATCAGCCGTGCTTCACTTGCTACTCATTGCGATCATTCTCGTCTCTTTAAAAGAGGCTCAATACATGTCGAGGCAGTTTATTTTCTATACCTATCTCTATTTTGGGGTGATGCTCATTGCATTTAGATTGGTGTTTTTGATGTTCTTACGCAGAGTTCGAGCGCATGGAATTAACAATAGAAACGCCATTATTGTTGGGGCCGGTCCGGTCGGGTTGGAAGTAAAAGAATTCTTGGTTAAGAAGAGTGACTTTGGGTTCAACTTTCTGGGATTTTTTGATGACAACGGCTATGGATCTGAGCACCCCGAACAGGTTTTAGGTAAAGTGGATGACCTCAAACAGTATATCGTGGAGAATCAGGTACAAGAAATTTTTTGCACGCTTCCTTTGTCCCAAACGGATAAGATCAGGGACCTTATTTCATTGGCAGATAACAATTTGATACGGTTTAAAATTGTCCCGGATTTCAGAGGCTTTTACAACAGAAAGGTCGCGTTGGATTTCTATGATGACATTCCGGTCCTGTTGCGCAGGTCAGAACCATTGGAGAATTTATTCGCATCTTTCATCAAGCGATCTTTTGATATCGTCTTTTCCACATTCGTGATTCTGTTCATCCTCACCTGGCTAACGCCAATCATTGCGCTCTTAATTAAGYTGGATTCCAGGGGGCCTGTCTTTTTTAGCCAAAAACGTTCTGGGAAAATCAATGAAGAGTTYTGGTGCTGGAAATTCAGAASMATGAARGTWAATGSSGAWCAGGAYCAGKTACAGGCTACRARAGRCGATSYGAGGATTACAAARYTAGGMGCATTYTTACGTGSAAGTAGCCTRGAYGARCTRCCACAGTTYTTTAATGTGTTYATYGGYAAYATGTCTGTAGTTGGCCCCAGGCCCCATATGTTAAAACATACAGAAGAGTATTCCCARCTCATTGATAAGTTCATGGCGCGCCACTTCATCAAACCTGGTATCACCGGACTTGCCCAGGTTAGAGGMTATCGTGGAGAAACTAAAGAAACTGATCAAATGTACCGAAGAGCAAGAACGGACGTTTGGTACATTGAAAATTGGTCTTTCCTGCTGGRTATNRRKATNYAKKYWCSKAACCNNMATNWWTKGANNRTCAAGGGTGATAAAATGGCTTATTAGCCCTTAGAGCGATGTTTGATAAGGTCATTCCCCGATCTGAGTTCACCAAAAATGTACTCACTGCTTTAACCGGTACTGCGTTAGCACAGGCCATTCCTATACTCATTTCACCCTTCCTTACCAGGTACTTTACCGAGGCTGACTTCGGCTTGTTCTTCTTATTCACTTCAATCATGGCAATGTTGTCGGTGTTTTCAACTGCTAAGTATGAGTTGGCAATTATCCTACCTGAAAAGGACGAGGACGCCATCAATATCGTGGTGTTGGTTTGCTTGATCGCGTTTGGTGTAAGCCTGACAATACTGGGTATCATCATGTTCTTTAGGGAAGAGATTCAAGAAGCACTGGATGATCATTCTTCCGGCTACTGGCTGTACCTCGTTCCACTTTCTCTGTTGCTTTCAGGGGTTTATCAGGCTTTTAATTACTGGTCAAACAGGAAGAAGCGCTTTAGAGAACTCTCAATTGGAAAAATCGGTCAGTCAAGTGTGACTGGAGGCTCCAATCTTAGCATTGGCAATCTTGCACCAAGTGGTATTGGCCTTATATGGAGTACGATCGCCGGGCAGTTCACGAATATTGTTGTGCTTCTAAGAAGGTTTCTCAAAACAGATAGGGAAATGATCTCCTATGTAAACGCCGATAATATGGGACAACAAGCTAAGCGTTACGGTGCATTTCCCAAGCAAATGGTGCTGGCCAACATATTCAATATTTCAGCCATGCAAATTCCGAACATCGTGCTGGCTTCCATGTTCGGGTCTGCTTTCCTTGGTGTCTTTGCGTTGTCACAGCGCGTTGTGAAACTTCCCATTGTTGTTATTTCCAGTGCCTATGGAGAAGTTTTGAAGCAGGAAGCATCCGAAAAATTAGCTCGTGGAGGAGATATTAAACAGCTCTTTTGGAAGTCCCTGTTGTCACTCTCCTTAGTCTCCCTACCTCCATTTGTTATTTTGTATCTATTCGCACCTGAAATATTCTCATTTGTATTCGGGGAGAAGTGGTTAAGCGCAGGCGAATATGCCAAGATCCTTACGCCCTATTTTTACCTGGCTTTTATCACTGTGCCACTCACGCATCTTTTTTATATTTTGGAACGCACACGGATTTACTTAGTCATTCAGGCCTTTTTGCTTCTTTGCGTGCTTGGAGGCTTGTATGTCGGTCAGCAATGGGAAAGTCCAACTACCACTCTTGTTTATGTCTTGTCAGCTTCCTATAGCTCCGTTTATCTTATTATGCTAGCAAGCTTAGCAGTTATTATAGGTAAAAAATGACAACAATCTTAAACAAGATAAAGGGTTGGGAAATGGAGCTGCTTGCTGTGGCTTTGCTGATGTTGGTGGTAGGGTTAATGTTCCCATATCGTATGCCTTTATTTGGCAGTTTTGTCGCGATCTTGTTTGTATATGCCACCCTCAATAAACGGCTAATAATACCCAAATGGACCTGGCTGCCGTTTGGTGGTGTAGTCCTGTTTATCCTCTGGGGACTCTATAACTCACAGGTAAACCACCCCTTGCTCAGCCGTGAATTAAAAAACGTTATAACGGTTTCAGTTTTCGCCCTTCTGCTATATTCGTTGCTGGAAAACAAACATAAGTTTGACCAGTTTCGATCAACAACTATAAGGCTACTGGTACTGTTCACAACGCTGGTTTCTACCATAGGACTGATCAAATTTATGGCTTCATTAAAAGGCGTGGAGTTTGAGTATTTTCTGGTTACAGATGGATTGTACCCTTGGGGATCTGCATTGGTTAATGATACAAACTACTACGCATTGGGAGGTGTAATTGGGCTTACCGCATATATCTATGCGGTGTTTGAAGAGGATCGCTTTGTCATTAAATCCAAACTTCATTTCATAGCTGGTCTCATCATGGCTGCGAATATTTCCTTGGCAGGATCAAGAAGAGGAATTGCGTTACTCGCTCTTGTTATTATAGTGGCTGGAACTATTTGGTTTACCCAAAAAATGAAAACCGCCATTGGAGGATCGAAAAAGAATGCGTTAATTCTTTTGGGAGCATTGGCACTGCTACTTTCGACCGTAACTGTGTTGAAGGTGAGGCATACACTTTGGCTCATCAAACCGGCTGTTGAAATGGTAGGCCTGGATTATGGCCAGTTTAAACAAGAGGCCACGATTATCACCTATCGGTATATGACGATTCTGGACGATGAGATGGTGTTCGAGGACTACTATAGGCGGCTCTGGAACGAGGAGTCAACCGTGGATATGTCCAAAATAAGATCGTTAAACTCGAGAGGGGTGGAGAGCAGAAGGGTAAGATGGAAAGTTGCCATGGATATGTATAAAGGTCACAGTGCAAAACAAAAACTTCTCGGAAGTGGGTTTGATTATTTGCAGGTTTATGAGGCGAAGTTCAGCTATCTACACCACAGTCCGGACTATCCGCACAATCCCTTTTTATCAGCGCTCTTGTTTTCGGGTATAGCCGGCTTGGTAGTATTCAGTTTGTTTATTCTCCAGGTTGTATTCCTTCATGTGAAATATTTGAGGCAAGAGTCCTTCTTTGCGGCCATATTCATCCTTGTTTTTGCCTTCAATTTGATAAGTGGAAACACTTTTTTTTCAGTTAAGCTGGTATCCGTGCTATGCCTTGTTCCCTTTTCTTACAGGAAAGTTTTTAGAGAGAGCGAATGAAGGTGGCCTCCATAGTGTTGAATAACTTTAAGCATGACAACCGGGTCATGAAAGAAGGACTGTCCCTTTTGAAAATGGGGCACCAGGTGAATGTGGTAGCCATTCATGATCTTGGGCAAAAGCAAGAAGAAGTAATCAATGGTTTACCGATAACAAGAATTAAGTTAAGCTCAAAAAAGTTACCAGGTTTTTTTGTTTTTCAGGCAGTTAAATATGTCGAGTTTGCGGTTCGGGTAATATCCAGGTTCCATCAATACCAGGTTATGCACTGTCATGATCTCAATGCGTTGCCTATTGGAGTGATCGTTAAGTTATTTCTGAATCGAAAGGTTAAGATTGTCTACGATGCGCATGAATACGAGACTGAAAGGAATGGCCTTTCGAGCTTTGGTAAGTTTATGGCGAGATTTCTTGAGCGGCGTTTAATCCGATTTGCGGATAAAGCCATAACGGTGAGCGAGGGAATCGCCAATGAATACAGCAGACTTTATAAAGTCAAGCCAGATCTTGTATTAAATTGTCCGGAAGCACAAGAGGTAGTGAAATCCAACTATTTACGGGAACATTTTGGCATTTCGGATTCAGCACGAATCTTTATATATCAAGGTGGATTAATTAGGGGTAGAGCCGTTGAAGAAACAATTGCCGCTTTTTCAGAAATGAGCGACGATAAGGTGATCGTTTTTGTAGGTTACGGGCATTTGGTCGAATATGTACAAGAGGAAGCGGGTAAAAATGCCAATATCTTTTACCACGAGGCAGTTTCCTATCATGAGCTGCTTCAAATTACGGCTTCAGCTGACGTTGGACTTACGTTAATTGAAAATATCTGCTTGAGCTACCTAATGTCCCTCCCCAATAAATTCTTTGAATATATTGCAGCAGGACTTCCTATAATTGCCACAAATTTGCCAGAGATGCGAAAAATTGTCGTCAAACATAATATTGGGAATTTGGCGGAAGGTAATACCGCGCCCGAAATTGCCAAAGCGGTTTCAGAGATGAGCGATCAAGATTTGAGTGTATTTAAAAATGGACTTGTCGAAGCAGGAAAGATCTACAACTGGCAAAACCAGGAAATTCAACTTAAAAAACTATACGATTCRCTAAATGACTAARGTTTGCCACATCACTTCTGTTCACCAAGCAAAGGATATTCGCATTTTCCATAAACAATGTTCTTCGCTGGCCCAAGCTGGGTATGATGTCTCATTGGTCTGTGCCAATGCGGTGTCAGAGGAGGTGAACGGYGTTCATATCATTGGGGTTAAATCAAAGGTGAATTCAAGGGTAGCACGTGCCTTATCGACGGTAAATCAAGTGTATGCCAGAGCTGTGGATGTGGATGCGGACATATACCACCTACATGATCCTGAGTTGCTCAGAATTGCAGTTAAATTAAAGAAAAGAGGCAAGCGCGTCATTTATGATGTTCACGAGGATCTGCCCAGACAAATAATGTCTAAGCATTGGATTCCAAAGGTGTTGCGGACCACGGCGTCTTCATTGGCGGAAAAATATGAGGATTCTATATGTGGCCAATTAGATGCAGTTGCTTGCGCAACGAGGTACATTGCCAAGCGGTTTGAACCGATCAACAAGAATACTTTAACCATCAATAATTATCCGCTTGATCATGAAATATGGTCCGGTAATGAAACCCAAAATAAAGAGAATGCGGTATGCTATATTGGGGGAGTTAGTCAGATAAGAGGGGTTGGCCATCTGATTGATGCCCTGTCCATTAATGCTGATGTKAAGTTRAACTTGGCAGGGCCCTGGTCTCCTGTTACGTTCAAGTCTGAAATGCAAGCGACTGAAGGATGGCAGCATGTTAATAATCTAGGTACGGTGAGCCGTGAAGTGGTAGGTCAGATCATGGCAAGATCCATTGCCGGGTTGGTGATATTTCTTCCTGAGCCCAACCATATTAATGCACAACCCAACAAGATGTTTGAATACATGTCCGCCGGTTTGCCWGTTATTGGTTCAGACTTTCCTCTTTGGAGAGAAATTATTGAGGGAAACCAATGCGGCCTCTGTATCGACCCTACAGATCCCCAAGCGATCGCTGATGCAATACAGTATATCACTACGCACCCCGATGAGGCCTTAAATATGGGAAGGAACGGAAGGAAGGCGGTAATTGAAAAATATAACTGGAATAAGGAGGCCGTTAAACTCATGTCGATGTATGAAAATATTTAGCTTTTTGCTCTTTTTGGTWGTNNWTYKCMTWGGATSTGGCCCCAAGGAGAAGCGGTTCGCCTACGATTGCAGCGAAAACTCTGTTGAGTGTGATTCCGGTTTGGGATTGACATTTACCACTGACATAGAACGATTGGTTCAGATCCAACTAGAGCCTCTCAATTGCTTCAATGAAGGCATCCCGTTGCCTGGTAAAAGAAGTGCGGATGACCATGGTGTTGCCCTCAGCTATCGAGGTGGTAAAACGGTATATCATCCGGTTACCCTAGGCAAACAGGGGCTCAACTTTGTGCATCACTATTTGCTAACTAAAGATGACTCCCTTTTGAATTTGGCCAATGCGATTGCCCTAAAACTGAGTCACATTGCTTTGGAGAAGGATTCGATGTTGATAATTCCCTATTCCTTCCGGTTTCCACTACACGGTTATGTCAATGAAATGATGGAGGCTCCGTGGTATTCTTCAATGGCACAAGGCATCGCATTGTCATTATTTGTACGCTTATATAAGATCAGCGGAGAGGCTAAACATCTGGGGAATGCGCGCAAACTTTTCAATTCTTTTAAACCGCTCAAAGGGGAAGGTACGGACACATGGTTGAGCTGTGTGGATGCCAATAATCATTTATGGATAGAGGAATATCCCATGCCTGTTCCTTGTCTTACCCTGAACGGAATGGTCTTTTCCTTATTTGGAATTTATGATTATTGGACACTTACACAGGATCCTAGTGCCGAGAAAATTCTTCTTGGTGGATTGACTACGATAAGGCATAATTTACCCTCTTTTCGGGTAGAAGGGGAGGCTAGTTATTATTGCTTGAAGCACAAGATTCAAAGTACTGACTATCACTTTGTCCATATGGATCAGCTCAAGGTGCTCTATCTTTTGACCGACGATATTGTCTTTAAGCAAGTAGGGGATCAGTTTTACGAGGATTTGCACAAGATTTGAGCATGAGAATTCTTTTCATAACACAATATTTTCCACCAGAGGTTGGTGCACCTCAGAGTAGATTGTATGAGCTGGCTATTAGATTGGTAGAAAAAGGGGTGGATGTGACGGTTCTCACAGCCATGCCCAATTATCCTGAAATGAAGGTGCATGATGGGTATAGGGGCAAGTTTAGGGTTAAAGAGTCAATTGATGGAATTGAAGTTGTTCGATCGTGGATATATGTCAGTCGCAATACAGGATTTGCCAGTAGAATACTGAACTACCTTTCCTTTACTTGTTCGTCTTTTATTACTGGTGTTTTTTCAACCCGTAGCTTTGATTATGTCTTTTGTGAGTCTCCACCATTGTTTCTTGGCTTATCTGCAATTATGCTCGCAAAGATCAAGGGAAGTAAGCTCATTTTTAATGTGTCTGACCTCTGGCCGGAAACGGCAATTAAACTAGGTATCGTTAAAAATCCCGCGCTTATAAAACTGGCAACCAGAATTGAGGAAATGTGTTATAAAAGTAGTTGGTTGATTACTGGTCAAACCAAACACATCACAGATCACATTGGTGCCAGGTTTCCAAACAAGCGAACCTATTGGTTGAAAAATGGAAGCAATCCCAAATTGTTCGAGCATCGGATGTCTAGCACATGGCGAGCTGATAATGGTTACTCGGCAGATGATTTTATACTGGTCTATGCAGGCATTATAGGCATTGCACAGGGCTTGGAAATCATTCTAGAGGCCGCCGGAGCATTTAAAAGCAAGGAAAGGATCAAATTTGCAATCATTGGAAGTGGGCCTGAAAAAGAAAAGCTGGTAGCGTTGAGGGATAAAATGGGACTGGTGAATGTGCGCTTCCTGGATGTGCAACCTAAATCAGCAATGCCATCTATTCTTTCGGCAGCCAGTGCGGTCATCATTCCACTCAAAAGACTGCCCCTATTCAAAGGCGCAATTCCCTCTAAGATTTATGAGTGTGCAATGATGGGCAAGCCACTGCTCCTTGGTGTGGAGGGAGAAGCCAAGTCCTTATTCATTGATGATGGGAAGTGTGGCCTGGCTTTCGAACCCGAAAATGGGGAGGATCTCGCGGATAAAATAGTACAACTGTCAGACGATCAAAACCTAATGCTTCAACTAGGAGAAAATGGGAGAACCTATGTGGTCAATAACTTTAGCTTGGACCATATCGCCCATGACTTCTGGACCGTAATTAATCAGGGGAAAAAATGAGCGAAGTAGACAAAATAAAAGAGCGCTATGCTAGAAGATTAAAGGACGATAAGGTTCAGCAGAGAAACTCAAATCAGGTTTATGGAGCTCATGTCAAAGCTGAGCGGGAAGCGATTTATGGTCGTATCTGTAATCAATATTTCCCTGACCTGGCAAGAGTTAAGCTTATGGAAATTGGCGCTGGAAATGGCTCTAATCTGGTGTCTTTTAATAAACTTGGTTTTACCTGGGAAAATATTTTTGCAAATGAGTTGTTAGAACATCGTGGGCAGGATCTAACGCAAAACCTTGATGCTGCTGCAACTGTTCATATTGGAGATGCGATGGACCTGGAGTATGATAACGCCTTTGATATTGTATTTCAATCTACTGTCTTTACGTCAATTCTCGATTTCCAATTCAAGCGTGAATTAGCCCGGAAGATGGTTGAAATGGTCAAGGATGATGGCATCATACTGTGGTATGACTTTAAATACGACAATCCCAACAATCCGGATGTTAAGGGGATCAACCGCAAGGAAATTGAGGCTTTGTTTGAAGGAGTAGGGGAATTCACCTACTTTAACGTCACGTTGTTACCACCTTTGGGTAGACRTGTMGGTAATTTGTATAATCTTTTAAACCGCATGTTTCCATTTTTGAAAACACATCTAGTTTGTGTAATCAGAAAAGGGGTGCGTTGATAGTCAAGGGAATCAAATAAGATCACAACAAGTAGATTAATGGGCATAGCCATTACAAATTACATCGAGAAAAGCCGCACCTCTTTGGTAATGCTCCTGGTCTTGTTACTGCCTATTAGCAAACAATTCGTGCCGCTCGTTATCATCCTACTTGTGGTTTCCTGGCTTGCGTCTCCAAATCTTTTAGAACGTTTGAAGGGGGCGCTCACCAAAAAGTACATGTGGTTGTTCATCTCCTTTTACGTAATGCACCTGATCGGAATGTTGTATACCGATAATATTGCAGTGGGCAGCTATGACCTTGAAATCAAACTGTCATTTTTGCTTTTCCCCTTTATGTTTGCATCGTTTCCAGCTATTTCCAGAGATAAGTATTACAATATTGGGCTGGCCTTTGTGCTAGGATGTGCAATTGCAGGTCTTGCAGACCTAGGCATGGGATTCATCAATTATGCCGCTTCTGATGATATTAAGGATCTTTTATACGGTAGGCTCTCCTTCTTTCATCATCCTTCCTATTTTGCTATGTATTTAGCTTTTGGCTTGGCGATCATGTTGCATGGACTAATTATTGGTTCAGATGAACTGCCTCTTTCGAACAAACGCCTCTATCTCATCCTCATTCCATTTTTCATGGGTATGACCATATTGTTGATGGCAAAAAGTGGAATACTCTCCATGGGAATGGTATTGCTCATCACCCTTGTCTTTTTGCTGGTGAAGAGGCGTTTTCTGGCCTTTGGAGGACTTTCATTGGCTTTAACCGTAGCCATTGTAGGCTCTTTATGGCTAGCGCCCGGAGTATTCAATAGAATTAAAACCACCTGGGACGTAGTACTCCAACCGCAGGCCAATATTGAGTCAAGTACAGTGGAAAGTACCGCTGGGAGGATGCTGGTATGGAATAGGGCGCTTGAGCTGATACAGGAAAACTTCATTCTTGGTGTCGGCACCGGTGATATCAAAGAGGAGCTGGTACAGAAATACGCTGAAGCGGGGCTTAGTGGAATTGAGGGCAAACAACTCAATGCCCACAATCAATTTATTCAATCGTTTGCGACGTTGGGGATCCTTGGTTTCCTTAGCCTGGTGCTTGGTTTACTGCTTGCGGGAATTATGGCAATTCGAAAGGGCAACATTGTTTATCTAATGTTCATCATTATTGTTACCGTTAACGCCCTAACAGAATCCATTCTAGAAGTTCAGGCGGGAGTGATCTTTTACGCCTTCTTCAACGCCTTGTTTATGTTTTTAGAACCAGATTGAAGACAAAATCAATAATGATTAGCTTTGCTGACGCCTTACCTCCTGGATAATTATCGGAAAACAGGCTTAAATATATTAATTCGTCGATGTTACCTTTTTACAAACCAAGTTACGATCCAGCAACAGTAGAAGCGCTCACAGAGGTACTGAAGTCGGGCTGGATGACAACAGGACCTAAGACCAAGGAATTTGAGAAGCAACTGACCGCCTATTGCGGAAATCATGCTACGATAGGTGTAAGTGCTGCCACTACCGGACTGGAGCTCATACTCAGATGGTTCGGGGTAGGTGAGGGGGATGAAGTAATCCTACCGGCTTATACCTACACGGCTACAGCCAACGTGATCATTCACTGTGGTGCAAAACCGGTTTTTGTTGATAGCGGTGAAGATTTCAATATCTCGGTCGCTGAAATTGAAAAGGCCATTACTGCGAGAACAAAAGTGGTTATACCTGTTGATTTTGCCGGACTTCCCTGTGATTATGATGCCATTAACGCATTGGTTAAACGAGAGGATATTGTGGCCAAGTGGATGGCTAAAAGTGACATTCAAGCACAAATGGGCAGAATCCTGGTACTAGCCGATGCCGCCCATTCGATTGGGGCCTCTTACAAAGGGAAAAAATCGGGATCCCTTTCCGATATTTCTGTCTTTTCCTTCCATGCGGTTAAGAACCTTACTACGGGTGAAGGTGGAGCAGTTGCCTTGAACTTAGATGAGCCATTTGACAACAAAGCAGTTTATGACCTGCTCAATATCAACTCACTTCATGGCCAATCCAAGGATGCCCTTGCCAAGATCAAAAAGGGAGAATGGCGATACGATGTAATTAGTGCTGGATATAAGTGCAATATGACGGATATTCAGGCGGCTATTGGCCAGGTTGAATTGGCAAAATATGAAAGTGACACGCTCGTTAAACGAAAGCGAATTTTTGATATTTACAGTGGTGCCCTCTCGCAATATGACTGGGCCGAGCTACCTGAGTATGATGGTGMGGAGCGTACTTCTTCTTTTCATGTCTACCCGTTGCGAATAAAAGGAATCAGTGAAGCACAACGAGATACCATCATTGAGCGAATATTTTCCAAAGAGGTATCGGTAAACGTTCATTTTCAGCTGGTGCCTATGATGAGTTACTATAGAGGTTTAGGATATGCYCCGGAAGACTACCCAGTTGCCTTTGCAAATTATGCTCGGGAAATAACCCTTCCGGTATACGTTGATTTAACAGAAGAAGATCTTGAAACGGTAATTTCCGCTGTCGTCACATCGGTAGAGGAGTAAAGCAAATTACAAGGAATGTTCACGAGCCGCAAAGACTTCGATGTAATTTCTTGGTTCCGGAGGACAAGCCTTATAAYACTTTCGCTCAGGGTGTTGACGCTACGGGCCATGCACGTGGATATAAAACGCTCCAAAGTTCGCCATGCTTAAACGTTTATTTGATATTACAGCATCGTCCATCGGGTTGATAATATTGCTACCGCTCTTGATTATCATTGCCATTCTGATCGTGTTGTCATCAAGGGGAGGAATTATATTTGCCCATCAACGTGTTGGCCGGAATGGCAGCGATTTTAAAGTTTATAAATTCCGCACCATGCATAGCAACACTGGTGTCAATAGTCAACTCACATTAGGTCATTCCGATCCCAGGATTACTGGCATCGGCAAGATCTTGCGGAAACTTAAACTGGATGAGCTCCCTCAGTTATTCAATGTACTGTTGGGAGACATGAGTATTGTTGGCCCCAGGCCCGAGGTGAGAAAATATGTAGATCTGTATACTGATACGCAAAAAAAGGTACTTTCAGTTCGGCCGGGAATTACGGATTATGCCTCGATTGAATATGCGGATGAAGGAGCTATTTTAGGGCGTGCTAAAGACCCTGAAAAGGAGTACCTGGAGGTGGTGTTGCCCAAAAAACTAACACTCGGTATCAAGTACATTGACGATCAAAGCTTTCTAACCGACCTCTCTATCATTTTCCGCACATTGTGGCGCATACTCACCTAACTAGATATTAAATTCAGCCGAGTTTTGAAGATGAATATTTTGTTTATTCCCTTTAAACAGTAGAAGAGAATGAGTTTATCCCACGGTTGTAGAAGAATAACTGGGGGTAAATCAGGAATGTAATAAGCCTAATCTTATATTTGCTTCAAATCCCAAATTTGTCGGATCCAACATTCGTAGAGCGTTTCAATAATCTTCCTAATAACCAAAGCTTACTCCATGAAAAACATTCTTTATCTCGGACTCTTAGCAAGCCTGCTCATTCTGTTTACCGGATGTCCCTATGATGCAAAGGTGGCACTGAACACCTACGTTGAGTCCTTGAAACTCGACAAGAAGTTTTATGGCGACTTTACTTACTTCAAGGAGGATGGCACCAAAGACCTGATACAAATTTCAAAGGGTATGAAACAGGTATACAATATTCGCCAACACACCATTGATGAGAACGGACAAAAAATGGAATATTTTTACCATAGAGCTTTTGTAACCGAGATAAAAGGAGTGCAGATTGTCAATATTGAAAAGAAGGACGGCATGTTTAACTTCTATAAGTTTGAATGGAAAAGTGATGATGAATTGGTGCTCTACGCGGTAGGAGAAGAATATGTGAAAGCCAATTACGAAAAGGCGGAGCACGACGATACGAAAACCCTTCGAGCTTTTGTCGAAGCAAATTTGGATAAAGGATTGTTCGAAGAGGAAATGGTGTTCGCCCGGGAAGGATCTGCGGCGTATAAGAAACTTAAACCTTAGTTTAGCATAACGCTATTTCTTAAAAGTGACCGGACTCTAAAATCTTGAGATCGTTCTTGAACTTTGGCCGGGCGTGAGGGGTACGGGCCCGCATTGATAGGCGTATATCGTCTAGCAATAGAGACGTGCGATCCAAGCAGACCCAACCCATTATACACCACCGACTAATGCTTTGAGCCAGATGCAATCTTAGATGCCTGGAATCAAAACCAACCACGTCCAAATAATAGAAAATAGGGTACCAAGGATAAACAAGAGCAATCGAAAGTCTACCCAAAAAGGAGTCCTATTTAAATAGTAGGTCCACAACAACTCACCTCCCCAACTCCCGCAAAAGAACATATTGGCCCCTACAATCCAGATTACAGTTCTAATTACCCACTCAGAATTCAAACGAGCATTGGGAACTTCCTGCTTTAGCCATATAAACAAGGTTGTGAACAACAATAAAACGATGTTGAACGCAAGGCGCTTCTTCTCCCACCATTTCACACTCCGCATTGCCGTGTAGCTCTTTTCATTTGCTGGATCATTATTTAGAATCTTATCAGGCATTCAGTTAATGGTAGCTAGCTTAAACTTATACACAAAGCAAAATGCAAATAAGATTTTGAAATACATTAGACGTAACCGATTTTAGAATACGGGCTTCGTAACCCTTTGACGCTTAACATGCTCCCATTCTTAAGCCGTTGCTTCTCCTGCTCTAAGGGCCTGCATCAGCGATTTGATCTCCTTCAATTTATCGGGATATCCAAGCTTTTCATAGCTGAACTGAAGATTGATTAAGATTCTCATAATCATCTCGAAATTGTCACAAGGGTTGTAATAGCCTTGCTTCGGCTCAATCTCAAGTTGAACCAGGAAATCATTAATGTCCTTTTTGCCGAATATCGTTCCCCGGCTAAATGGATTGATATAAAACTCCACCTCTTCACCATTCATATAGGCAAGGATGAAATGCTTGGGAAGATTCACTCCCCTAACAGGGATATCCAGGGCTTCACAGATCACCATATATACAATGGAGAGCAATAATGGATTTCCCCGTTTGTTCTCCAGCACATTATTGATAAATGAATTCTGAGGCGCATGAAAGTTCTTTGTATTTCCAGAAAAGCTATGGATGTCAAACAATACTTTATTGACCAATTGAATCTTCTCGAACGGTGTTAAGCCGTCATCCATTTCAAGCCAGGCATAGTTCCTAATTCGCGACATTTGATCCAGTACCTGGTCTCTGTCGAGATCGGGGTATTGGTACTTTGCCACCAAAAGAGCCCCTCCCAATAAATTATCCTGGTCATGCTTTGCCCAATTGGTAAGTTCGTTGCATACCGTTGTCAATTGAATATCGTGAATGAGGTTTTCTATTCTGTTTTGGAATAGAATAATATTTGAAGGATGGTCAGATGGAAATGAGGACTCCCAGGCAGATTCAAGAAGAGGAATGGCTTTTTCGCCTAAAGAAAATATCTTGTTCCGGATATGATGGTAAATTTGATCATCAGGATCATCTAGTAATTCTACTAAGGCGTTCATCTCTGACTTCTTCATGTGGTCAACCCTTCACGTTACAATACTGGATATAGTTAAACGAGATGACCAGCGATGCGGTTACCACAACCTGAAATTTAAGCCGTAAGTCGCTCTAGCACAATCTTTATCATTTTGGAGACCGTTGCCTGGTAGTCCGCGCTGTACTTTTTAACCATCCTATTGGCGATAATTGCACAAACGGTACAGGTGTTGTGTCCGAGCATCCTACCGAGCCCATATAATGCGGACGTCTCCATCTCATAATTGGTAATGCGATGAGATCCGTACTTGAAGGAAGATATTTTGTCGTTCTGAGCAGGATGTGCCAGCGGAAGGCGTAAAATCCTTCCTTGGGGGCCATAAAAGCCCGGTGAAGTGGCGGTAATGCCTTTAATCATTCCGTCCCCCAACAGATTGGTCAAAGAATCTGAAGCTTTAACTATATAAGGTGTACTCAAATCCGTTCCCCAGTCTGTATGTTCAATAAAGGCTTGTGACAGATCACTTTCCATGATCTCTTTGCTATCATAAAAGTTCAATAGGCCATCAAAGCCCAATCCGTGAGAGGACATTACCAATGAATCAACAGGTACGTCTTCCTGAAGAGCGCCTGAGGTACCCAGTCTAATAATGTTTAACGAAGTCTTCTCTTCCCTTACTACTCGCCTTTCCAGGTCGATGTTGACAATCGCGTCCAATTCATTGACCACGATATCGATATTGTCAGTACCTATTCCAGTGGACATGGCTGTTATGCGCTTTCCATTCAGCGTCCCTGTATGTGTTACGAATTCCCGGTTCTGAATCTTGAATTCAATGTTGTCAAAATTATCCGATACTTTATGCACACGGCCCTGATCACCAACTATAATAATGTCATTCGCAATGTGCTCGGACTTAAGCTTTAGGTGGTAAATACTTCCGTCTGGATTCAGTATTAACTCCGATTCTGCTATTTTCTCCATCTGATTAATATGCATCGATAATTACGCTATTTCATGCCGTACTACCCTTGGTGAATCATGCATAATCACAATTTGTTCATTTGCGGTTCGAAGGGGCATTGACTTTTGCAAAAATTCTTACTTTTGCTCCCGAATTCACCTTAGGAGCTTCGGCAAATTTAACCATTAACATGACATCATGAGCGATTCGATAAACAAGAGGATGATTCTTGTACCAATTGACTTTACGGACATTACCATTGTGGCACTGGATCAGGCTGTTAATTTAGCGAAAGTAATCGGCGCAGAAATTACTTTAATTAATGTTTCTGAAGATCACGGTCTCTTCAATAAATATATATCTAACTCTGAGGCCGACGAACATAAAAAGGAAGTCGAGCGCAACTTGGAAGCATTGGGAAATGATCGGTCAAGTTCTGGAATTACTTTCCACACAATGACTGCTCATGGTAAGATTTATGAAAAAATCAATGAGGTTGCGGAAATGATTAACGCGACCTTAATTTTAATGGGTACTTCAGGTTCGCTGGGAATCATGAAATTTATAGGCTCAAACACACTACGGGTGATAAGGGAGTCAAAAATCCCCGTTATCTCCATTAAAGGTAAAAATATTGATCCGGGATTATCCTCTATACTCCTTCCGCTTGATCTCTCCAAAGAAACAAGGGAGAAAGTATCAAAGGCCATTTGGCTTTCACATCTATACGGTAACGCAAGAGTAGATATCGTTTCAATCAATACCTCTTCAGACTCGTTCATCAAGAGTAAAATAAAACGTCAGGATCATCAAGTGCAGACTTTCTTGCAGAGTAAGGGGATTGACACCACGCTGAAAATCATCAATGATAGGAAGGGAAAGTCAATTGCAGAGTGTATTCTCGGTTATGCGACTGTGGTCAATGCAGGTATTATCATGATCATGACCCAGCAAGAAAGCAACATTACCAAGATGTTCATTGGCTCTTCGGCTCAGGCCATAATCAACGGGTCTGAGATACCTGTGATGAGTGTCATACCAGGCGTGCATAAATACGACGTTACGTTCTAAGGAATTTACTTCAAACGCGTTTATGAAGAAAGGATCCCCATCTTTTTCTTCTTCCGGTATTCGTATAGCAACAGCGCATGCCATCAGCCGATACTTTCGCTCGAGCTCAGTGATAGGAGCAGGGTGGATGCGCGAGCATTTTACCAAATGGATTGCCGGCTACCCTCAAGAACCCATTATTACCAGCCTGGAAGGCGGTGTTCAGCTAGTGCTGGATCCTAAGGTGGACAAAGGGCTGGAAACAATTTTGTATTATCATGGAGCTTACGAATTGGGAACATTGGATCTCATCTCCAAATGCCTAAATCCAGGTGATACCTTTCTGGATGTGGGTGCCAACATCGGATTGTTCTCCATCTTCTTAGCTAAAAACTGCCCAGAGATTACAGTCTGTGCCTTTGAACCACTCGAGAGCACGTATGCCATCCTGAAGCAGAATATTGAGCTCAATCAATGTGACAATATTCACACCTTTCCTTTCGCTTTAGGAATTGATGAGTCTACAGAAAAGATAGTTGAAAATCTGGATATGAGTCGAGGGAGCGCATCGATGGTTGACGCAAGTCAAAGTGGACTCGCTCAACATGAAGTATCTGTTAAAACACTCAACAGTTTCATGGAGCAAGAACATTTTGACAAAATCGGAGTGGTCAAAATAGATGTAGAGGGCTGGGAGCAAAATGTCCTATTGGGAGCGACAGCGTTGCTTAGAAAAAAAGAGGCACCGATCTGGGTGATTGAGCACAATAGCACCCAGAAAACCCAGGGTGCCACACCCACGGAGGTATTTCAATATATGTTGACATCGAATGACTACAACGCCTTCAAATCGCTAAAGGGCAAGCAAGTAATTTCACCGCTAGTACCTGTTAAAGGTATTGCCGACCTGCCTGAGAATGACAATATCTTCTACCTGCTGAAGTCCCATCTGGACCGGCTACCCAAGTCGATGTTCTCGATGTCGAATTAGGAAGATTAGGGAGGAACAGGCAATTTTCAGCAAATCACAAGCAATAAAATGCTGTCTTCAGCGGCTCGATTGTTCTATTGTTCTATTGCTCTAGTATTATCAGTTCAATTCGATTCATGTTCAAGCACAAGAATCGACTAAAATATTTAGCCATTCGCTAACTTATTAAAAGCCATTAAGTTCTTATACTTGTACCATGAAAGCTGAGCTAATAACGATAGGAGATGAGATCCTGATAGGGCAAATTGTGGATAGCAATTCCGCATGGATGGCTCAGCAACTCAACGATGCTGGAATTCATGTGACCCAAATAACATCCATTTCAGATAACAAACAACACATTTTGGATGCGCTTGAATTGGCAGGTACGCGGGCGGACATCATTCTTATTACGGGCGGTTTGGGCCCGACGAAGGACGATATCACCAAATCAACACTCTGCACTTTTTTCAACACGAAATTGGTGCTAAATGATGAAGTCTTGAAGCATGTCAAAGCCCTTTTCGACTCTTTTGGGGCTGAACTCTTAGAGGTTAACAAACGCCAGGCAGAGGTTCCAGCCAATTGTGAAGTTATCATGAATCAAAAGGGTACTGCTCCGGGAATGTGGTTCAGTCATGAGGGAAAAATCTATGTATCCATGCCTGGAGTACCTTATGAGATGAAAGCCATAATATCTGGGTATGTAATCCCTAAGTTGCAGGAGCTCTTCAAGATGCCCCATATCGTACATAAAACAGTTCTCACCCAAGGTGTGGGAGAATCGTTTTTAGCTGAAAAGATAGCAGATTGGGAAAATTCACTTGGATCGGACGGAATCAAACTGGCCTATTTGCCCTCTGCCGGATCCGTCAGATTGCGGTTGTCGACTTCAGGAGAGGATGAACAGTTGCTGCATGAGAAAGTCGAAAGAAAAGCGAGTGAGCTCAATGATTTAATAAAGCCACATATATACGGCGAAGAAACCGAATCTTTGGAAGGCGTTGTGGGCAGGGTTTTAGCAGAGCACAACAAAACGCTCGCAACAGCAGAAAGCTGCACAGGAGGGTATATTGCCCACTTATTGACTTCTATTGCGGGAAGCTCAAGATACTTCGTGGGTTCTGTGRTTGCGTATTCCAATGAAATAAAAGAAAATCATCTTGGGGTCGATCCAGCACTCATCGAACATGCAGGTGCGGTAAGTGAGGAGGTTGTCAAGGCGATGGCAGTTGGTATTCGACAGCGCTATGGCACCGATTATGCCATATCCTGCTCTGGAATTGCAGGGCCAGATGGGGGAACGGAAGAAAAGCCGGTGGGAACTGTTTGGATTTGCGTGGCTTCAGAGGACAAAATACTGGCAAAGTTGTACCAATTTGGCCCAAACAGAAAAAGGGTTATTCGCATTACAGCCTTAACGGCTTTGAATATGTTACGGCGGATGGTACTAGAATGCACTTCTACATGATTAGAGGAATAGCATAAAAATATTGCACATTCTATTTATAAACACGACCTTTGCGCCGCGAAATGCTTTAATCTATTAGAACCATGTCAAAAATTTGTGAATTAACAGGTAAGAAGTTAATGTTTGGAAACAATGTTTCTCACTCTAAGAGGAAAACGAGACGCACCTTTCTCCCAAACCTTCAAACTAAGAAATTCTACATCCCCGAAGAGGACACATGGATCACGTTAAAGGTTTCAACTTCTGCCATAAGAAACATCAACAAGAAGGGCATCAGCGCATGCATCAAAGAAGCTGTAGAGAATGGCTATTTGAAGCGCTAGTTACTAACACCATCGGTGTGTATAACTTCGTTAGAGGGTGAAGACGGCTTTGTCTAATTCGGCTTATCATTGCCGAAACTATAAACCGAAGTTCATGAAACAAGCCATTGAGATCCTTGTTCACAAGCAAAGATCAGTAATTTCCGGCTTGCCTGTTTGACAGGCAGATTCCATGTGACCTCTAAAATGTAAAATACAGACATATGAAACAGTCTCTAAAAACACTCACCTTCGCAATTCTCGCTGGGCTACTTCTTTCAACTACCGCTTGTACCAAATGTCAAACTTGTAAGCACGTTGCTTCAAATGGAGTGGTGCTGTTGACATGGGAATCTTGCGGTGACAAAGATGCCTCCGCGGTGCAAAAGGACGATTGCAACACAGCTGCTAACAATACTCCGGGAACTACCTGCGATTGTTCGGTTAACTTTTCGTTCTAGTTAGGTTAATCTTTCAAATTACTATTGGGCACTGCGTTTGTGAGGTCAGTGCCAGGCCTTTCTGTTCTTGGTAAGTTCAATTACTGTTTTGATAAAAAAAATAATTCTGTTTGCATTGGTATGTGGCTCCTGGCTCAACGTAAGTGGAGGGCCTGCGGACTCGTTGGTCAATGAATATGATACAGATTTACTTTCAGCCGCATTTCATCAGGGACGCAGGGAAGCCTTAAGGAGTTTGCTCCCTGAAAACTCTGCAGCGATATTCTTTGCTAATTCCATTAAGAATAGATCCAACGATGTGGATTTCGAGTTTCATCAAAGTCCCAATTTCTATTACCTCACCGGATATACAGAACCGCATGGAATCTTTATTATTTTCAAAGAGGTTCAAAGTAAAGACGGGCAACGATTCGATGAACTCATATTTGTACAACCGCGTGATTCAACTAAGGAACTCTGGGTAGGAAAAAGATTGGGTGTGGAGGGTGTTCAGAAAATACTGGGAATTCAAAGCGCCTTTGCCAATGAGCATTTTGCTGATTTTGAATTGGATTTCTCTGTTTTCGATCAGGTATATGTGATTCCTGATGATCAGGTGATGGCAGACAACTCCACGGATCGTGGCGACCGCTTTAGCTTGAAGAAACATCTTCAAATGAAAATGGATACAACAGGAAGAAACATCAACACCGTGCTGCTCAAGGAGATGATGTCAGGATTGAGGGAGGTAAAGGAAAGTGAGGAGCTGGAGCTTTTACGGAGGGCAATCGATATCACGTGCTTGGCACATCAGGAGTTAATGGAGAAAATAAAAGTTGGACAAAACGAATACCACGCGGAGGCTATTCTGGAGTACGTCTTTAAATCAGAAGGAGCTGAATACCCCGGCTTTCCTTCGATTGTTGGGGCAGGGGAGAACAGCTGTATTTTACATTATACCACGAACCGAAAGATATTGCAGGATAATGACCTCGTTGTCGTGGATATAGGTGCGGAGTATCACGGGTATTCAGCGGATGTGACCAGGACCTTTCCGGTTAACGGGAAGTTTAGCAAGGAGCAAATGCTGATCTATAACATTGTACTTGAAGCACAGGAAGCAGGTATAGCTGCTTGTCTTCCTGGTAATCGATTTTGGGCAGCCAATCAAGCGGCAACTAGAGTTATCATTAAAAGACTGAAGCAGCTCAATCTCATCACGGATTCCAGGGAGTACCGTAAATACTTTATGCATGGGACGTCTCATTATTTAGGATTAGATGTTCACGATGCGGGGTTATTCGGGAATCTATCAGAAGGGAATGTGCTTACTGTTGAACCTGGAATCTACATTCCAGAGGGATCCCCTTGTGATCCTAAATGGTGGAACATTGGTGTGCGGATTGAAGATGATGTATTGATCACCAAAACTGGATATGAAGTTCTTTCAGATTGTATACCTAAATCGGTGAGCGATATAGAAGAAATGATGGCTGCCCCTAAATAATCACTCCTGATAGGGTGTTGATTTCTGAACATATTGTGATTTAATTGTTTTTTAGTTGAAATCAGGCAACCCTTCCCTGATGGTGGGCGTCTTCAAACAGCAAAGTGTTAAAAAGCCGACCTTGTGCCTAGCTCATAAAAAGGTTTTAATGCCTAAATTAGCGATCAGGTTACAATCAGGAGGTTGCTCTTTTATTTATTTTGATCAACCGATTGTTGCTTACTTGTGAGTCACTATGTTAAATAGAGTACTTATTCTTCTCGGCCTCCTCATTTCACTGAACTTATTCAGTTTTCAGAAGGCCACTGCATCCCACTCAATGGGTGTTGACCTTACCTACATTTGCTTGGGTAATAACGAGTTTGTCTTCACTATATCCTTTTATAGAGACTGTTCGGGTATTTCGGCACCAGCCTCTGCCAACCTCAATCTTGCATCAGCTTCATGTGGCCAAAACTTCACAGTCAACTTGCCACAAATTAGTTCTATGGAGATATCTGCTTTGTGTCCAACCGCGTTGAGCACGTGCCAGGGTGGAGCACAACCAGGTGCTGAGCAATATATCTATTCGGATACAATTACTTTGCCTGCTCAATGTACGGATTGGATTTTCTCCTGGTCACATTGCTGCAGAAATCCTTTGATCACCAATCTTACCAGTCCTTCCAGCCAGAACATATACATCGAAGCTACTTATAACAATACCGTTGCTGGCTGCAACTCTTCACCGCTTTTTACTACGCTTCCTGTTCCGTATATCTGTGATGGCCAGCCTTATTCTTACAATCACGGTGCAATTGATATTGACGGTGACTCACTGGTATATACCCTGGTGAACCCGTTAACATCTGGAGCAGCCTCGATTGCATATCAACCAGGATTTACACCAACTGTACCCATTACCACTATTTCGGGAACAGTACCTTTTGATGGTGCTACCGGACAAATGAGCATTGTTCCCAACGGAGCACAGGTGGCTGTTGTTACGATTTTAATTGAAGAATATAGGAATGGAGTACTCATAGGTTCCACGATGCGGGATATTCAAATCATTGTCTTGAATTGTGGTAATCAACAGCCTCAATTGGATCTTCCCGGAGTCATTAATCTACAAAATGGTACGTTGTTAGACACGATGTCAATAGAGGCTTGCGTAGGCTCCAACCTGGTATTTAATCTTTCAGCATCGGATCCGGATAATGGTGATATTATCACTATGACGACCAATGCGGGGCTTGCCCTCACTGGAATGCAGTTTGGAGCATCCGGGGCCAATCCAGTTACTGGTAACTTCACATGGACACCTCAACTTACAGATTTAGGCTTCAATACGTTCACCGTAACCATCCAGGATGATGGATGCCCGGTTCTTGGTACACAGATCTATGTGGTAGAAATCAATATCACCAATGGAACGTTTGCGGGCAGTGACTATTTCTTGTGTGATGGAGATACCGCCCAACTATCCGTATCAGGGGGGACCAGTTTCCAATGGACCCCGAGCACGGCCTTGAGTAATGATACGATTTCCAATCCATTGGCTTGGCCTTCTTCCACACAAACATACACCGTAACCAGTGATATGACTGGTTCCTGTGGTAATCAGGATGATATTACAGTTTTTGTGGTCACTCCATTTACATTGAATACGACAGCGGATGTGATTCTTTGTAATAGCGGAGCGGCTCAACTTAGTGCAGTTGCCGGCCCACCAGATAACTATGTGTACTCATGGTCACCGTCCATTGGCCTGGATTTCGATACAGTGCCAAATCCGCTCGCCAGTCCAACTGAAACCACCGTTTACACTGTTTCAGTTACATCAAGTAGTGGGTGTACAAGAACTACAACACAAATGGTTACGGTGGCACCAACACCGCTTTCAACTGCTCCCACCATTGATGATGTGCTTTTATGTAAAGGATCATCCACGATGGTTCATGCAAATGTAGACGCAGGCGATTGTAATGCTTATGTAGTTGCACAAGTGCCCTATGCCCCTGTTGGAGGTTCTGGAACTTCTATCACGCTTGGTGATGACGCCTTAAGTGCTGCGCTGCCATTGGGATTTAGCTTTAACTTCTTCTGCAACAATTATAGCAACTTCTATATCTCATCTAATGGTTACATTGGTTTTGCTACAGGATCTAACGGATGTTGTACCGGGCAGGTATTGCCCAATGGAACCTTGCCCAATAACCTGATTGCCTTTGCCTGGGAAGACTTAAGTCCTCAAACAGGTACGATTGATTACTTCACCACCGGTACTTCACCGAATCAGATCTGTGTGATAAATTTCATGAATGTCCCTCACTTCGGCTCAAATAACATGGTGAGCACACAGATTTTGCTTTATGAAGGATCCAATCAAATTGACATACATACTCAAGAGATGTCATCGGATGGAGGAGCACATACAATGGGGATTGAAAATGCAAATGGCACCATAGGATTCCCTGTACTGGGCAGAAATAGCACCAACTGGTCAGCTTCCAACGAGGGAATGCGATTTGCTCCCATGACACCCCCTCCATTTGTGGTAACCTGGTTTGACTCAGATAGCAATATTGTGGGAACTACTGAGGATGTTTTGGTGACGCCTGACACGGCAACGACCTACAGCATTTTAATTACCGACGGTGCTTGTACCAACATACAAACAGTATCAGTAGAGGTAAGTGGAGCGAACGCTGGGCCTGACACCGCCATGTGTCTTGGAGATACCGTACCACTTTCGGCATTTTATTTTGGGCCTACCGGAGCCGATGCACCAACTTCCTGTGGCCCATCAACGAGCTCTTGTATTTCTGCTGGAGTGTCCACCACGGTTGGAACTGGCACCAGCGTGAATAACTCCACTACGTACCCGGCTCCATATGGAAACTGGTTCAGGAACGCCAAACATCAAATTTTGTACACGGCAGCGGACCTTTTGGCAGCCGGTGTAGCTCCTGGAAAAATTACGGATATTGGATTTTTTATCAACTCTATATCAGGGACAAGCTTGTATAGTGCGTTCTCCATATCGCTCGGCTGTACGCAATTAAGCAACTTAACCACCTGGCAAACGGGGCTAACAACAGTATATACGCCTAAGAATTATACCATTACTACTGGCCTGAACAATCACGTCCTGGATGTTCCATACGATTGGGATGGAACGACCAATTTGATCATGGAGCTCTGTTATAATAATTTGTCATCCTCATTCACCAATAACAGTTCTTCGCCGTATACGGTTACTGGATACACTTCTGTTCTCTATTACCGGTCAGATGGTACGCCAGCTTGCCCATTCACTGGTTCGCCGACGACCAGTTCTAATCGCCCGAACACATCTTTCACCGTTTGTACCGATTCACTTACCCCGGTTTTTACTTGGACACCCAGTGTGGATTTATCCGATTCAACGAGTGCGTTCCCAATGGCGTCACCATCTGTTCCGACAACGTATGTGGTCACTATCGACAATGGAATATGCCAGGTAACTGACACCGTTTTGGTAACGCCTTCAGACCTGGTTTTAGTTTCAGCCGTTACCGGGGAGACTTGTAGTGGCATGTGCGACGGAGCAGCAACAGTAATCCCTTCAGGTATTGCACCTTACACCTATGTATGGAGCGACGTAGACACACAAATAACTTCATCAGCAACTGGCTTGTGTGCAGGCGTCTACTCCGTTTCAGTGACCGATGCCAGTGGCTGTACAGGGGTACGGACTGACACCGTTCCAAATGGAAACATCTTGACTACTGCCGTTCAGAATATCACCAATGCAACTTGTTTCAGCGCTTGTGATGGGGCTGCTACCATGGCTACTGTTGGTGGAATACCTCCGTACACTTATCTATGGAATGATAGTCAGGCACAAACAACTTTAACCGCTACGGGTTTGTGTGCTGCAACATATATCTTCACCATGGTAGATTCTGCAGGCTGTTTCGTTATAGATTCAGTAGTGATTACGGAACCAACCAGTATATTGACATCAACCAACGTCACCTGTATGGGTGCGTGTAACGGACTCGCGGTTGTAGCACCACAGGGAGGGTTGCCACCTTACACCTATTTGTGGGACGATTCTCTTGCACAGACTTCACCCGTAGCAGGTGGACTTTGTGCCGGTACCTATATTTCCAGCGTTACAGATTCCAACGGCTGTACCGTGTTTGATACAGTTCAAGTCAATGCGCCTTATACCACTGTTAGTGGTACGGTATGCTCWGATTTGAGTTGTAATGGMGCAGTTACAGTAACACCTGTTGGTGGCTCAGGGCCTTATACATTCCAGTGGGATGACCCTTCTAATCAAACGGATTCAACAGCAACAAGCCTATGTCCAGGTTCTTATACCGTACAAGTATGGGATGGCACTGGTTGTATTATGAATGACACTATTCTGATAGCTACTCCATTGGTCTCGGCTATTACGGATAGCATTATGGTCACTTGTGATGGTGCTTGTGATGGTGCTGGTACAGTGACTCCAGTAGGAGGGCAAGGGCCTTTTTCATATTTGTGGAATGATATTAACGGACAAACCGATTCCACGGCCGTTAGTCTCTGTGATGGTATATACGCTGTTCAAATTACAGATGCCAACAATTGTGTGGATACTTCTACAGTCATCATCACATCACCAGCRGCGCTTATATTGCAAACAGCAGCATCCTGTTTTGGAGTCTGTGATGGGTCTGCGGGTGTTTCAACCGTGGGTGGAACAGCTCCTTATACCTATCTGTGGGATGATCCTGCGGGGCAAACGGATTCAGTAGCAACTGGTCTATGCGGGGGAAATTACGCGGTCACAGTAACGGATGCCAATGCCTGCCAAATACTAGAATCGACAACAATCTTAACACCTTCAACGCAATTGGCAACTGTCGACGCTACCTGCCAGGGACTGTGTGATGGGGAAGCATCTGCAACTCCTGTAGGTGGACTAGCACCTTATACTTATCTGTGGGATGATCCGGCGGCACAAACAAACAGCCAGGCCACCAACCTTTGTGTAGGATGGGTTTATGTAGATGTGATAGACGCCACAGGGTGCCAGGTACTAGATAGTATTCGCGTTGGTGAAGCATCTCCGATTGGACTGGTTCAGGATACAGTGACAGATATTTCTTGTTTTGGGCTTTGTGACGGCACTTTATCTTACCTCGTACCCTCTGAAGGAGCGGCACCATTCTCTTATGAGTGGTATGATATATCAGGAGTGGCGCTAGGCAATCAAACTTTGAATGCGTCAGGGCTATGTCAAGGAAGCTACTACCTTGAGTTCACAGATGGAGCCGGATGTATGACCACTGACACGGTAACGCTCACGCAGCCGGCGGAGCTACAAACCAGCATCGATTCAATATCTCACGTGAAGTGCGCAGGAGATTGCAATGGAGTAGGAGGGGTTGCTGTAAGTGGCGGAACCTCGCCTTTTACGTATGCATGGAGTGATCCTACCGCTCAAAATGTACCTTTAGCTACAAATTTGTGTGGAGGTAAATGGTACGTAACAATTACCGACGCGCAATCGTGTATGTTTACAGATTCGGTGATTATCAACTCACCTGCTAAACTTTTAGCGCCAACGGATACTACCCGGCTACATTGCACCTTTGATTGTGACGGTAGTGTAACCGTAAATGCAAGTGGTGGATGGGAACCTTATACCTATGTGTGGGATGACCCTGCACTTCAAACGACCGCCATGGCCACTGGATTATGCCTTGGAGATTATACGGTAACGGT
>JAESRW010000176.1 GCA_016764395.1 Flavobacteriales bacterium
TTTCGTACCACTTTCGTACCACTTTCGTACCACTTTCGTACCACTTTCGTACCACTTTCGTACCACTTTCGTACCACTTTCGTACTTCGTAGCTTTCTACCGCTTTCGTACTTCGTAGTTTCGTACCGCATTCGTACTTCGTAGCTTTCTACTTTCTACTTTCTACTTTCTACTTTCTACTTTCTACTTTCTACTTTCTACTTTCTACTTGCAACCCGCAACCCGCAACCTCCCCAATCCTAACCAATCTTCTTAACCAGTTCTACAAGACGGGCAGAGTACCCAGACTCATTATCATACCAGCCCACAATTTTAACCACTTTTCCAAGCACAGAGGTCAGTAAAGAATCAAATATGCACGAATGGTAGTTGCCTACGATATCAATGGAAACAATTGGATCTTCCGTGTACTCAAGTATGCCTTTTAATTCCCCATTGGCGGCATTTTTAAAAGCCTCATTGATGGCTGCTTCAGTGGTCTCATTGGTCAATGTGCAAGTGATATCAGTCAATGATCCATCTGGAACAGGAACCCGGATTCCGCAACCCCCGAGGTGGCCTTCGAGATGTGGGAATATTTTAGTGATCGCTTTAGCTGCACCGGTAGATGTCGGTATCATGGACTGTCCTGCTGCTCTGGCACGCCTCAAGTCCTGGTGTGGTGCGTCATGCAATCGTTGGTCCCCGGTGTATGAATGGATCGTGGTGATAAAGCCATGGTCAACGCCCCAATTGTCGTCCAGCACTTTTATCATGGGTGCCGCACAATTAGTGGTACAGCTGGCATTGGAAATAATGGTGTCCCGCTCATCAATAATATCTTCATTAATACCGAGTACAACAGACTTAATACCTCCATTTCCAGGAGGCGCCGATAAGATGACTTTTCTTGCTCCCGAAGCAAGGTGAACTTTAGTTTCTTCTTCATCTCTGAATAAACCAGTCGATTCAAGAACGACATCGATACCCATTTCTCCCCATGGAAGCAGTGCTGGGTCCCGTTCGCTAAGCGTTGCGATGCGCTGGCCATTCACGATCATCGTAGTTCCTTCTTTTTCAATGGTTCCATCAAATATCCCGTGAATGCTGTCATATTTGAGGAGGTGGGCCAAAGTGCGCGTATCGGCCAAGTCATTGATCGCAACGATTTCAATATCGTTATCCTTTATCATTGCACGGAATGTAATCCGTCCAATTCTTCCAAATCCGTTGATCGCAACCCTTATCTTTCCCATAGTTTAGTTCTTGACTCACAAAGCTAGAAAATTTAATCACGACTGGTCATGGAGGAGGAGTTTTGTCAAAGCGAATAAATCCCCTTAAATTGACGATATTTTTAATCATAATCACTGCTATGTCTAAGATGCCATTTGAATTTGTATTGGAGGCGCTACTGCCGGCTGATCCGGAAGTGAAGCAGATGTTTGGGTGTCATGCGATCTACATTGGAGAAAAGATTGTTCTTGTTTTGCGGGATCGCCCTGATTATGTAGAAGACAATGGCGTCTGGATAGCAACGGATTTATCTCATCACCAAAGCCTGTTAGAGGATTTTCCGGCTATGCGCTCAATTACCGTCTTTGGTCCAAAGGTCAGTAATTGGCAGGTGCTGCCTGTTGATGCCGATGATTTTGAGGAATCAACTGTGAAGATGTGTGAACTGCTTCTCAAAGGAGATCAGCGCATAGGGCGAATCCCGAAAAAAAAGAAGAAGACTCCAAGGCGTTCCCCGGGAAGATAAGCTGGCAGATTGTTTACCTAAACGATTACGGCTGTTACAGAATGATATCGACAACTCGAATATTGAGAAAATGGGTGCCCAAGCAAAACAAGATAATGCTTGAGTATGGCGATCTAAGACGGCTCATCGTTTGGTCAAAGATTGTTCTCCGTATTTATACGTAGCTACTTGTTGATATAATAACAAAAAGGCACAAATATGTTAAATTTCAAAGCTTGGTGAGTGTGGGTCCACTTTCCTGGCCTCTCATCAGTAAATATCCTGTTTATTACAGGGCTTGCATTTGAATGTTGGCCATAAATAATATATTTTTGATCACTTTTTGAAACCAACCAAATCTGATAAGTTGCGTCTCGCATAAGTATGAAACGTGTAGCACTCCTCTTTTTCACGGCTTTACTTCTAATTTGTCCGCTTTTAAGCAATGCACAGACGATTGCTTTTATAGGGACAGATTCCACTACCAATAGCAATACGCAGTATCCATCTCCGTATGGACAGTGGTTTACCTGTTCCAAGCATCAGATGTTGATCTTGTCTTCAGAGCTTCTGGCTGCAGGGGTTAATCCTGGTTTAATCAACAGTTTGGGATTCAATGTTTTGCTTCCCAATGGTGTCGCGCTTCAAGACTTTACGATCAAGATGAAGATGACATCTGCTACAAGTCTTAGCGCCTTTGACAATACCAACCTTACTACAGTTTATGGCCCTACCGATTATGTGGATGTGATAGGCTGGAACATTCACACGTTTACCTCTGGATTCTTTTGGGATGGTGGATCTAACATCATTGTGGAAACATGTTTCTGTAATGGTGTTTCTAATTGGACGAACAATGCTGAGATGTTCTATTCAGTGACCGGTTTCAACAGTACCATATATTCCAGAACAGATGGTGATGCAACGCATTGTGTGAATGCCTCTGGCCCTACCACTTCATCAAATAGGCCCAATCTAAGGTTTGATGGAGCACCTCCTCCTCCCATTGACGCTGGTGTCATATCCATTACGTCTCCTATCGGAGGATGTGCACTCTCGGACTCTGAAATGGTGAGCATAACGGTTCAAAATTTCGGTTCGGATACCATTACTTCTTTGGATGTGTATTATAGCCTCAATGGCGGAGTTCCGRTTATGGAAWCCATTACGGATACCCTTGTTTTGGGAARTACMGTKAACCACAYGTTTGCATTGCCGGTAGATCTTTCAGCTACTGGTATTTATWCATTTGATGCTTGGACAGATTTRACAAACGATAACTTTCCKGTTAATGACAGCACCACAAATTACCTGGTGGARCATTTYCYTGGTATCAGCTTTCTTCCAAAGTATGACATTGAACAAGAAGTGACCTGTTTGGCCAGCTGTGCCAGTGCTTGTCCGTTGCTGGGTGCGTGGATCAATTCAACTGATGATGATATGGATTGGACCGTAAACGCCGGTGGAACGTCTTCTAGCAATACAGGCCCAGGGGTTGATAATACTACTGGATTGAATAGTGGTAAATATTTATATCTCGAAGCATCGGGTGCTTGTAGTCCTACCAAAACAGCTATCCTGCAGAGTCCTTGTTTGAGTTTGGATAACTTCATTACGCCCACGCTGAACTTTGCTTACCACATGTATGGGGGTAATATGGGTGAATTACATATAGAAATCGATACGGGTGGGGGCGGATGGCTTGACATATTTACGGTGATTGGCGAAGTGCAGACTGCAAACAATGATCCTTGGACGATTGCAGATATTGATCTGACCATCTATTCAAATGTGGAGAGGTTGAGATTTAAAGGTGTTACGGGCATTGGTTTTACCAGTGACATGGCTATAGATGACATCCGAATTTATGATAAACCTACTGATGATGTTGGTGTGGCTGGGGCAAGCAGCCCTTTTTCAGGTTGTGATCTAGGCACTACGGAAAGTATAATCATCGAGGTAGAGAATGTAGGTATTAATGTGGAAACAGCAATTCCCGTTGGGTATAGCATTAATGGAGGTGCAGCGGTTCTCGATACCCTTTTCGACACGCTCGTTCCTGGCGCTTCTACGATCTTTACCTTTGCTGCTACCGCAGATTTATCCGTACCTGGAACTTACAATTTCAAGATTTGGACGAGTCTTACCGTTGATACCCTTTTTAACAATGACTCTTTGCTGCAATATCAAGTGATCCATGCTGCGCCAATTACGGCCTATCCAATAATCGAGAACTTTGATTCAGAATCGCCTTGTGCCACAACCTGTGGTGCAGCTTGTACGAGTACGGGTATGTGGACCAATGATATTACCAACGATGATATCGACTGGGCCAATGATGAAAATGGTACGCCTAGTGGTGGAACAGGGCCACTCTTCGACAATACCTTAGGAACAAGTGTAGGAAACTATCTGTACACCGAATCATCAGGTTGTAACGCGATGGTAGCAAGCCTGTTGAGTCCTTGTGTAGATAATTCCTTAATGACAAATCCTACCTTGGCATTCTCTTATCACATGTTTGGGACGGGAACAGGTAATATATTTGTTGATGTTTTATCAGGTGGATCGTGGACCACAGTGGACTCCATAATAGGACAGCAACAAACTGTTCAAGCAGATCCATGGATAGCAAGGGATGTGGACCTCAGTGCTTTCACTGGAATTATTCGACTAAGGATAAGAGGTGTTACGGGTGCAGGCGCAACAAGTGATATGGCTATAGATGACCTTGTAGTTTTTGATAAGCCAGGAAAGGATGTGGGCGTTATCGCAATTGATGGACCGGTAACCGGTTGTCTTTCTGCAGGAGATACAGTGGTAGTTAGGGTGGCGAATTTTGGTGCAGATGCACAGGATACCATTCCTGTAACCTATAGTCTTGACGGGGGTACTCCGGTAACTGAAAATATTTTGGTTAATCTGCTGCCATCTGATACGCTTACGTATAGCTTTACAACGTTGGCTGATTTTTCAGCAGCAGGCAATCACTCGTTAAGTGCTTGGACAATCCTTTCAGGAGATGCGAGGAATGACAATGACAGCACGGCAGATGGCGCGATTAACAACAGTTCTACGCTTGCGGATTTCACAGTCAGTAACGTACTGAATTGTGTGGGCGCTCAAAACACTTTCACAGATATTTCAACGAATGCGCCGTCAACCTGGGATTGGGATTTTGGCAATGGAGACACATCAAACGCACAAAACCCGGTATATGCCTATAATGATACAGGGGTATACACGATTACCCTTATCGTGAGCAATGCCTGCAACATGGATACGATGATCCAGACAAGCGCCTTAATGATTGCGAAGGGTCCAAAACAGCCAGATTGCGTATCAACGGTCGCGGACATTGCCAATGACATTGGAATCGCCAGCGTCACGTTCAATACAATCAATAACAATACGAATGGTATCCAAGAGGGTTATTCTGATTACAGCTGTGTGAATTTCACCACTGTGATGGCAGGTTCAAAGCAAACGCTTACAGTGCAAACGGGCCCGGGCTGGGCCGAGAATGTAAGGGCTTGGATCGATTTTAACAACGATAGCGTCTTTGCAAGCTCAGAGCTGGTAGCTACATCAGATAATAGGTTGGTTAATCACAGTGTAGACTTCTTCATTCCTGCGGGTACAGTTGTAGGAACGATGTTGAGAATGCGGG
This sequence comes from Flavobacteriales bacterium, assembly GCA_016764395.1. Classification (GTDB taxonomy): domain Bacteria; phylum Bacteroidota; class Bacteroidia; order NORP154; family NORP154. The sequence goes on from JAESRW010000176.1 coordinate 5,391, forward strand.
TGGCCTCAGATTATATTGGCACAACACCTCCAACCGTTTGCGGAAATCTTCAGTTTGGACAAACTGAGGACTATGGAGTGAGCATTGTGCCAAACACCAATGCTCCAGTAGCAGAGTTTAATTTTAGTATAGTGGATAATTGTTTGGGTGCGGTGGAATTTTATAATAATTCAAGCTTCTTCCCAACAACTTCGGCGTGGGACTTCGGAGATGGCAATACCGCTGTCGGGGATACGGTGACACACACATTTGGAACTGGTGCATTCACGGTCACGCTGATTGCAGGAAACGGTTTTGGGGCAGATACAACAACGCAACTTGTTACCATTGATTCAATAGTCGCTGGTTTCTCGGTACCAGACACCGTGTTCGTCGGTGATAATATACTTTTTAGCAATACAGGAAGTGGCGCCGACACGTGGGCGTGGGATTTTGGTGATTTCCTGGCATCTAGCTTGGAAAATCCATCGCACTCATATGCGGTAGCCGGGACCTACTCGGTCGTAGTCTCGGCCACCAATTCGGTTACCGGATGTGTAGATACGTATACAAAGCAAATAGTGGTCGTGTTACCACCGCTTGTAGGTATACTGTCATTAGGTACTAAGGATGAAATTACGGTAGCTCCGATGCCATCTACGGGGGAGTTCTTTGTCAATTATAAGATTGATGGATCTCATGTTGTGGAGGTGACCATCCGTGATATGATGGGAAGAGTAGTATTCAATCGAAATGCTTCTGTTGTGAATGAACACAAACAAACGATTGATCTTAAGGACCAGCCTAAAGGAATGTATTTCATCAATGTGGTGGTGACGGATGGACGCCACTCTGAAGGTGCGGAAAAATCCTATATGTTGAAAATTATTCTGGAATAGTAAATATGCCTGGGGCAACATACAATAAGCTATGAAACGAGCCATGACAACTTGTTTTACACAAGGTGGGATGATTGCAGGCGAGTTCCACTTCGCCCTGCGAAGCTTTGGCGTAGCGCGGTGTGACCGATGAAAATCAATTATAGACACATGACACGAGCCATTATCAATCTCATTACACGGGGGAATATCCCACTGGGCGTATGCAACCTAAACGGGATCGTCAAAACTGTCCGGGTGAATCATTTGGGAGTGGTTCTGGCACTCTTAATCGTCCTCTTTAATRCACCACAGAATTTTGCRCAAAATTTTGAGATTCAGGTTATAGAGGATTTTGGGGGCGGTGTMCCTGCTWCCTTCWSYCTCAACTCCCATYCKTCAGGRAGTGGCWCAAATATGTGGGTGGTTAGCAATSAATTCAATGGTGCAGGCRTRTATGCCAATACKACCTCWCARGATTCYACMGAGGGWGGCATWGGTCAAATTGGAWCGCCTGGRGGTAATTACCTTCACATTATGAATACWGMTGATWCAATTTTTAAYGCKAAYTAYGATCCATTATYACCGTCGGAGAGATGGGCCATAATGGAYACTGGWTTTTGCACRTTYGGCTATTCGAAAATTGTGCTAAATTTTTGGTGGTTGGCCAGYGGATCACCTGGGGATTTTGGGGAAGTATACTACAGCCTTGACGGTGGTGCAACATGGATATTAACGACCAATGAGGTTACTGGGCAGTCAAGGTATGCTGGCAAGACAAAATGGAATTTTGCAAGGGTGACGGATCCCCCGATGGTTGGTGTTGCCGATTTAAGGTTCGCATTCAAATGGACCAATGATGGCATAAATACCAATGATTCAATTCCATTTTCCATAGATGATATTATGATAGTTGCTGAGTACGAGGATTTTGATGCCTTCTCTATAGAAGCTATTGACTTCACATCAAGCCCGATATGCCAGGAAGATTTGAATGCACCTGCCTTTGTGTTTACGGTCCATGATGAAGTTTGCGATGGCGTTTATGTAATTGAGATGTCTGATAGTGCAGGTGATTTTATCAATTCTACCCTTCTTTTAGATTTCGCATTTACATTGCCTGCGATACCTCCACCAGCCACCTTTCAGGTTCCGTCTTCATTTGGCGTTAAGTTTCCTACATCAATGCCAATCGGCAATTGTTACACTTTTAGAATCGTCCGGTTAACACCTCCTGTTATAGTTGGGCAGGCTTACACCAATTGTATTGCTATTGTTGAGTGTGGAGATTCAACCAATATCGCTATGCCCCCTGGTGTTACACAAGATCCAAACTATGACGCTACGGATACTAACAATATGGCTGGATTACCCGCTGGACAACAACCCGTATGTATACGAAGTGTAATTGATGTTCAATTTCAGTCTTTTGGAGCCTTTAATCCTGGCAATCAATATATCCTTCAGCTCTCAGACTCGACCGGTAGCTTTGCCGATACAGCGTTTGATATAGGCGGCCCTACCATAAGTACGCAGACTTTTGATCCTGCTATCTATCCGCCACCAATTTCTCCGGGTGGAATAGGAGGACAGATCCCGGTGGTTCCTGAAGGGTGTAATTATTTTATCAGGGTAGTAGCAACCAATCCCGTAGTGGACAATGCACCACCTGGTCCACAAAACGCAACGCCTTGGGGCCCATTTTGTATTAAGGAATGTGATATTCTGACGAATGATGCCATGGATATAAGCGTCTGTATAACGAACACGGATAGCGCATGTGTAACCATACCTATTGATATTAATACTTGGGATTCTATTCAGCAATATACAGCTGGAAACGCTTTTGTGGTGGAACTGCTGTCACCTGGGCCGATACCACCACCTATGACCATTATGGATCAAGGAAGCTTGGGGATACTAGTGGATACAGTATCAGGTACTTTAAAGCTCTGCGTTCCAAAACTTCCCGATTATCTTGCACTGGGTCTTTCTCTACAGATGTATTATATGAGAATTGTCGCGACCAATGGTGTAGATGTTACGGATTTATTAGGAAGCTTGATACACCTAACTGTTGGTGGGGTTTCAGGGGTGCCGGTAGTTTTTGATGTGCAGCCTTTACAAATCATTTGTGATACTGTGGGTTCACTTACGATCACGCTGTTTAATACGGTTCTTCCTTCCTCGATGTATGTCATTCAATTTGATGGTTTTTTACCCATTGAATGGGAGCCCGCTCCTGGAGTAGGAGCATCTGTTTCCTTTGATGTTTCAAATTTCCCAAATGGCACCAACACGGTTACCATACAGGAGGTACAGAAAGGTGGTGGGTGTAGTGGTCCTGTTTCGGGACCGGTGTCCTTTTTTATAGGGCTTCTTCCTGATGTGTCCATAACGGGGCCTACGAATGTATGTCTTGGGGATACGGCTGTGTACAGCGTTGATTTTAGTGGTGCTACGTTCTATCAGTGGGACACTACTGCGTTGACTGGGGTGGGTGAAGTCATCGTATTCGGGAACAACGAGATTACCGTGGTGTGGAATTCCATTGGCTCGGCTTCAATATTATTGGATGCCTGTAATAAATGCGACAATGAAGTGATCTTCTGTGATGAGAATGAGATTACCATTAATGTGCGCCCTTTCTCCGTTCTTGCAACTTCTCCAGATACAACCATCTGTGAGGGTGACTCTGTGGTCATGTCGGGTCTTAATGTCCCATGGCCCATCGAGAATATTTACTCCTGGAGCCTTTTAGGAGATACGATTGAGAGTAACTTTGTCTTGCAGGGCAAAGACTTCTTTACGGTTTTTCCAGATAGCAGTATCTCCTATATTGTCATTGCTGACAACGGTTGTCCGGGCCAGGATACCATCAATGTTACCGTGTTCAACAAGCCAGATGTAAGCACCTTTGACGCAGATATTTGCATCGGGGATAGCGTTGATCTCAATGCATTTGCTCAACAGGCAGCTAGYTACAGTTGGACACCCAATCAGACTATAGACAGTGTATCTGTGGCATCGCCAACCGTGTGGCCGTCGTCGACTATAGATTATGTAATAACAGTGGTATACGACTCCATTTGTCCAGATCAAATAGACACAGCCACTGTGACGGTGAACATTCCTTCGGTAGATGCAGGAGAGGACATCAGCATATTTGCAGGCGATGAGGTAATATTAAATGCTACAGGAGGCATAGACTACGTCTGGACTCCGGAAGCTGGGTTAAGTGATCCGGAAAGTTCAAACCCGATGGCCAGCCCAGTGGAAACAACGACCTATCTTGTRGTCGTAACGGATGCAAATGGATGTGTGGATAGGGACAGTATTACCATTGAAGTGATTCCCTTTGAGTTTGAGCCTGAAGTGCCTGACGCGTTTACGCCCAATGGTAGCGGTCCAACTGCGAATAACAAGTTTTACATATATGATGTTGGTGGCCGTGAAGGTGATGCTGTAGAAAGTATCGTGTTCAAAATCTTCAACAGATGGGGTGAGATGATTTTTGAGGCGACTTCAAAAGATGAAATTGTATATCCAAATGGTGGATGGGATGGAACCAAYATGCAAAACGGAAAGCCGATGGAAGTTGGCGTATACGTTTGGGTGATGGAAGCGAAATCCGTACGAGGTACTAAAATTGGTCCGATCAGCGGTAATGTTTCGTTGCTGAAATAATAATTATAGTCAGGTAAAAAACAATGGATATGAGAAGCACCTTAGCGAGCATAGTAACATTGGGAATCCTGTTTGTTGGATCTGTTCAGGTTGTTGCACAGGATATTCATTTTTCTCAATTTTACTTTTCACCGATAACCATGAACCCAGCTCATACGGGTTTCTTTAATGGTAAACACAGAATTGCCTCTAACTATAAAACACAATGGAAGCGTGCCAGTGGTGGTGCCCCTTTTGTTACCTATTCTGGTTCTTACGATGTTCATATTATAGATAAGCTGATGCAGGCAGCGGATATGACCGGATTTGGCGTGATGGTATTTTCGGATAAAGCGGGCACAGGTGATTTGCAAACCTCAGGGGCAACGGCTTCCCTGGCTTATCACAGAGATATGTTGGGCAATGGAAAACAGATYTTRTCCTTTGGGCTTCAGACAGGATTCACACAAATGTCGTTTGACCGAACGAAGTTGCGRTTTGGAGATGAGATATTGAGCGATATTCCYACGGGTAGTGGACARGAGGTATTTGAATCCACTAGTYTGTCTTAYTTGGATGTCAATGCGGGTTTGTTATACAATTACYTGCACTCTGARAGTCTCAARCTTTTCTTTGGGRTATCGACCTTTCACYTATCTCAGCCWAATGTTAACTTTTTAGCGTCACAGGAATCCAATGTGCTTTCGASMCGAACSGCYTTRCAAYTRGGWGGMTCCTATTCGATAAMCAGGCAATGGGATATTCTTCCYAGYGGCYTGTTTATGGTKCARAATGCATCTACGCAGACMAATTTTGGCCTGGCGGTAAGATACAATACCTCAAATGATGCGGCCCTCCGATTTGGAGGTTGGTATCGCACCTGGTCCAACGCGGATGCGGTGATTGTTTTAGCTGGTATGGAGTATATGAACTTGACGATAGGAATTTCATATGACCTGAACATTTCAACTTTAAATGAAACGAGTAACGGGCAGGGTAGTTTTGAAATGGCTTTGATCTATATCTTGAAATCATCCAAATCGATCGTTCAGGATATTGCTTGTCCGCATTTCTAACAGATATTTTGGTGTGAGATGAAACGAACTAGGATCAAAATTTTAAATGTGAGAAGCGAATTAACTTTCGTTGGTAACAGGTGTCCTTTGAAAATCAATAATAGATGAAACTGAAACTGTGGATTTTCTTGGTGGCGTTGTGTTCGCTGGCTTCCATTAAGCCGGCAAAAGCAACGCATGTCATCGGTGGCGAGCTGATTTATCAGTGCCTATTTCATGATACCATTTCAAATAAGGGCTTCTACAAATTCACCATGAAATTGTATAGAGAGTGTACAGGTACCCATGAAGGTTGTGGATTTGCTCAGCCGATTGCCGATTTCGATTCTGTAATCTTTGTCACAGTTTATGATAAAAATGAGGTACAGGTTAAGAGTTTTGAGATGACCATCGATCTGCGTGACACGATTGAGAACAACACTTACAATGTGTGTCTATTTTCTCCTCCTAACGTCTGTGTTGAACAGGCCATATATGAGGATAATTTCTGGCTTGATGATATTGCAGGGGGTTATTATGTGACTTATCAAAGGTGTTGTAGAAATTGGGACATAGCCAATATTGTATTGCCAGTTTGCCCCACTCAACCTGATGTGGGCGCAGCTTGGTCACTGACCATTCCGGATACTGCAGATGCTGTTTGTAATAGCTCACCCATCTATACCAATTTTCCTCCTACCATAATATGTTTAGACGCACCTTTCGTATATGATCATTCAGCTACGGATTTGGACGGTGATTCATTGGTCTATTCCCTCTGTGAAGCTTACGAATTTAACATGGGTATGATTTGGAATGGCGGTCTAGCCGGTGCCGCTCCAAATCCTTCTATGTTTCCATCGCTGTTCTTTTCCGTGCCGTATATCTCAGGTTTTTCAGCTTCATACCCAATTGATGCCCTACCTACAGACTCATTTAAAATTGATGCCCAAACCGGGTTACTGACTGGCACTCCGACTCAGGAAGGACTCTATGTGGTTGCCGTATGTGTGTCCGAATATCGGAATGGCAAATTGCTTACCACCAACAAGCGAGATGTACAGTTTAACATTGCTGGTTGTTTGGATGATCCGGGGCTGCAATTTTCAGCTACGCCAGATCCATGTGATAACCTGATGATGAACTTCGAGTATCTTGGAAACAATGTAGTTTCCTTCAATTGGGACTTCGGTGTACCCACTCTTTCGGATGATACCAGTACCGTTGAAAATCCTGTCTATACCTATCCTGAGGTAGGGGTGTATCCAGTAACAATCGTTGTCAACGAAGATTTTATGTGTGCGGATACATTGGTGGTGAATGTCACCCCTCCGACTCCTCTCGCGGCTGATTATGAATGGACCAAAACATGCGCTTTTGATACGGTTGTCTTCTCTGGCCAATCAGATACCAATGCTTTTACAGGCCCCATTGTAAACTGGGAATGGAACTTCGGTGATGGTGTAAGCGATACTTTACCACAGAATACAACACATGCTTATCCAGACAGTATTTTGTATAATGCCCAGCTCATCATTACTACATCCGAAGGGTGTAAAGACACGATGATAAAAGTTATTTCCTTCTTTTCACTTCCGGTAATTGATGCTGGTGAGGATGTGTTTGWCACTGAAGGTGAACCCGAAGACCTGCTCGCTACCGGGGCGAATTCCTATGTTTGGGATCCAGCCACGTTCTTAGATGATATGCTCATACCAAATCCGGTTACTACGCCGCTTGACGATATCCAATACACGGTTACAGGCACCTCTCTCAACGGATGCAGGGGCCGTGATACCGTTGAGATATTTGTGGTGAAGGCGCAGGTCATCGTGCCCAATGCTTTTTCGCCAAATCAGGATGGGAACAATGATACTATCTTCTTAATTCACGTAGGGGTGGAAGAGCTGATCGAATTCAGGATTTTTAACCGCTGGGGACAACGTGTATTTGAAGCCTCGGATCTAACAGAAGGATGGGATGGTAATTTTAAATCAGAGCCTCAAGAGATTGGTAACTATGTGTATTACTATAAGGTGCGTACACTTGTGGGAGAGGTGATGGAAGGGTCAGGAGACATTGCCCTTCTTAGATAAGAGATACATGATGAATAAAAATAACATGAGAACCGTCTTGTCAGCTTTAATCGGCTTAGCCGTTGTATTTAGCGTGGGTTCTACGGCTGCACAGGATATTCACTTTTCTCAATATCGTCAGGCTCCTTTGCTTTCGAATGCTGCCAATACCGGTAATTTTGTCGGGGATTATCGGGCCGGTATCATTTACAGAAATCAATGGTCTTCGTTCATTAAACCCTTCGCCACTACGTCCGGCTTCTTTGATAAATATTTTAAAAAGGGATTCCTTGAAAATGATAGTTGGGGAGCTGGAATAGCCGTGTTTTCTGATAAGGCCGGAACAGCGGAGTTTAGTACACAAGGTGTGTATGGTTCATTGGCCTATCATTATAATATAGGGAGCGATGGCAAGCAGAGACTAAGTATTGGAGCACAAGGGGGTGTAATGCAGAAAGGAATCAGTAATGATGAACTGAAATTCGGAAGCCAATATACGAGTGTCTTCTTCAATGATGAGTTGAGCAGTAACGAAACATTTGCAGAGCCCAGTATTTCCTATCCGGTTATTCACGCAGGGGTGAATTACCAGATGAATTATAGCGAAAGGCTGGATTTTGACGCTGGATTTTCTATGTCTAATTTGAACAAACCGGGAGAATCATTCTTTGGCGCTGATGATAATTCTTTGAACACAAGAATGTCTCTCGTATTAAATGCGGATTATATTTACAGCGATTTGATATCTATTCACCCGGGGCTAATTTTCACGGGTCAGACCAAAGCATTTGAGTATATCATCGGTTCAGATGTAGGGTACGTAGTTAAGGATGTCCCGCTCATGAAGGTGGTCGCTTTCTTTGGGCTTTGGTATCGCTCTACAGATGCTATTATTCTCGTTCCTGGGTTGGCGTACAACAACTACAGAGCCGCAATAAGCTATGATATCAATGTTTCATCACTGAGCAATGCTAGTGGCGGAAGAGGCGCCATCGAGTTGTCTCTTGTATACATCTTCAATACCAACCCGAAGCTGGGGATTAAACGCTCAGTTCCTTGTAAGAGATTATGATTTTAAATTCATTCAGTAAGGTTCATTTGTTCATTGGGCTACTAGCTGCGTTCGTAGTAGTAGGATGTGGCGCGGGAATGCAAGGCGGTACGGAAGGTGGAGGATTGTCATGGAAGAACAAGCTGAAGATTGCGGACAGGTTTTATGAAGAAGGCTTCTTTTACGATGCTTCACATTACTATGAAGAGGTATTAAACGACCAGCCGGAAAATGTTGATGTGAAGTATAAGTTAGCGGAATCCTACTTCTACTCTCGCGATTTCAAAATGGCTAACAAGAACTATAAGCTGGTTATGGAGCAGAACAAGGAGCTTTATCCCTTCTCCCATTACAAATACGCGCTAACACTCAAGCTAAATGGTAAGTATGCAGAGGCGAAGGTGCAGTTTGCAGCTTTTACTAAAACATACAGGGCTTTCGATGCGCCCCTTTATAAGAAGAAAGTCAAAAACGAGATTGCAGGTTGTGACTATGCAMTTMAGGCTATAGAGAATCCACTRAATGTGGTGGTAGTTCATATGGGTGGAGAGRTCAAYGCKGCGTATACKGAAGCGTCGCCCATGCCCGTAGGCGACGATAAGCTCATYTATTCCTCTCTTCGAACAGATACGATGATCCGCGCTGAAGATTTGAAAGGTAAAGTCGCAAGATTCAAGCTCTATCAATCTACAAAAAAGGGTGAGACCTGGAGTAGGGGCGAACCCTTACCCGAAAGTATCAACTTTCCAAAGATGGATGTCGCCAATGGAGTGTTCTCGCCGGATGGATCTAAGTTTTTCTATACCCAATGTGAACCCAATGATGCCGGAAATTTGATTTGTTCCATTTATGTTTCTGACTTCAAAAATGATGATTGGTCCAAGGGTGAAAAACTCAATGATGAAATCAACCTCTCCGATTTCAATAATACCCATCCAGCCGTGGCCTATGAGAAGCGAAGAAAGTCACTTATTCTGTATTTTGTCTCTGACCGGCCCGGGGGTGAAGGTGGTAGGGATATCTGGTATTCAGAAATTACCGCCAAAGGGGCTTATAAAAAACCTCGAAATGTAGGGAGAAAGATCAATACCGTCGGAAATGAGATTACGCCGTTCTTTAATTCAAAGACGCAAGTATTGTCTTTCAGYTCAGATGGCCATCCATCTCTGGGTGGATATGATATTTTCTATTCTTCAGGAAAGATGCGAAAATGGACGAAGCCTGAAAATGCTGGTTACCCCCTCAATTCACGAGTTGATGACATGTACTTTGTCGCTGACGCCAATGAAGAAGGCGGGTATTTTGTATCCAATAGAGTGGGGACGATTGCACTCAAGTCGGAAACTTGCTGTGATGATATCTTTCGCTACTCCTGGGACAGGGACATGATTCCGAAAATTCAGGTTGATGGATTTGGCTTTGACAACGATGTAGCAATATCCAGTTTCACAAAACGATCAAACGTTAAGTTACACGCGCTTCGCGCTTGGGGTGATACTGTTAAAACCACTGGATTGAATGATGATAATTTCTTTGTATACAAAGAATTACCGAGTTTGGATCAATACATATTTGTATTGGATCAGGTGGATCTGGATCATCCTGGAAAGAACAATATTGGGCACTTATCAGTGCTGAATTCAAAGGGAAATCTGATATCCGAGGCGGAGATTAATGACAAAGGACTTTTTGTCTTTAAAGAATTACCTCAGATGAATAAATATTTATTTGCTCCTGATGTGGTTTCGAAGGTTACCTTCCGCCTATCGGTRGTTGAACAGGATTCRTCTGAAATATTGATCAATGAAATGACATCTGTCGGAGGCAACCCCTTTAGTTTTGCATTAAAGCCCGAAAAAAACTACAAGATTCAGGCTTTAAAACTTGGATACATTTCCAGCTCTGTTTCGTTAACAACGGTAGGGGTTAAGAAATCCATTGTGCTACATCGGAACTTGCCTTTGCAGAAACTTGAGCTGAACAAGTCAATTGTACTTAAAGATGTTTATTACGATTTTGATAAATCTACCTTGAGAGAAGAATCCAATAGGACGTTAGCGATGTTGGTAGAAATACTCAGCGATAATCCTTCTATTATTGTGGAGCTCAGTTCCCACACGGATAGCAAGGGTGACGACTCCTATAACCGACGACTCTCTCAACGAAGAGCGGAGAGCGTGGTCAAGTACTTAAGGAAGCACGGCATACCAAAGGATAGGCTGGTCGCTAAAGGATATGGAGAAAGTACTCCGATCGCAGATAACACCAACCCAGATGGCTCTGATAACCCTGAAGGCCGACAAATGAACAGGCGGACAGAAATTAAGGTTATTGGAAAGACAGAGGTAGTCGTKAAGAAAAAAGACGCCTCATTGGACGATGCGTTCAAAGATGCTGAAAATGRCGACGACTAGYSGTTAGTRAATRACAAGCTTTTTMGTTTGCATTTYRTCCCCATATTTTACGCTTAGCATATAGATCCCCTTAGCYAYTCCAGATAAGTCTAYTTYCYKCTCRAARGTRGMTGAATTSKGTAMGATTAGGCTCAATRMCASAAYTCCYTGCATRKTGCTTAGRKTGACTGCTATATTKYCATTTGASGRTGCCTGGTCTAGCCGTATSGTCARTTTATCCTGGGCTGGGTTTGGYATRAKGATCAATTCGTTTGRWAGCTTCAAATKCWTATTKYTMAAYCCAGTRWATGTGCAGGTATCTACAAAGACWGCATCCACSATGATCAAAGAATCAGRACATCCATTGGYTAATTGYACGTCCARRCTAACWKYATATGAACCGCTWGMRKYATACMGGTGASTGGGRTKCTGTTCMGTRCTRAYGTTACCRTCCCCAAAATCCCAWAGCCAACTTGTGGCRTTGGGTGTAAYATCATTGAATTGTATAGARTCTTCTTTGCAAATTRAAYYKGTTGAAGTGTTGAACCMWACAAMGCTGTYATTGRYGCAAWTGTCCACATTGAAATTCAGATCTCTCCTGCTGCTGCATATCAGATTTCCGTTTCTGTATTCAGACACGCATACGGCTACCACATAGATACCCGGAAATGTTGGTGTACCTGTAATAATACCTGAGATTGGGTCAATCTTAAATGTATCAAGATCAGCCGTAATCGGAGATGAACCGGAGAACATTGAAGCGTAAGGAACGGGAAAGACCAGGGAAGGATACAACGCTGGATTTGGAGCTGTACCAGCTATACCGCCATTCCACATTGTGCCGGGATTAAACGTTAGAGCATCACAAAAGGAATACACCAACGAATCACCATCGGCATCGCTAGCAGAATGGTCATACTCGAATGCCTGGTTCAGGCAGAGTACGGTAGGAGGATCCAAATTGAAAGTTGCAGAGCTGTTCGTGTCAGATAAATTGCTCGTAGGTATTGGCAAGCTCCAAGCCATTCCCTGGTCGGGTTGGTCTGGACAGGCAGGCAACACAATGTTGACAATATCCCATGTTCGGCAGCAACGTTGGTAGTTCACCGTATAACCACCTGGTATGTGATCCAGCAAAGTACTGTCTTGATAAACAGCCTGTTCAACGCAGGTTGATGGAGGTGCTTGTTGGCATCCTCCATACACAATATTGCTAAGGGTAGTACGTGAAGCGATAGCCATTTGAAAGTTTTTAATTTCTGTGTTGCTAGAGTCATAAATACTTACGAAAATTACTGTGTCAAAGTCTGCAAGGGGTTGAGGGAACCCACATCCTGTATGCGTTCCGGTACACTCCCGGTATAATTCCATCGTGAATAGATAGAGGCCTTTATTGGTAACAGGATCATAAGAGGTTAATTGATAGGAAAGCTCACCTCCCCAAAGATGGGTAGCTGAACTGGTTTGAAAGGTCAATAGAAAGAGGGAAAATAGGAGTAGAAGTCGTCGCAACATGGGGGGATATTGAAATGGTCACATAAACATAAGGGAAATTAGCGCGTTAGGCTAAGTTTCTGACAATTCTATGACATTTCATAACTGCTTTTATCCGATCATTGCACCACATTTCAAGAATAGAATTCTGGACAGTCTTAAGATCATATCATTGAATATCAAGCAAGCCTCTCCACAGGAGATAGGCATGCTATTCCTGGAGGGAGATACCCTTGCTAAGCAACTGACGCTTTTGAAGAACACGCTTGGGCTGGAGGAGCTGATGTATCTTGCTACTTGCAACCGTACAGAGTTCCTCATTCGTACATCCTCAGAACTTGATGAGCATTATTTGAAGTCATTTTTGATGGTTTTTAATGAGAATTTACGTCAGCGTGAAATTGAAAATCTGGTTAGCAAGCTGAATGTATACCAGGGACGTCGTGCCATCCTCCACATGGCCAATGTAGCGTCTTCTATGGATTCAATGGTCGTTGGAGAGCGGGAGATCATTACGCAAGTTCGCAACGCCTATGAGCAGTCTAAAGCACTGGGCCTAACCGGCGATTTGCTCAGAATAGCGGTGCGGCACAGCATTGTAACAGCAAAGAAAATATATTCGGAAACGGATATCGCTAAGCATCCGGTATCGGTCGTTTCCCTTGCGTATCGCAAGCTGCGCGAGCTCAATATTGATTTGGGGTCTAAGTTGTTGATCATCGGCGCTGGACGGACCAATACTGCAATGGCTAAATACCTGAAGAAACACGGCTTCAATAATCTGGTGGTCTTCAACCGAATGCGCTCCAAAGCACAGCTGCTGGCAAAAGACTTGGGCGGACAGGCATTTGGGTTGGCCGAATTGGCGAAAGAAGGCCGTGGATTCGAGGTGATTATTACCTGTACCGGGGCCAAGGATCATATCATAACTGAAGAGATATATGCAGAGATGCTCAATGGCGATACCAGCAGAAAATTGGTGATCGACCTGGCTGTCCCTGCCGATTTTGATCCGGAAATTGCCAACAAGAACAGCATCAAGCTTATAGGGATTAACAATCTCAAAGAAATTGCGGAGAGCAACTTACAACAGCGAAAGGGTGAATTGAAAATTTGCAAACAGATTATTGATGAGGCCCTCTTAGAGTTTGAGCAGCTGTTCAAAGTACGGCAAGTAGAGTTGGCGATGCGCCAGGTCCCTGAAAAAGTTAAAGAGATCATTGATACAGCAATCAACTCTGTGTATGCCAAGGACGTGAAAAAAATGGATGCCTCGGCGAAAGAAACGCTTGACAAAGTACTTACCTATGTGGAGCGAAAATATAYTTCCGTTCCCATGAAGATGGCAAAGGATGTGCTACTGGATAAATCGTAATTGCTGACCTTTTCCTTTCATTCCTTCCCATGCTATTTAATGATACGAACTTGAGCGCCAGATTCTTGGAATTCTGGAATATTGGGTTTAGGTTTGGGTATATACAATGTGAAAATTGCCAATCCATAATCCTTCACCATACAACTGCAGAGAGGATTGTTTTCAAMCGCTAACAACAAATGGTTTTGCCTACAATTTCAAAACAACTTATCATCGGATCTAGAGGAAGTGATCTCGCCTTATGGCAGGCCAACCATATTCTTTCAAAGCTTGAAGGAATGGGTGTTAAGGCGGAAATACAGGTCATCAAAACCAAGGGAGATATCATACAGAATTTGAGTTTTGATAAGATGGAGGGGAAGGGTTTTTTTACCAAGGAGTTGGAAGAGTCCCTGTTGAATGGTGATATTGATATGGCGGTACACTCCCATAAGGATCTGGAAACTGAACAGCCTGCGGGATTGAAAATTGCTGCGGTTACCAWCCGRSMMGNGYMRARTGANCGKKMTKCWCWTCAWKAAAGATGCAGTAGATGTAAAACGCCGATTGGCCCTCAAGGAAGGTGCGATTGTAGGAACCTCGTCTGCACGTAGGCAGTCTTTTTTGAAAATGTTGAGGAAAGATATGGTGCTGAAGGACCTAAGGGGAAATGTACCGACCCGCATAGCAAAATTAAAAGAGGGAGCATATGACGCCATCATATTGGCTGCGGCAGGCGTGAACAGGCTTGATTTTGACCTGTCTGAGTTTCATGTAGAACTGCTGGATCCCACAGAATTTGTACCTGCCCCAGCTCAGGGTGCTTTGGCCTTGCAAATCAGAGAGGATGACCTGGAACTAGCACAACAACTTCAGGCTTTGAATGACGAGGAGACAGCTGCTGTTACCGAAATTGAGCGATCTGTTTTGAATCAATTCCAAGGTGGATGTCAGCTGCCGATTGGCGTGTATTGTACCCTCAACGAAGAAGGTGGATTTGAAGTGTGGACAGCCATATCTGAATCTTGGGACCAAGTGCCTAAAATGCTTTATTCAGAAACACGTAACCCTGAAAATTTCTCGACGCGGTTGCTTCAAAGGTTTAAGGATATTGAGGCGACATCCGTATTTATTACACGCGATTTACGCAAGGATGATTGCTTTGAAAATGTGTTGGTGGGGAATGGATTTGAGGTAAAGGGCCATTCCATGATTGAAACGAAGCGGGTGGAAGTGAGGAAGGATCTGGTGAGGGATGATTATACATGGGTTTTCTTTTCGAGTAAACAAGCTATCTACCATTACTTTGGGCAATTTGRACCTCCTGTTGGTGTGAAATATGGCGTGATCGGTAAAGCGACGGCTGCGGCGCTCCGTAACCGGGGGCTAAGAGCTGAATTTATTGGGTATTCCACAGATACCAAGCTCACCGGGAAACAGTTCGCCTCCGTTGTGGGATCTGAAGTGGTGCTTTTTCCTATGGCCAGAGGAAGTAGAAGGGCGGTGCAGGATCAGTTTACCACGACCCAGCAAGTGGCTAATTTGGTGGTCTACGAGACGATTAGCCATGATCAGTTCAAAGTACCAAAGAGTAAAATAATTGTATTCACCAGCCCGTCTAATGTGACTTCCTTCTTTAGTAATAATGTTATTGGCCCATCTCAAAAGGTAGTAGCCATGGGCAACGCTACGGGCCATGAATTAACGGAGCAAGGAGTGAAGGATTTTATACAACCCGCAACATTTAGCGATGCTGGATTGGCACAGGCCGTCTTCGCCGCTTCTATACAACCTTCAAAATCATGATGCTGGAAAGACCCAGACGACTCAGGACCAATCCTATTCTAAGGGAAATGGTAGCAGAGAATAGATTGCATAAGGATATGTTTATCTACCCCTATTTTGTCGTACCAGGAGAGCGGAAGGTGGAACCTATAGCRGCAATGCCAGGTATTAATCACTATTCGGTGGATGAACTGCTTGCGGATGTAGAAGAGGGTTTGAAGCTGGGAATTAACAAAATCTTACTGTTTGGAGTGGAGGAGCAGAAGTCGGAAGACGGTAGCTCTTGTTATCAGGAAGATTCAGTAGTTAATACCGCTATTAGGGCGCTCAAGGATAAATTTGGCGCTGAACTATATGTGATCACCGATGTTTGTGTTTGTGCGTATACGGAGCATGGACACTGCGGTGTCATTCGGGATGACTATGTGCACAATGATTCTTCTGTTGAACTCATTGCTAAAATGGCGTTGTCCCACGCGCAGGCAGGTGCCGATATGGTGGCGCCCAGTGATATGATGGACGGACGTGTGGGTGCCATTCGAGATCTATTAGATGAGGAGGGATTTGAAAATACAGCGATTATGTCCTATGCTGTGAAGTTCGCCTCGAGCTATTATGGCCCTTTTAGGGAGGCAGCGGATTCGGCCCCTTCACAAGGCGACCGAAAAACCTACCAAATGGATGTCAGGAATGGCCGGGAGGCGCTCAAAGAAGCTGAGTTAGATGAGCTGGAGGGCGCAGACATCATCATGGTAAAGCCGGCGCTGGCATATATGGATGTTATCTCGAATGTTGCAGAGCAATCCTCTGTTCCAATTGCTTGTTACAACGTTTCAGGCGAATATTCTATGATTAAGGCAGCTGCCGAAAAGGGAATGGTAGACGAACGTGGGATAATAATGGAGACCATGCACGCTTTCTCTAGGGCAGGTGCGGACATTATTATCTCCTATCACACCAAAGAGATCTTCGAAAATAAGTGGCTTTAGACAGGTTGGATTACGGCTATTTTATTTTAGGAGCAGATGTATTTATAGCGGGATGACTTTCGGCACTTACCAACCGTACCTCAGTTCTTCTGTTTTGCATTCTCCCCAGCGGATTGTCTGTTCCGTCTATATGGATATTAGGCGCTGTAGGCCTTAGTTCACCATATCCATTGATATCCAGTCTCGATATAGGAATTCCCTTTGATTTTATGGCACCTGCAACAGCATGYGCCCTTTGAAGAGAAAGTTCCTTATTGTACGCTACTGAACCAATGTGATCAGTATAGCCAATAACCACAGCTCTAAGAGTCTCATWGGCTTTCATATCTGCTATCAATCCTTCAAGTATTTTAGCGGAGTTGAGGGACATGGTCGACTTTCCWAATCCAAAGAAAATATACTGTCTTGTCGCGGCTCTTGGTGCTTGCTTTGGTTCGGGATTAAGAGGAGGAGTTGATTTGATTTTTTCGTCATCTAGCGTCAAAGATTGATGGTCCATATCAAACTCCCTAAGCACAGTTTTCGGCACCTTTGAATTCTTTTCAAATGCCTCAAGAACCACATCAATAGTAGCGTCAAGTGACGTCAATTCAACTTTGGTGTAAGACGATGAGGAGGTGACATAGATTCTTTCCTCTTTGAATATGGTATCTCTGTTCAATACCACCGTATCCTTCTCAAATTCAATTAAKGYRGRTTCYAGGTTMSCWGWCKCMKTWCCTTGAAATAAATGAATCTGGCTGTTAGGAGCATAATCGAAAATGCTGGTATAGATATTCGAAGTTGAATTTCCATCGAGCGTCAGTAGCTTTTCCAAAATAACTTCTTTCTTATCCGGATTTTCCAGATTGCGCAGGAATTGGGAAAATGTAGCGTCTTCAGATTCCGAGAGATTCAAGGAAGCATCAGCTGTAATTGCGGTTGCAATGTCGTAGAAGGCGTTTCTGAAAACTATTTTCTGCCCTACTATTGAATCATTTTTGCGCAGGTGTGTAAGGCCGATTTCCTGAGACATATTATAAATATACTCCTGCTCAGGAATATGTAAGCGCTGTTTATGGGGTGTGAAACCTTCAGCTTTAAGGATCATGTTATAAGTCTTGCCGGTAGGAAAGACCAAGAGGTATTTACCGGTGCTGGCATTTGAATTATAAACGCCTACAACTTTATTCGTAGTACCATCCAGCACGGTGAAACTGGCAGCTAATGGTTCATGTTCTTTGCCGTATATGCGGCCTTTGATAATGGCAATTTTCACCCTGCCCGTGTCGGGTAGCGTGAGCTGATAAATATCCTGTCCTCCCATATTGTCCTTTCTTAAATCTGAGGAGAGATACGTGTGCTTTCCGTTGGCTGAAACGACGAAAAATATATCATCGCCYGGTGTATTGATTGGATARCCGAGATTCTTAGGGGTTGTCCATTGGTTATCAATAAAGGAGGAGCGGAAAATATCAAAGCCACCCATATTRTCGTGCCCCTTSGAGCTAAAATARAGCGTTTTATCSGCYGGATGAATRAAGGGTGCTTTATCATCATAYGGTGTGTTAATCKTKGGGCCTAAATTCTGTACCAGGCCCCATCTYCCRTTGGGCAGTTTAATCGCCATATAAATRTCCATRCCKCCATARCCATCTTCTCTATCGCTGGTGAAATACAGCACCTGYTGATCAAGAGAAATACAAGCATGTGTTTCCCATGATTTGGAATTGATATTRGAGCCCACTTTTTTGGGYACMGACCATTCATTTCCTTTCAGGYTCGTGGTATAGATGTTYTCACCGTGATAYACGAACATTTGCTGCGCGTCCGCTGACAGTCCWATGCTGGCATCATGTMGCTCAGTATTYACATTTWTWCCTGCACCTYGTGGCGCTCCCCATACACCCTTTTCTTTGATTGAGATRTAAATGTCTTCGAARTAYAATTGATCAAAATCCTTYTTGCCWCCWGTAGTCGTTGGCCTTCTGGATGTAAAAAYCAGCATACGGTCATCMGAGGAGATGATCGGAGCATAATCAGGGTGSACCGTATTGATTRAATTGCCCAGATTTGTTATYTCKGCYTGCAGTGTATCYWTMASCAATATTTTGCCTCTGKTGCATTTTTGWATTTCAYGTKTTACA
This sequence comes from Flavobacteriales bacterium, assembly GCA_016764395.1. Taxonomy (GTDB): domain Bacteria; phylum Bacteroidota; class Bacteroidia; order NORP154; family NORP154. The sequence continues at coordinate 24,236 of JAESRW010000176.1, forward strand.
TCRWTKATGCGCTCTTCATCTGATAATRTTTCCAGATATTCCTCATAGAARGYAATCGCCTCATCGAATTGATACAATAGATGATGCGCCTGAGCSATATAKCGAACCACTCTCGGCCACTTCTYCTTGTGTTCATAGGCKGTGCTWAGGAAGGGCATSGCTACWGATTTATCYGTAGCAATGTTGAGATGAATATATCCCAGGTAGTAATTGTATTCTGRACTTTCASGGTTAARMTGATAAAGTTCTTGGTACAGAGGCARTGCCGCTTTGAGTCGCTTCTTTTGYACSARCGTTACGGCCTTYTTRCTCAGTCKCYTTTCAGGAGTAAAGTGATYATCTTGTGCAAYGRCAMCATGRTTGAATGCCAATAGCGYTATTAGCGTCTTCAATAAATAKGTTCTGATTGCAGYCGGTATWGGCATATAAWRTTTATTCKTTCWTACGATTTAACGTTCCRAATGGTTCTAAAAGTCTATCMGCTCCTGAATCAATGCTGATATCGCGAATAAATTGTTGGTTATGATCAAAATAGGTAGTCGAAAGGCTTTTGTTGCCAATTTTTCGCGTATTTCGGCATAATAGGTCATTTGGGAGAGATGTAATGAACGATGGAAGTTAGATCGAGACTTAGCTTTGCGCTTAGAGCGAAGAGGCGCTTCTGAAAAGGGCAGCTTGATAGGAAAGCAATCATTTGGGAGCCCACTTATACCTTCGATCGAGCCCCAACGGATATGATCTCCTATCACGCACTCCAAGGCTTGGAGATAGGGTTGAGCTGAAATGTTGGGTTCGGTTAACCCTAATGTGGTCCAGGGTTGCGCTACGGTCGCTAGAGAACTATCTTTTGACGCATTGCACCTGTTAGGCCTTGCGGTTAAATCAATCAATTAAATGCATTGATACCGGTCACATCCATACCGGTAATCAGCAGATGAATGTCATGGGTGCCTTCGTAGGTAAGTACTGATTCCAGGTTCATCATGTGTCGCATGATAGAATATTCTCCAGTAATGCCCATGGCTCCATGAATTTGACGGGCTTCTCTGGCAATATCACAGGCTATCTGGACATTGTTTCTTTTTGCCATTGAGATTTGTGCAGGCGTAGCCTTGCCTTCGTTTTTTAGGGTTCCCAATCTCCAGGCCAGTAATTGTGCTTTGGTGATTTCGGTGATCATCTCAGCCAATTTCTTCTGTACTAATTGAAAGCTGGCAATAGGTTTCCCAAATTGAATTCTTTCCTGTGAGTACCGCAAGGCCGAATCATAGCAATCCATGGCTGCGCCGATTACACCCCAAGAAATTCCAAAGCGTGCTGAATTCAAGCAGCTCAATGGGCCTTTGAGTCCCCGTACATCGGGGAATAAGTTCTCTTTCGGAATTTTTACATCTTCAAATACCAGCTCGCCAGTTGTAGATGCACGCAAGGACCATTTACCATGTATTTCAGGTGCGGAAAATCCCTCCATGCCTTTTTCAACCACCAACCCACGAATCTCTCCAGCCTCGTCTTTCGCCCATACTACCGCGATATCGGCTGCACTGGCGTTGGTGATCCATAGCTTGGCTCCATTGAGTACAACATGATCTCCTTTATCTACAAACTTGCTTTCCATATTGCTCGGATCTGAGCCATGATTGGGTTCGGTTAAGCCAAAGCATCCCAGTAGGTCCCCACTTGCGAGACCGGGAAGCCATTTCTTTTTTTGCGCTTCAGATGCAAATTCATTAATGGGAAACATGACCAGCGAACCCTGCACCGAAGCAGCTGAACGGATTCCAGAATCACCACGCTCTAGCTCTTGCATCATCAATCCATAGGAAATGTAATCCAAACCACCTCCACCGTATATTTGTGGAATGGTAGGCCCAAATACGCCGAGAGTGCCAAGTTTTTTCACCAAATGTTGAGGAAAAGTGCCATTTTGAGCGTGCTCTTCGATAATTGGTGAAACCTCTTTCTTTACCCACGCTCTTACTGAGTCTCTAATCAATTTGTGCTCATCAGTGAGCAAATCATCTAGGTTGTAGTAATCAGGTGCCTGGAATTGATCTGTGGCCATAAATGCTATAATTAGCGCGTTGATAATGTGGTAAAATTAGCTAAAAGATCAATACCAATTAAACAACCTCTAGGGGTATGATGGCCAATATTGGCAAAATAATTGAAATTTGTAAATTTACACAGCTTTCGTGATGCCAGCGAGAACGATTTTAAAAAGGAGAATTGGGAGTGCAACCGAATATAGCGACTCATCTTACGTCAATGATCAAGCTGGGCTTGGCTATTGGATTCATAGGGATATGGTTTACGCCGTCGTGTACCTATGATAGAGGGGAAGTTATACAACCAGCCACTCCTCAGGAGCTTGATTTTTGTGATTCAATTAAAGCTGTTGATTCTACGTTAGTATCATATAAATGTGATGTAAAACCGATTCTGGATGTGGAGTGTACATTGACGTGCCATACACCAACTTCAGTATCGGGAACTCCATTTTTGGATAGTTATGATCTTGTGAAGGTGGTGGCTAATGATGGCAGCTTAATGGGTTCTATCAATTGGACGGGAACCTTCACCACCATGCCGTTCTTATCTGCCACTAAAATTGACCTGGTGCAGCGAAATACGATTCAAGAGTGGATTAATCAGGGTACAGCGCCGTAATTTATAATCATGAAACGAGCATGATCAAGCTATCTGACACACAAGGAGATGATTATAAGCGAGTTCCATCTGACCGAATTAATAAAAGTCAAAATATAAACAGATGAAACGAGCCGTTGCAAATTGTTTTAACACCGTGGGATGATTGTTGATGGATTTTATGTGGGCCCCTAGGCTGAATAGTAATCATGGATATCTTTAAAAGATAAACGTAGAGGTGAATAACAACAACCGTAGGCATATGCTAAGAGTACTTATAATAATCGGATTAATATTGGGTTTCCATCTGGTAGAGGCCCAGGTATATATATCTAGTTCTTCCGAAATTTCCTTCTATTCTGAAACTCCAATAGAAGATATTGAAGCGACCAATACCAGGTCTTCCTCTTTGCTTAACACGAAGGATAAAAAGTTGGTATTCCAGATCCCGATTAAGGCATTCAAATTTGAAAAGAATTTGATGGAGGAGCATTTCAATGAGAACTACTTGGAATCGGATAAATATCCTAAGGCCAGCTTCAATGGATATATTATGGACAATGTTGATCTT
>JAESRW010000017.1 GCA_016764395.1 Flavobacteriales bacterium
CAAACTGTTTTACCTACGCCTTTGAGGCGGCACGTTTGGCTGTGGAGCACATGACACCGGTCATATTTTTGTCAGATGGTTATTTAGGGAATGGCTCGGAGCCATGGAAATATCCAAAGATGGAAGACCTACCAGAAATCAAAGCGCCGGGAACCAAGCAGAATGGGGAAGACTACTTGCCTTTTTCAAGAGATGAGGAGAAGTTGAACAGGGCATGGGTGATTCCTGGAACCAAAGGATATGAGCACAGAATTGGGGGTATTGAAAAAGAAGAGTTGACAGGTAAGATTTCTTATGATCCGGAAAATCATGAGAGAATGGTTAGAGTTCGGGCGGAAAAAGTAGCGAGAGTTGCGAATTATATTCCGGAGCAAGAAGTTGTTGGAGACGAAAAGGGAGAAGTTCTGGTAGTGGGATGGGGAAGTACCCGTGGCTCACTCTTTACCGCCTGTAAAGAAATGCAGGATGAGGGYAAARGTGTTAGCCTCGCTCACTTTAACTATATCAATCCTTTGCCTAAAAACACAGCGGAGATTTTCTCTAACTTCAAAAAGATTATTGTTTTTGAGTTGAATGATGGCCAGTTTGCCAACTACCTTAGGGGTTTGTATCCGGAATACCAGTACGGTAAGTACACCAAGATTCAGGGTCTTCCACTAACGGTAGCGGAGATAAAGGAAGAACTTTCTAAGCACCTCTAAAATGAAGATTCTATTAACTATATCAGTTATGCTGACCAGCCTTGGGGCAAGTGCTTCGGGAATGACAGGCGGCAAGGACGATGTTGTTTTTTCCATGCTCTTCGTGGCCTTTTTGGTGTTGATCTTGGGGATGGTCTATTTGGCGGATTTTGTAAATAAAATTCGAAAGGATAAAGATTACAGAGATCATCTAAAAGCACGTGCTACGAATTTGATCTCAACGGTGCGAGCTGTTTTTGTTAAGGAGAAAAAGGAAGATGATGACAGGCCCAATGATTTTTATATATCAGTAGCGCTTGAATAAAATCAATTAATATGGCAGAACATTTAGTAGAACCAAAGGGTGAAGATGCTCCTCTAACAAGGAAGGACTTTTCTAGTGATCAGTTGGTACGATGGTGCCCTGGATGCGGTGATTACGCAATCCTCTCAGCCGTTCAAAAAGCGATGCCCGAACTGGGATATGCAAAAGAGGACATCGTTTTTGTATCAGGAATTGGTTGTGCGGCCCGATTTCCATACTACATGAACACATTCGGCTTTCATACCATTCATGGAAGRGGGCCGGCATTTGCAACGGGAATAAAGTTGGCCAATCCTAAATTGTGTGTATGGGAAGTACAAGGTGATGGGGATACGCTGGCGATAGGTGGCAACCACTTTATACATGCGGTGCGAAGGAATATCGACATCAATATCATGGTGTTCAATAATGAGATCTATGGCCTCACGAAAGGACAGTATTCCCCTACTTCCAGAAAAGGGACCAAATCGGGCTCTACCCCGATGGGTTCTTTGGAAACACCATTTTCAATTGGTGAGTTGGCATTGGGTGCGAAGGGAACGTTTTTCGCCCGTACGCTTGACACAAATCCTAAAATGATGGCGAGTATTGTAGCAGAATCCGCCAAGCACAAGGGTACTACGCTGATTGAGATTTTACAGAATTGTATAATCTATAATGACAAGATTCACGCGGATATCACTGACAAAGCGAATCAGGAGGATACACAACTTCATTTAGTACACGGTCAGCCTATGATCTTTGGAAAAGAGAAGAACAAGGGAATGCGCCTCAATGGACTGGAGTTGGAAGTGGTAACGATAGGAGAGAACGGGGTGAAGGAAGAAGATATCCTGGTTCATGATGCGCATACGGAAAGTAATGTGCTCCACTTAATGCTCATTAACTTGCAGGGCCCCGATTATCCAACGGCAATGGGTATCATTAGAGCAACCGAGGCGCCTACCTATAACGATTTGATTGCAGGTCAAATTGAGGAGGCGAGGGCAACTGCCTCCATCAATACCATGGATGAATTGCTGGCAAGTGGCCACACCTGGCAGGTAGGTGCCTAGCGCATATTTCAAGATTTTTTACCAGTATTTTCCCCATCTTTGATGATGCAATATTCAATGCTTTGTCTGAGTATATAGGTTTTGCCAGCGCTGTTGTAGTAGGACTGCTGGTCGTACTTATTGGGGCCGGAGGGTCCATCCTTACGGTTCCCGTGCTGGTTTACCTCTTTCATCTTTCACCGGTGGTAGCAACGGGTTATGCCTTGCTCATTGTAGGTACGACGTCTATTATTAGCACGTTGTCCTATATCAAGCGCAAAATGGTTAACTACCGGATTGCCATCATTTTCGGAATTCCGTCTGTAACCGCGGTATACCTCACAAGACGGTTTATGCTTCCCGCGCTACCTGATGAGATGTTCTCCTTCGGGGAATATGTGATCACAAAGGATGCATTTTTAATGCTCCTTATGGGGGTATTGATCTTCGTCTCTGCCACCACTATGGTAGTGGTTAAAAGGAATTATTATGACGAAGAAGAGCTCAACCTGAACTCCTTTTACTATACCAGGATGATCCTGATTGAGGGGTTGGTCATAGGAATATTAACGGGCCTGGTTGGAACGGGTGGAGGGTTTATGATCATTCCCGCCCTGGTGATCATGTGCAATCTCCCCATTAAAACGGCCATTGGAACGGCTCTATTAATTGCTTCTGCTAAATCTGGGATTGGCTTTCTGGGGGAGACCGCAACGAATGCCGATATAGATTATGAGTTGATCTTTCAATTTACCTGCTTTGCTCTTGTGGGCATTGCAATCGGGACCTTTTTCTCTGACAAGGTTTCGGGGTATAAGTTGAGGCATCTATTTGGGTACTTTTTATACCTGGTAGGGGCGGTTATCTTGGGCAAGGAACTGATTTCATTGTAAATTAAAGGGTGTTTTGGCACTAAATGTAATGAAACACCAATCCCGAAGGGATGACATCATTATATGAAGAAATACATCAATTAAAACAAATCAGGAGGAACACCATCGGAAAAGAACGTTTCGAGAGGAATATTTGGATTTTTTAAATGAGTTTGAGATCCCCCATGAAGAAAAGTATCTCTTCGAATGGAATGAGTAGTATATCACCCCTTCAGGGTTGCAAGAATGTGGTTGACTATTTCTCTAAAAGTATTGCAATATATTAACCACGGAGGGCACTAAGAAGGCACAAAGAGCACAGAGGTTTGAAAAATTGAATCACTCTTGGTGAACTCTGTGCAAACTCTGTGAGCTCTGTGGTTATAAATTTAAACACTGCCCTTACCCTGGAAACGGCTAAAACACACCCAGACCAGAGCATCATCAACGCCTATACCGAGATTAACAACTGTAGAACCCGATCAGTATCCATTCTCAGCCGATTTTAGAAACAGCTTGCACCTTATTTTTTATAAAACAACTCCTCCTGCGGTTTAAGCGGTCTTTTAAACCAAAGCGGCCTCCTCAGATTATCTGGTCCCGGCGCCGGTCGTGTCATGGCCAACCACTCCTTGTATACTGCAAATGATTTAGTGGTATCCACAAACACGTCGCCATAAGCGTCATCGTTGCGGGCTTTTTCTACCGTCACCTTTTGGTGCCAACAGTGCATGCCGCTGATAGGATCAGGATGCGGAGCGAAAGTTATGTTTTGATGCACACCGCCATCTTTCCAGAAGATATGCTGTGAGTCGGGATCATCACTGGCGTATCGCTCAATTTGTTTCTTGGTGCGCATCATATACTTGCCGCCGTCGAATTTCTTAATATCAACGGTATTCATGGCCCAACGATTGGCCAGTGGATCGTGATCCTGCCTCCACCTGCCGATGTGATGAGAACAAGCAATCACTCCCGGCCTAATCGATTCGGTCACCCAAACCTTGTCCACGAAATACCCTATTTCTGTTGAAATCCGCACCAATTCGTCATTCTCAATGCCCAACCGCTTGGCTTCCTCTGTATGAATCCAAATAGGGTTTCGGTTGGCAATCTCTGTTAACCATTTCGCATTGCTGGAGCGGGTGTGTATTAGATTGGGTAATCTGAAGGTTGGAATAAGCGGATACTCCCCTTTCTCACGATCCATATCTTTCCAATGGACGTGAGATTTGATATATCCAGGAATGGCATGCTCCGGCCATTTCCAATCGATCATGGTCTGGGAGAAAAACTCCTGCTTTTCTGAAGGCGTATTAAAACCTTCTCTAGGCTTTCCGTCAACGGATACCTTTCCGGTTTCTTGAACGGTTAGGTGTCTGTCGTAGACGTGCTCATCAATTTCATAAGCACCATATTTCTTCATGTAATCCAGTGCGGTGAGGTTCTCCTTCTTCGCGGTATCAGGCAGCCCGGGCACATTTTCAAAAATATGCGCATAGTATTCGTCCATAGTCACTTTCTCTCCGGGATTATTTGGAGACTCAAAATGCTGGCGAATTCCAAGCTTTCCATCCGGATCAATTCTCCATGATAGCTCAATCCAGAATTCATCTTCTTCCCATACCTCGCCCGGATTTGCCTCATAAGTATGCTGCACTTCCTTCCCATTCTTACGCAAATATTCGCGCAACACAGGCTGCCGGAAAGCGATCCATTTTCCGGAATGCGTTTCATAACTATTTAAGTCGTGACGTTCAGCGGCGTGCCCCATGGGGAGTACATAATCTGCCAAATAGGAAGTCTCTGACCAAGTGGGGGTAAGAGCAATGTGCATTCCCATCTTTTCTTCATCACTAAACATTTCCATCCACGTGAATCCATCTGGGTTGGTCCAGACGGGATTGAATACGCGGGAGAAATAAACATCCAGCTTCCCGCGGCCTTCTTTGATCATATGTGGAAGGAGGAATCCCATTTCGTAATGTGCCAATGGATATTCATCGGGGAACTGTAATTCGTTCCAAAATTTGTGGGCCGGTGGCTGGTTGAACATCGTCGGTTTAAATTTGTTCCAGGCACTGGGCATGGTGCCTCCTTCACCTCCAACAGCTCCAACCAAGACACTCAAAAAGTGCAAGGCTCTTGTGGCTTGCCAGCCTCCTAAATTGCCTGCTGCCGCGCTTCTCCAATTATGGCAGGCGAAATGGGTTCCTGCTTTACCAATTTCCCGTGCGATTTCCGGGATCATACCCGCTTCAATTCCGCATTCCTCCGCAGCAAACTGGGGGGTGAATTCAGCGTACTCCTCTTTTAAAGCTTCAATGAAATCGCCAAAGGTATGCCCGTCTTTTTTGCCCGTTCTGTGGACTAGGTACACATCCCAGTTTACCCAGGTCTCCATCCATTCGGCATGGTACAATTCTTCGTCGAGAATGACTTTAGCGATTGCTAGAAATAAAGCCGCTTCGGTACCTGGATAGGTAGCCAACCAGTAGTTGGCCATGCTGGCCGTGTTCGAGAGGCGCGGATCAATCACGCAAAGTTTGGCGCCCTTCATCATGCCTTCAATGATGCGCTGCGCATGGGGATTGAAATAGTGGCCGGTCTCAAGATGGGCGCTCAGCAGTAAGATAAATTTCGCATTGGCGTGATCAGGAGAGGGCCGGTCATAGCCCTGCCAGAGGGTATATCCAAATCTTGCTCCGGCCGAACAAATATTTGTATGACTATTGTGTCCATCTACGCCCCAGGCATTGAGTACCCTGTCCATATACCCTTCATGGCCCGGCCTTCCGACGTGGTATACAATTTCGTTGTTTCGTTTTTCTTCTAACGCTTTGCGAATACGAGCTGCAATGTCATCCAGCGCATCATCCCAGCTAACCCTTTCCCATTTCCCTTCTCCTCGCTTACCACTGCGTTTCATGGGATACAGGATGCGATCGGTATCATTTATTTGATTGATGGTCGCGGGTCCCTTGGCGCAATTTCTACCTCTGCTTGCAGGATGATAGGGATTGCCTTCAAACTTCTTGATCTTGCCTGTTTCTTTGTCCACGTAGGCGAGTAAACCGCAGGCCGCTTCGCAATTAAAACAGGTGGTGGGAATGATGGAGTAGTGCTTTTCTTCTTTTCTGGGCCAGGCCTTAGCGTCATATTCCATCCAATCATCCCACTCTTCGGGAGGGGGATAAAAGGAAAGGTCCCGTGGTTCATTCATCGGGGTGATGGCCTCCCTGGCAGCGGACAGGTCGACACCTTTGAAGCGATCCAGCTTTTTAATGAGCCCCAACGACTCGGCGGTTTTTTCTATGAGCGTGCGCTTCTTTCCCATTAGCTCAGCGGTATGAGTTGTGGAACTTTAACAATTAAATGGTTGGAGGTCCAAACACCAAGAATGATCAAAAAGGTTAAAAGCAATAGAGCCGATCCCTGTGCGGCCACGAGTATTGCCAATGGAATTACACACCCCATAAGTACGGATCCAACCCAATAATGCAGTTTGTATCGCCCTTTAAACATCATTCTTGCTGCGAGTTGTGCATCTCTTGTGCTGTGCTTGATAAAGGGTTCTGCAATCTGTAAAACAAGCGTGATGGCTGTCGGGATCATCAAAAGGAGGTAAAGCAGTTTGGAAACGTCAGACAGGGCCAGAATTGAGAAATAACCATTCAGTAAAGTATGATTTACACTGCCGATTATGATAAGCATGGAGGCACCAAGCATAAGCACGTGACTTAGCATGTGGAACGGCAAAAGAGGGCTTTGCCAATAATCCCTGCCTTTCGCTTGAGCAAAGAGAAATGCGGTATAAATGCCGGTCATGAGTGCAAAGGGCCCGGTTGCCAGGATGATACCTGAGGTCATGCCTTCCGAGCCAAAAGATGCAGCCAATATATTGAGACAAAGTAAAGATCCAAATCCAACGATGGTATAGGCGCCTTTAACAAGCCATGAGTTCCACTGCGGCCGGAAGAGTACATTCAAAAAACGATCTGGCCTATCCATATCCAGAATGAGAAGAACCCCTGTTGCAGCGAGAAAGARCAGGCTAATTGCGCATACGGTCATCAATAATTCCGCTTCCCGGTAGCCCATAAACCACAGTATCAGGTGAACGAGATAGACTCCGGCTGCAATGCCCTTCGTCATCAGGTAGGCTGGCACTTCCCAGCCCCATAGAATACCTTTTTCGGGCGCGTCATAAGTGGTTTTGGTTCCAGGTTTAAAATCCTTAAAACCGGTAACACTCTGAATACCGGACCTCACTGATTCCTTGAATTCACCCAGGCCTTCAGTTCCCTTGTTGACATTGTGACCTACCCCTTCTCCTTGCGATCCCCATTGGTAAGTTGCTTCTTTGGCAGAGGCTGTTGGYGTTAAAGACGCTGGCTGTGCATTGAGATAGAAAACTTTGGGTTTCGTGCCTTTCTCTGGTTTACGTACTTCAAACTTGTTTTCTGCAAGCATTTGGCTGATCTCTGTTTTGGGGTTGTCCATATCGCCTGAGATAATTGCATGCTCAGGACATACCACGACACAAGCGGGTTCAATTCCCTGGTCTATCCTGTGTGTGCAGTAATTGCACTTGGCCGCTGTTTTGGTGTTGGGATCGATGTACAAAGCATCATAAGGACAAGCTTGCGTACACGCTTTGCATCCAATGCAACGATCATTGTCGAAGTCAATGATGCCATCATCACGACGATAAAGTGCAGTTACCGGGCAAATGGTAGTACAGGGTGCATCATCGCAGTGGTTGCAGCGCATAACGGAGAAGAAACGCTGGGAATCTGGGAACTCACCGTGTTCAATATACTTGACCCATGTTCTGTTAACGCCAATGGGTACATCGTGCTCACTTTTACACGCCACCGTACAGGCATGACAGCCGATGCACTTTCTGTTGTCTATGATGAATCCGTAGTTCATTGGTTCGCTGTGCTCACGTCATTGGGGTCGCTGTTGCTCCCGTTATTTTGTTCGGCTTTGGCCTCACGTCATTGGTCGCTGTTGCTCCTGTTATTTTGTTCGGCTTTGGCCTCACGTCATTTGGTCGTTGTTGCTCCCGTTGTTTTGTTCGGCTTTGGCCTCACGTCATTTGGTCGCTGTCGCTCCCGTTATTTTATTCGGCTTTGGCCTCACGTCATTTGGTCGCTGTCGCTCCTGTTATTTTGTTCGGCTTTGGCCTCACGTTATTGGGTCGCTGTTGCTCCCGTTATTTTGTTCGGCTTTGGCCTCACGTCATTGGGTCGCTGTTGCTCCCGTTATTTTGTTCGCGTTGCTCACGTTTTCCCATTAAATTATCTCCCATTCACCATCAAATCACCATCAAATCACCACCAAATAACGGTGCAAAGCACCCAATAACGGCCGAAGGCCCAATGACGTGCGAAGCACCCAATGACAGCCGAAGGCCCAATGACGTGCGAAGCACCCAATGACAGCCGAAGGCCCAATAACGTGCGCAGCACCATCCCCTCACCCTCCAATGGAAATCATAGCTCTTCCCTGTTCATACTTTTTCTCAACTCCTGAAGTGTTAAATGCTGCAATCCCACCGCGCTCAGCATGTTTTGCGGAAATCGCTCTTTGCACGATTGGAACAATATCTTCCCCTTTTCTTTTGGCGGTCTTTAAGTCAATTTCGTCATTGGAAAAGAGACAGTTCTTTATTTTTCCATCCGTTGTTAGCCTGATTCTATTACAGCTTTCGCAGAAAGGAGCAGTGATAGAACTGATCACTGCGAACGTCCCTAAAAAGGACTTCACCCGATAGCTCTTGGTCGTGCTATTCGGTTCGTCGTTGAGTTTTTCAATCGGGAATACGGAGGTGATTTTATTTAAAATTTCCTTGTAGGATACCACTTTATCATATTCCCATTTGTTCCCGGCAAAAGGCATGAACTCGATAAATCGCACATGAATGGGTAAGTCTCTGGTCCACTCGACAAAGTCAATGATCTCATCTTCATTGATGTTTTTCATGGCCACCGCATTGATCTTTACATGAAATCCCTGCTCAACGGCCAATTCAATATTGGTGAACACCTTTTCAAATGTCGAAGTCTTGGTAATCTCGTTGAATCGAGCAGGAATTAAGCTGTCAAGGCTAATGTTGATGGTGTTTAATCCGATCTTTTTGAAGAGCGGCAGAAAACGGTCGAGAAATACGCCATTGGTGGTTATGGCCAGGGAAACCGGTAAGCTGCCCAGTTGTTCGATGAGTGCGTAAGCGTCCTTGCGGATTAAGGGTTCCCCACCTGTGATGCGAATCTTCTTGATTCCCATTTTGTATACAAAGTCTTCCGCAATTGACAGGAGCTCCGAAGACGTAAGCCGCTCGCTGGCTGAAGACGTGCACAGCGCGTGATGAACCTGGGTGTTTTTATCTGCCGGCCTGTCCGTTTGGTCCAGGGGCAGATCTGGTTTACAGTAGAAACACTTCAGATTGCATTTATCAGTAAATGAAATGCGAAGGTAATCGTGGACTCTTCCAAACCTATCTTGCAACATGAATAAAATAATAGCTATACAATTTTACTCATAAATTGCGCCTTTTCTTAGATAGCTATGCTTTATCCGCAAAATTTATAAACTTTACCCACTCAATCTCCAAATCTAATGACCGATCCTTGTAATCCATTGTGCGATAACTGCGCTATTGATGCCTCTGCGGAAGTGAACATCGAAGGGGATGCTGAGATGGGAATGCAGAGCAACGGCAGGAGAAAGATGGTTTATGTGAAAGGAGAATCCGTATTCACAGAGGGCTCTCAACCTTCAGGCGTGTTTTGTTTGAAAAAAGGAAAAGTTAAGATTCACAAAACGGGAAGCCACAAGAAAGAGCAAATTCTTCGCTTTGCGCGTGAAGGGCAGCTATTGGGTACACGTGCACTGATTCGAAATGAATACTATACGTCTTCGGCCACCACCATTGAAGGGTCTGTTTTGTGCTTTATCCCCAAACACGAGTTTCTTGCTAAACTTGGAAAGGACGATGACCTGAAGGCCTTTGTGTTGAGCAACCTTTCCAATAATCTTAAATTGGCCGAGGATAAAATTACACAACTGTCGATTAGTTCAGTGGGCCAACGCTTGGCAATTATTATCCTCCGCCTGATAGAGGTCTACGGATTTGAGGAGGATGGCAGAACGGTAGCCATTGAACTTACGCGTGAGGAAATGGCCAATCTTGTGGGAGCAGCGAATGAGACCACGATACGCCTTTTGTCCAGCTTTAAACGTAAGGGGCTGATCTTGCTAAATGGCCGAAAATTGACCGTTATTAATGCCGCAGATTTAGCCAAACTGGCCATTGCAACTAGTTGAAATGGGTGTAAAGATGTATCTTTGTTACAATTCACATCACATGTCAGAAGCGTTAATAAAAAAATACAATGTTCCCGGTCCGAGGTACACCAGCTACCCTACGGTTCCTTATTGGGAAAATCCAAAACTGGCCATAGGCGAGTGGCTGGATTCCGTACACCGTTCCTTTTCTGAAACCAATGATAGGGATGGAATCAGTCTATATGTTCATCTACCGTATTGCGAAAGTCTTTGCACTTTTTGTGCTTGTAATAAGCGCATTACGGTGAATCACGCGGTGGAGGAACCCTACATCGATTCCGTGCTCAAAGAGTGGAAAATGTATGTAGATTCATTTCCTGGGAAACCGAGAATCAAGGAAATTCACTTGGGTGGAGGAACCCCAACTTTTTTTAGTCCGCAAAACTTGCGCAAGCTGATTGATGGAATCATGAGCTTAGCTGACAAATGCGAAGGCGCTGAATTCAGCTTTGAGGGACATCCCAGGAATACGACAGAAGAACATTTACAGGCATTATTCGATGTAGGCTTTAATCGGGTGAGTGTGGGGGTGCAGGATTTTGACCCGGTAGTACAGGATGTGATTAACCGTGTTCAGCCTTATGAAATGGTGGAAGCTGTTACGGAAGCCTCCCGGAGAATTGGCTATGATTCACTCAACTTTGATCTTGTGTACGGCCTTCCTTTACAGACCAAAAAGAGTATCGAAGACACCTTCGAAAAAGTAATGAGATTGCGGCCTGATCGCATCGCCTATTATAGCTATGCACATGTTCCATGGATTGGCGGAGGACAAAGGAAATTTTCTGAAGCTGATCTTCCAGCGGATGATGAAAAGAGGGAGCTTTACGAGTTGGGTAGGGACAAGCTTGAAGAAGCGGGGTACCAGGAAATTGGAATGGATCATTTTTCACTGAAAGAAGACACGCTGTTCAAGGCCTCTCAAACCAAGGCCCTGCATAGAAACTTTATGGGCTATACGGCCAATCATACACAATTGATGATAGGACTGGGCGTCTCGGCAATTGGTGATACGCTATATGGATTTGGCCAAAATGTGAAGACGGTGGAGGGGTATAGAGACAAGGTTGAGCAAGGGGTACTTCCAATATTTCGAGGCCATCTTTTAACAGATGAGGATTTGACCGTACGGGGACACATCACCAGTATTATGTGCAACTATGAAACTTCCTGGGACTCATTATCAGGGGATGAAGAGGTTACCAAGCAAGGGCTGGCCCGGTTAAATGAGYTGGAAGCTGATGGTTTGGTGGTAATCGAAGAGGGTGGCTTAAAGGTTCCCGAAAGTGGAAAGCCTTTCCTACGCAATATCTGTATGGCCCTTGACGCTCGCTTATGGGCCAACGTTCCGGAGACGAAAGTGTTTAGTACGACCATCTAGCATAAAAGCAGTANTTTTAGGCCTTACTTATCCGAACTGGATACTGTGTCAATTCCATATGATAGATAAATTGAATACTCCCGTATGAAGGATTTCATTATTGTTGGGTCAGGGAGTTCGGGGGGAATACTCGCAAGAAGCTTGCAGGAAGGTGGTGCTGATGTAACACTGATAGAGGCAGGGAAATTCTTTAGAAAGGACACGTTTCCGCGAACGGAAGCTGCCTATTCTTCTCAACTGTTTTGGGGTGGGGGCCTGGAGTTCGACGACAAAGCAAAATCTGCTTACCTCAGGGCGAAATGCGTTGGTGGTACGACCAATGTCAACCAATGTCTCATGAATCGTTTTGACGATATGGCGATGGATGATTGGCGTGATCGGTCTGGAATAGATTGGCTCACGGTGGATGCCTTAAATCCCCACTATGATAAGGTGGAGGATCTCATGGAGCTGCATACTTTTGAAAAAAAAGATTTCAATCGCAATGCTGAGCTGTTTACGGGAGGCTGTGATAAGCTGGGTTACGGATGGAAATATCTTCGAAGAGGACAGAAAGACTGTAAAATTGAAGAGGGAAATGACTGCATCGGTTGTTTAGGTGGTTGTCAACGCGACTCCAAGCAATCGACTTTGGTTATTGGCATACAGGTAGCTGAAAAACTCGGATTGGAAGTGCTTTCTAATTTTGAAGCTGACACAGTTGTTCATCACGAGGATCATGTGGTGTTGTTGGGCGAACATGAAGGTCAAAAGAAGGAGCTCTCGGCAAGGAGAATGATTCTGGCAGGTGGGTCCTTCGGTACAACTAAGATTTTATTGAATTCAGGACTCAAGAAAGCATTGCCAGCGCTTGGAAAAGGCTTCTGTCAGCATCCCCAGTATATGGCTTTCGGCGTTTTTGACGAGCCTGTTGATTCGCACAAAGGAGCTTTTCAAACCGTGGCTTCGGGCGATCCGAATATGAGAAAGGCGGGATTTAAACTGGAAAACGTGTATGCTCCACCGATTGCCGTAGGCATGTTATTTAATTCCTACGGGCGAGAACACCAGAGGCTGATGAAGAAGTATCGATACATGGCATGCATTGAAGCCGCTGTGAGGGATCAGCCCGAAGGAGGCGAGTTAGATGTAGACAAGAAAGGAAACTTGATTGTTAGAAAGACACTCACAGAGCAAGATCTGGTACGAGCGGATAAAGGCATTGAAGCAATCCACAATGTATTTGCAGCCGTTGGAGCGAAGGAAGTCGTTGACTCACCTTTCTATTTTGGTTTGCACTTGATGGGGGGATGCAGCTTTGGTACTGATCCGAATAAATCGGTGATCAATCCCGATTTTCAAGTGCACGGACACAAAAATATTTATGTGGCGGATTCAAGCGTATTCCCAAGTGCACCGGGAATCAATCCTTCGCTAACGATCATGGCCCTTTCACAAAAAATGGGTGAGGAGTTGTTGAAGAATTAGGAGGATACGATATTGGAAGATTGGGAAAGTGGAATATTGGAATATTGGAATGGTGGGGAATTGGAAAGTGGAATATAGAATGATGGGCAAACTGGAATTATCGAACAACCAACCTTCCAATCTTCCAATCTTCCTGAATGATGTTATCCTAGGTACTCAAGTTATTCATTGAGGATCTAAAAACGCTAAGCAAGAATAAAAAGCATGTCGAAGTTAATTAGTAACGCAGCGGTTCGTGGTATTGTCAGGCTCGGGAATATTATTGTTCCTGGAGATGGGGACATGCCTTCTTACGAAGAATATGGAGGGTATGAGCATGTGGATGACCTGCTCGAACATGCTCCAAAAAGCGATATTGGAGACTTGGGTTTGTTGTTGTCGGTTCTCTCGTTCATGCCAAAATTTGTGCTGGTTTGGTTGGTGAACATGATGGGAGCCAGTCATGGCAAGGGAAATGGATTGTGGATCTTGTTGCGACAGCTCGACATGGGAATACGTGGCATCGTATTGTCAACATATTATACCGAAAAGGGGGGGGCTTCGTTTTCAGGGACGGCACCACTGGATGGAATTGATTACAGCATAACCAGAATGGAAGATTGAGTTAAAATGAGTTTGATTTGCCTGAAATAGTTAAAATGTGATCAGCGAAAATCAGCCAAATCTGCGTCATCAGCGTTCCATCGGATAGCGTGAGCAGGTATTGATCAAGTTGAATCTTAGAAATAAATTATGAGTGATAAGAAATTAGAAGAATTCGAAAATAAGTTAAAGGCGGATATAAAGATCGAACCCAGGGATTGGATGCCGGACGACTATCGGAAAAATTTGATCAGAATGATGTCTCAGCACGCGCATTCTGAAATTGTAGGCATGCTTCCTGAGGGCAATTGGATCACACGGGCTCCTTCGTTAAAGAGAAAGAAAATTCTCATGGCCAAAGTTCAGGACGAGGCGGGGCATGGATTGTACTTGTATTGCGCCACTGAAACGTTAGGTGCTGATAGGAAAGATTTAATTGAGCAGCTCAATACAGGAAAAGCGAAATATGCCAGCGTCTTCAACTATCCAACTACTACCTGGGCCGATATGGGTGCAGTGGGTTGGCTGGTAGATGGTGCAGCGATTATGAATCAAGTTTCTTTACAGAGAACTTCCTATGCACCATATTCAAGGGCGATGGTACGGATTTGTAAGGAAGAGAGTTTTCATCAGCGTCAGGGATTTGAGATCATGGAAGTGATGTCAAATGGCACGAAAGAACAGCGTGAAATGGCCCAGGATGCACTGGACAGATGGTGGTGGCCGGCATTGATGATGTTTGGCCCGCATGATGCGAATTCACCTCGATCTGCAAAGTCACTTTTGTGGAAGATCAAACGGGAAACCAATGATGAGCTACGCCAGCGGTTTGTAGACAGGGTCGTACCCCAAGCAGATTTCCTGGGATTGAAGATTCCAGATCCTGATTTAAAGTGGAACGAGAAAAAAGGAGGCCACGACTTTGGAGAAATTGATTGGGACGAGTTCTACTCTGTGGTAAATGGCAACGGCCCCTGTAACCGTGAGCGTCTAAAAGCACGTACCGAAGCTGACGAGAACGGCAGATGGGTAAGAGAGGCAGCGGAGGCCTATGCGGCTAAACACGCGAGTTAATTCTCCAAAACAGCCAGATAAGGCTCGTGAATATAAGGGAAGCGGGCATTTTTGTATTTGTTTTTAGCCAGCTCCTTTTTTATAGCTACCATCGTATTGTATGGGCCGATGGTGAGTGTCAAGTTGGCCAACCAGGCAGGAACAAGCCCACCGGGATCCACGCTAAGGTCATAGGTAATATCTACTTTGCCATCTTCTAAAGGTATCAAAGTCCAGGCGGACTGCAGTAGCGGTACCCGTTCAAACCCATCCTTTTCAGGGATGAGGCTGTCTATATTTTCCGAGGTTGAAGTGACGATCCAGGTCGAAGAATCCTGGGTTACCTTTGAATGTACCACAACATCACGATCGCTTACTGGCCACGGCGCTGATGTAATGCTGTAATAATAGTCTTCCCCATCCGTGCTTTTCTTTACTGACTCAGAAACGGTGCAAGAGTAAACCCATGACGTATAGTTGGGAATGTCTTTGAAGAGCGCAATCATGGCAGACATAGAGGTCTCAAAAGTGCCCTTCATCCGCAACTCGCTAAAAGAGGAATTCTCTGCCTCACGTGTGAAAACCTGTATTCCGTTTGCTTCTTTCTTTAGTTTCCATTCACTTGCCTTCTGGCCCAAGCCAATGGAACAAAGTGCGGTAAAAAAGACGAGTAAAATCCAATGCATAATCACGTACCCTAAAAAACGCAGAGAGGGTTAATTTATTTCTCCATTTTCAGCATCAATCTGAAGATACTTTGTGAGGAATCGGGTGCCGATGTAAAAGGGGATGGTATCTATCAGGGCAGCGGTTAGTTTGAAGACATAACCCGAGACTATAAAAACGACTAATTGTCTCATAATAGAATCATTGGAGTCAATAGGAAGGGCGTGGGCAAAATAATGTGTGATAAGGATGACTGCCACAGAATCGATCAATTGACTGATCAGGGTGGAGCCATTATTCCGAAGCCAGAGGTGCTTTCCTTTTGTGCGTTTTTTGAGATAGTGAAAGATGTGAACATCGAAAAATTGAGCCGTTAAATAGGCGATCATCGACGCAGTTGTTGCTCCAAACGTGAGCAGGCGTATTTCAAAGAACACCCTGCCTTCACTTCCCATTACCGGAAGTCCGGTTTCGGCGCTCATCTCTGGTTGAGGAGGTAATATTCCACCCAGCCACAGGATAAAGAGCACCCAAATATTCAGGATTAACCCAATAAATACCACCATATTGGCCCGTCGTTTCCCATACAGCTCTGAGATGAAATCAGTACACAAGAAAGTAATTGGATAGGCCAAGACGCCGACTGCGAGAACAAAGGGAATTTTGGTTCCAAACAGCGTGAAAGAGAGATCTATAAATCTCGAAATCCCCAAAATGTTGAGCATCGTTAAGGAGCCGAGGAAAATACCCGCCAGAATCAAAAACACATACTCTCTCCTATGCTGTATAACTGGTGCTGCTCCGATTGAGTTGGTGTTGAACATGCTTGTGTAAAATTCAAATATACCGAGTATTTGTAGAATGATCGGGAGGCCCTGTTACTCATAGGTGTTAAAACTGAAGAGATGGTTGGTAAAAGCAATGTGAAACATCCACCCATGACAGTTGACACTAAAGTATCCAAGAACAATTGTCATTCTGACATCACGAAGTGACGAAGAATCTCCATAAGCTGAGTCTAACGCAGGTTTGAATGTTATTGTGTTTAGGCACTTCTGCCAGTTCAAGGAGATCTCTCCCTTTGGTCGAGATGACAATTGTTCTTGGATACTTCAGTGTTAGCCGCAATATGTGCAGAGATCCCTACTGTATAGACAGCTTCACAAATACCCGCTCGGAATCAATAGTTACCTCAGCGAGGTAAATCCCTTGGGTCAAATCTGAAATGTGGACTTCATAAGGTTGAGATAGAGAGGTGACATCAGAAATTCGCTCCTGGTAAACTGTTTCACCCAATAGGTTGGTGATTCTAATATCTGAAGCTAGCCCAACGATTTCCCCAGTTAATTGAATATAAAAAGTGCCGTTGTTAGGGTTGGGATAAAGCAGTAAAGTATTTTGGTATTCAGGAGCATGGATCCCCGTAAAAACGTATGCGTAAATATCAGAGAGGAATTGACATCCATTGGAATCTGTCACCAACACCGTATAATTACCACTTTGAAGGGTTGACACAAAATAGCTGGTCTGTCCGGATAATAGCGTGTCATTTAAGAACCATTGATAGGTTTGGCCTGGAGTAGTCACTAAAGTGTCGTTCATTTCTTGTATCACTGCCGATGGCAAGGCAAAGACGGTGATGGTGATCACATCGGTCCCTGTGCAATTATTATTGTCGGTCCCAGATAGCGTATAGGTGGTGGTTGCTCCTGGATAGGCATCGGTAATCGCAGTTGAAGGGCTTCCCAATCCGGAAGGGGGTGACCATTGGTAGGTGCTTGCCCCATTGCCAATAATGGTTACCGTATCTCCGGCACATATACTGAGATCGCCCACGACGGAAATAGTAGGCAAGGGATTCACAAGGACGTTATAGGTTTGGATATCGCCCCTGGCTTGAAAGCGATTGCTTTCTATCACGGAAAGGCCGTGTTGACCGATCATGTTCCATTTCACTTCAATGCTGTTGTTGGAAGAGTCGAGGGAGACAATGCTTCCACCATTCACCGTCCAGCAATAGGTAGAGCCGGTAGTGTTGCCGACTGAATAGGTGTTCGTCTCTTGCAGACAAGAGATGGAATCGCCAATAATGGGTTCGGTATTCGGTTTCATAAAACGAAAAAGAAAGTCCGTGATGGAGTGTAAAATCGGTTGAAAAAATACGGTTGGCCCTCCTGCAAAAGAGTTGTTGACAACGGTTCCCCATACATTGTGCCCTTCCCCTTGGAAAGTGTAAAACTCGTTGTAGAGCCCAATGGCATCAGCCCGTTCGGAGATCGGCAACGAACCATATACGAAGGGCATCGTGGCCAAAGCAGTAAAAGGGAATCCGGAGTCATAGGGTACCACCAGGTCTTGATCGCCATGGAAGGAAATAATTGGGACATCCTCTCCGGGTTCTATCCAGTTGACATTGCCCGTGGCTCCCCAACAGTTGATGAGTGCCTTCACATTGGTGCTGCTGTGATTATAGGTATTGCCGGAACAATCGACACAACCCAGGTCCGGAGCGGAATTGGGAAAGCTGGTCGCGAAAGTTGATGGAGGGCGGTCACCCTCTTCTCCAAAAGCCATTTGAAGCGCTGAAATGGAACCTGCACTGACCCCACCTGCGAAGATATAGTTCGTGTCAATTCTATACACGTTGGCGAATTCCTTAAAGAATCGTACAGCCGCACTAAAGTCTTGAACTCCGCGATAAACAGCCCTTTCAGCACTTGATGCGATCAAGAGACTCATGCCCAACCGATAATTGATGGAGGCGGTAACATAACCCAATCGCGCCAGGGAATCGCACGTGGCCTGTATGTCTTCATCTTCTTTGGCACCCAGCAAAAAACCCCCACCAAATGCCATGACCACCAATGGCCTTTTATCCAACGTGTCTCCCAGTGGCTCAAAAAGATCCAATTTCAGATCCTTGTTGAAGGTTATGTTTTCTGATATATACGGATTGGTTACTGCGGGGGCATTGCCAAAGATGATATCCGTGGTGACGGCAACACTGTCAAAGATGCGTGCCTGGTATCTGTTGGAGGTGCAATCCTGCGATACCGCTGCCGCATAGGAGGCCAAGATCATACACCAACAAACAATTATCCTGGATATTCTCATGATACCCAAAGATAGTCACAATGTTTTAAGAATTTCTTAGGCGGGCACCGCGTTCAAGACTTACAGGGGTGCTCCATTGATTGGTGAAAATGAATTACGTTAAGACTGGAACCTGCCTTCGCCAATTCGCCAGGATGAAATTGAGACCCAAACATACACGATCCAATCAGCATAAATCCGCTCGATCTGCGTCATCTGCGTTCTATTATATCTTCAAGATCAATATTTGTGGTTGATTTTTCAATTGCTTTTGATCATGAGTACACGCCATTATGTTTGACTGATTTTGGAGCATTGGCACTTTGCTTTTAATTTCTTGCCAAGTGTGTAAGTGCGATCACAGGTTACCTTAAACTGGGTTTCAATGAAATCGTGCTATTGTTAGGGTAAGACTCCCTAAGCTCCTTTATAAATTGTGAGAGTTTATTCACACTGAATAGTGAGGTTGTGTTTTTCAATGTCATCTTCTCGAGCCACTCTCATACTGTCTATTGAGCGAGTAACGTCTTGTATACTACCGCACTCCGTTCCTAGTTCTTCGCGCACTATACCTGACTCTTTCTCCTTCAAATAGCAGGTGAAACATTCATTTCCCGAGCTCAAAGTCGATAGTAAAAATAACAAGGAGTAGGTACCACCAATATAGAGCGTCTTCTTTCCAAAGCTCCACTGACTAATGCTTGAGTTCTTCTTTACAATCCCAAGTGGCTCGAGCACAGTGATAAAGATACTTTGCCATATCACTGCAACCAAGATTGTAGCGATTGGGATAAATATAAGAGCAGGTATTAAATTTAGATCAGTCACATTAACGTGCCCCAACTCTGTAGGACGGCTTATTGAACCATTAACTTACCCCTTCCAATCACCTTCTCAGCATTTCGCAGTTGGTAATAATACACGCCCGGCAATAGCTTGTCCCGTTTGAGGATGACTTCCCCTGAAGTAATGTCGCCAATCTCCAACACGCGTTGGCCGCTGGCATTGAACAAGGCAAAACGGTGGCGCGTCCTTGATGGATTATCGAAGGTGATCACGGTGGAGCTGTGAAAGGGGTTTGGATAAATCTTTAAGGATGGCCTTCCGGTCCCTTCGGCAACTCCGGGGAAGAGCGTAACATTGATATAAATGGTTCCCGAATCGCATAGTGCGCTACCGTCGCAAATACCATAGAGGATGGAATCGAGTCCTATAAACCCTGGATTTGGGTCATACTGTAGATTGCCAGGTGCCACTTGAACAGAAGTTCCGCTATCTGCACCATTGAGTATAGAGAAGCTCACAGCATCTCCATTGGGGTCATAAGCAGCGGTAGTCAGATCAATGAGCAGCGTATTGTCTGTTGTGACGGTTACATTTTGATCGTTGGCAACGGGGGCCAAATTGACCGTCGTTGGGCCGATCCGAAGATTATCCATATAGAAACTACCGGTAGGTACCGAGATGACTTGGTCAGCAGTGATTCCGCTAAAGTAAAATGTAATTGAATCCTGGGCAATTGGAGGTGCCTTCCACTGAAATTGCCATATATGAGAGTCGACCCCAAAATTCAGGGAATCAAAGGCATTGAAGTGAGAAATGTACTCTCTCCCTGTACCCGTTGAGATAAAGGTATTGGCGGTATTGGTCATGATCAGGTCCCCCTGCCGTTGCTCCCACACGTCCAAAGCAGTTAGCTGGAAGCCAAATATAAAATCCCCGTCATTCGCCAAGCTGAGCTCCATATTGTAGGTAGAGTCCGGGAAGTAAATATTTGACCCATTGTTAAAAGTAACCGATATGGAGCCTTTCACCCCAGCTGCTGGGTGGCACCCTAAAATCATGCAGGAGACTTCTCCTGGGGCGCCCGTCTTTCCGGTAGGGGGTACCGCATTAAARGTCACCGCAATTTGGTGCGTTGAGAATATGATTGCGRTKATTAAGGCGATTACCCCTGTAAGCTTCTTCATRCGTCTTAAATTGATTTTTCAGCGGTCAYAYCGWGTTAMGCCAAAGCTTCGCGCTTGCGCRCCATAGCGCTACAGYGTGYAGMGGCGCGGCGGCGCAGTGAAWCTCGCKMTTAATCATTTYCTTGYKGGACAKTCCCAAGAKCRTGCTCGTKTYATCTGTTCAAACTTACTTATTTACACGGTAATTATGCGGAACTCACAAGTGACTCAACTTTGTTAATCCATCAAATTSGTCAAAATAAAGTCATACATATCCGCMYTTTCTTTRAGTSYTCTTTTGAAACTACCCTCGGCGCCATARTGYCCAGCTCCTTCTTCAAYTCTCAGTAAAATGGGATTCTYCTGTGCKTCTCTRTTTTGAAGTGTTGCAGCAAATTTRTAGGMGTGYAGCGGYGGTACCCGGTCATCATTGTCAGAGGTCATGATCAATGTTGCGGGGTAATTTACATCCTCTCTAATGTTGTGYAAAGGACTGTATGAACKCARGCTTCTAAAACCTGCCGAGTCYTGRACACTTCCGTATTCACCGGYATGAAAATAGCCAACSGTAAACTTTTCGAACCTAAGCATGTCGAAAGGAGCAACCACGGGTACTGCCACTTTGAAGAGCTCCGGCCTTTGGGTCATTGCTACGGCCACCACCAATCCCCCATTTGAAGCTCCTGTAATGGCGAGCTTATCCGGGCTGGAATAATGGTTTGTTATCAGAAATTCCGCTGCCGCAATAAAATCATCAAATGAGTTTTGCTTGTATGCTCCTCGACCTTGCGTAAACCATTCCTTCCCCTTATCGCCACCGCCCCGGATATTGGCAAAGGCAAATATTCCCCCTCTCTTCAAGAAATGAACGATTGCAGGACTAAAACTTGGAGCTACAATGGTTCCAAAGCCACCATATGCGTTCAGTAGGGTAGGGTTCTCACCGGTAAGATCCAGCCCTTTATTATAGATAAGGAATAAGGGGATTTTGGTGCCGTCGGGTGATTCGTATTCCAGTTCTTTGGTTTCAAATTGTGCGTGATCAAAATTAACGACTGTTTCACCAAAAGCTTCCATTTCAAAAGTCTGGGTATTGAGTATATAAACGAGCTTCGGTCGCGTGTAGCCCGAGTAGGAGAATAACAGCTCTGTATCGTTTTTTTCTCCGTTGAACCCGCTGGCAGAAAAACCAAAAGGAAAGTCAATCGCATGGAGCAAGTTCCCCTCGTAATCGAAGAATGTAATTTGTTGCTTTCTATTGGTTTGATATTTGGCAATTATTTTATCCTCAGTAAGGTGAACGCTCAAGAGCAACGCAGATTTATACTCCGGTACAATGACCTTCCAGTCTCTCGGATTAGAAGGGCTTATTTTGATAATCATCCCATTGTTTCCACCTTTAAAAGTAGAGGCTATTAGATCGTCGTTCAGGTTATCCAGAACGTTTAGGTCGTCATCCTCGCTTAACCTCGTGAGTAATGGCATTAATACGGGAGGTTCAACCTTGAAATCGATATAAAATATGTTTTGTATTCCTTTCGCTCTATCGATTTCGTCCAATATCAGAAATCTCTCATCTGATGTTGTAATAACTGAAAAAGCGGCTAGGGGGTTTTTGGATCGCTTGAAGATCAATTCGTCTTCGCTTTGAGCAGTACCAATTCTGTGATAATACACCTCCTGACCCACGGTTGCGCCCAATCCCTGGTCCGGAAAGGTCGAGTAGTAGAACCCATTGTCTTTCCACGCGATATTTGAAAACTTGACATGCTTCAGGTGGTCGTCCTTATGTAATCCCGTTTTTAAATTGACCACTTTTATCTCGGCCCAATCGCTGCCATTTCTGCTGAACTTATAAGCGAGTAGTTTAGAGTCTTTTGATACGGAATATCCACTGAGCAGGACATTGTCCTTTCCGGAAATGAAATTAGGGTCCACAAGCATTTTCGGGTGGTCTGTTATAGCTTGACGATAAAACAGCGCTGGAACGCCTACGTTATTGTAGTATGCGTAGGTGAAATAGTAGTCACCTTCTTTAGTGGGATTATCGTATTCCACATAGGCATATCTGTCTATCGCGAGATAGGAGTTGAATTTCGTTGCCTGCTTTCGCAAGGTCTTTTTGGTCAGTGAATTTTGTTGCTCAACCCATTCCCTGGTTTGCAGATCATTTTGGTTCTCCAGCCATCTGTACTCATCAGAAATGGCCACATTGAAGAAGGTATCAACCACCGGATGTTTAGCGGTAACGGGGTACTCAATGTTTTGGCCTATCGCAATAACGGGAAAGAGAAGAAGCAGAGCGGATAGTATGCGTTGCATAATATAAGTAGGTGGCGACTATAGTAGTAATTGCTGTAAGAAGCTTAGGTTGAGCACCCAAAGTACTAAATWTTGMTGGCGAATGGCATAGTCAAATAAATTGATCGAYCACAGAAACCCTTGATTTAMGGTGAGTTTGAGGATGGAGTGGAGCATTATCTTGAAGTGACGGACAATAAATCGCATCGTTAAAAACAGGGCCTTCAGGGGAAGGCTCGTTGTGTAGATTCTTTCATCATTGCATTCAAAAAGTGGCGTCCTGTCAATTACATTGTATAAATCTATTTTTTAGAATAAATTTGCAAGCCTATCAAAAAATAAGCGAGAGTAGCTCAGCTGGTAGAGCACGACCTTGCCAAGGTCGGGGTCGCGGGTTCGAATCCCGTCTCCCGCTCCAAGAAAAGCGCCCAATGTGGCGCTTTTTTTATGGGTCAATGCTTAGGAGTCATCTACCGATAGGTGCCTAATCCCGACTTGCTCGTGCCAAATAGGCTTTTAAAGTCCTCCTTCCGGGATCCACAGAATCTTGCTAACTTGTTGTCTCCAATAGGGATTACCAAGTATTTTTAAATGATCTCCAATAAGCTTTTGTCATCAGTTGTACTAATAGCATGTCTTAGCTGGCAATGTCATTCCGCAATGGATGTTGCCAAAGGAGACAGCAACACTTACTTAAGTCTGGAAAAAGGGGGCTGCCTGGCTCACTGTAAAGCGTACACAATTAGCATTGAACGCAACGGATCGGCTAATTATTTAGGAAGGGTAAACGTAAGTAAAACAGGTAGATACCATCGAAAATTGACCAGTAAGGAAAACGTTGATCTCTGGGAATTCATTGAAAAGAGTGCTATTTTTGATTTTAATGGTTTCACAGGCCATCTTGGAGAGGACTCACAGGCTCGTACGCTCATAATCAGTCTGGATGGAAGCGTAAAGAAAATAACCTATGGCGCTATGGCGCCAAAAATATTAATTGATCTCGAGGAAAAAATGGAGGCTATTGCCGAATCTGGTGAGTGGAAAGAGTGACAAAGGAAAAATCAAATGAACTATCGCCCTACTTTAAAGTCCAACTGCAATAACTTTCGTTTCTCAACCATACTATTGGCACTCCTTTTTTTCCACCATCTTGGGATGAGCCAGGAATTTCTTCCGGATCGGACACCTAAAGAATCAAGCATTGCCGAATATCAAAGGGCTTTTGATAAATGGGCTGAAAATAAAAACCTGGACTCCACACGGGGTTGGAAATGGTATAAGCGTTGGGAGGAAGGCTTTTCACAACGCACCACCCTGGGAAGGTCATCACCAGAGGCTGGCGTGTTGTTAAGTGAAGCCGTTCGAGTCGCTGAACTCAAAAATCAATCAGCTCAGAGCAAGAAATCGAGCTGGACACCCGTAGGGCCGGATGTTTTCCCTTCGGTCGGGTCATCCTATTTTGGGATGGGCAGAATCAACTGTATTGCTTTTCATCCCGTGGATCCAAATACATTTTGGGTCGGAGTGGCCCAGGGGGGCATGTGGAAGACCACAGACGGCGGAAATACCTGGACACCTTTAACGGATGACTTGCCCATTCTAAGAATCAGCGATATCGCGGTGCACCAGACTGATCCGGACATTATGTATGTCTGTGTAGGAGACTATGCATACCTCGGCGTAAGTTTGCAACTGGATGCACGAAAGCGGAATACGCATTTCGGATTGGGTGTCTACAAAACGATAGACGGCGGGCTGAGCTGGCAACCTACGGGACTAACGTATAATCTTACCGATGGCGACGCCTCTCTTATGAGGAGGGTCTTCATACACAAGAACAATCCCGACACTTTGGTAGCAGCGGGAATCAATGGTATTTGGAAGTCGTATGATGCTGGAAACAGCTGGACCCAGACTTTAGACACGATTATTTGGGATATTGAGTACGACCCGGTAGATTCAGAAGTCCTCTATGCTTCCTCGGGCTATATCGCTTCATATGATACAGGAAGTGCCGGTATTATGAAATCCACCGACTTTGGCTCTACCTGGAGTTGGCTTAATACCGGAATCCCAACAACGCAACAGGCACAAAGAATCGAACTGGCCATTTCACCATCGGACCCCAATTACATTTATGCAATTRCCTGTGACATGARTGGTGGATTATTTGGMGTGTACCGATCRACTGATGCTGGTAGCACYTGGTCGATGCAGACTGGCAGTACACAAAATMTTTTGGAATGGTAYGATGGAAGTGGGTCGAACGGACAGGGTACYTATGACCTTGCAYTAATGGTAAGCCCTTATAATCGGGATGTAATTTATGCAGGTGGAGTGAATATGTGGATGTCAGCAAATGGAGGGATGACCTGGGCAGGCTGCTCATCGTGGTGGACGCAAAGCGGTACCAGTCTTCATGCGGACCAGCATCAATTTGCCTATAATCCGGTGGATGGTAAATACTACGTGTGTAATGATGGCGGCATTTCCAGAACGGATACCATTATTTCCGGCTCGTGGACAGATTTCTKGGGTKTACCCAACTATGTYTGGCCGACGAATTGGGAGTWCCTKTCYAATAACATGCAGATCACYTCATTTTATCGTTTGAGTCTGAGCAAGACGTTTCCYSAGTATTTATTRGCAGGTGCCCAGGATAAYTCCACCTTCTTTAAAAGCCAAACGAAGTGGAAACACGTTTCCGGTGGAGATGGRATGGAGTGTATTATRCATCCCRYGGATACCAACATTCTGTATGTTTCTTCTCAGTATGGAAATTTGTCGTTATCAAATGATGGCGGAAATTCATTTAAYAATATATCTTATTCAGGCGAACAAGCTGAGTGGACRACCCCATACACMTTGGATCCTGCWGATATGWATACGATRTATGCYGGATATGGGAATGTSGTTARATGGAATTATTTYGGGCAGAATTGGRCACCCATTTCCAATTTCCCYATWGTWCCGGGATATGGGTTTCCAAATCTTTCCTCTGCTTTGGCSATYGCTCCTGGTAATTCCGATGTGATGTGTGTGGCAAAAAGGATATTTCATCAATATAATGAGCCCTCTGCGCTGCATTTTACCACAGATGGCGGAGTGACATGGACGGATGTAACTTCAGGATTGCCGGATTCTTTGTATCCCACGTATGTAGCCATTGACGACAAAAATGAATTGACAGCTTGGGTAACCTACAGCGGGTTTGTTGACGCTGTTAAAGTTTTTAAAACCACGGATGGCGGAAGTACCTGGCAAAATATGTCTTTGAATCTACCCAATGCACCGGTCAACTCTGTGGTTATTGTACCCAATGCGATGGAAAACACAGTTTATGTGGGCACTGATCTGGGGGTGTATTTCATTTCGGACACTTCTTCCGTATGGCAATCATACAGTCTCGGTTTACCAAACGTAATCGTAAGTGAACTCGAAATTGATACGGCCAATAGTGAACTTTATGCTGCTACCTTCGGAAGGGGCATCTGGAAAGCCAGCATTCCCACGGGCATCCCTTGCCCAGGCGTTGCTGCACCATCTGCAATAACCGGATCGACCACCCCATGTGTTGGAGTTTCAGGATTGGTATTTTCTGCGACCACAGTAAGTGGTGCCGATTCATATACCTGGACCGTTCCGAGYGGATGGACGGTGTCTTCATCTGACACCRGMAAYGTAATTACCCTCAACGCTGGAAGTGCTTCTGGCAATCTATGCGTGGYAGCYAACAATTCATGTGGTASTTCATCRAGTACCTGTATCGTRCTGACTCCWACMCCTCCACCGYCGACKCCAAGTAATATTTTAGGCCCTCTCGCGGTTTGTGAAAATGAGACGGTGACTTATTCTGCAACAGTTAGTGGYGCCACAACTTATACGTGGACGGTGCCTTCRGGGTCRACRRTAARCAGCGGACAGGGAACYTCCTCYATMTCAGTTAGCTGGGGTYCCATAATTGRGGATGTATGTGTRAGCGCGGGGAATGCCTGTGGTGTCAGTGTACCTGGATGCCTATCGATTGGGATTTGCCTCTCTACCGGCGATAACCTCGAAAATATTGGGAATGCRTTAAAACTATCGCCGAGCCCAGTCACGGATCAACTCAGCATACATCTTACTAGTGTTGAACTGACTCCAGTGACCGTTACGATTACCAATCACTTAGGGCAGATCGTACATAAGCAAACGATATCCCCCCGCTCTCGATTAAGTACGCATGAAGTTAGTTTTGCGCGGTTGTCATCAGGAATTTACTTTGTTGAGGCCGACTTTGGAAAGGAAATACTGACGGAGAAAGTTGTAAAGTAGGCGCTATCCTCATCTACAGCTGCTTGGGTATATACCGGATATTTGCAGCGTTTAAAATTTGAATAAAAGTCTTTTCCGCGAATGGTGGGATGAGTAATCCTGCGAAAGCGAAAGCTTCGGTAGGCAGACACACAGGCTTTGAACAGTGGATGCTTGATGAGTCACTCATTCTTGTACAAGCTATCTGGAGATTGATTTTCGGAGCCGGAAGTGGTGTCAGAAAACTTTACTTAGGAATGCAAACCCATGTGGCTTTTTGCCTTATATTTGCCACCCTTAAACCACTATCAGATACAGCTAAGCTGAGATAGTAT